>JAZRPK010000067.1:0-14151 GCA_045649145.1 Clostridia bacterium
TAATAGAACTGCCAGAATATAAAATGCCGGGTATAAAAACGGTGTTTATATATGTGTGGGAAAAGATTTGTGATTATCTTGCCAAGGCGGGAACTACCATATTTATTGCATCGGTAATAGTGTGGTTTTTACTTAATTTCAACTTAAACGGTATGACAGAAAATATGGGCGAGAGCTTTGCTGCTGTGGCAGGGAGAGTGATAGCACCGCTCCTTGAGCCTCTGGGACTCGGGTTTTGGCAGATAGCAGTTGCACTTCTGTCGGGAATTGCTGCTAAAGAGGTTGTGGTTTCGAGTATGGGCGTGCTTTTTGGGATAAGCAATGTCGCATCGCCTCAAGGGATGAGCTTGCTTAAAGAAACGCTTGGCGGGGTTGGATTTGGCAGCATCAATGCCTATTCAATGATGCTTTTTTGCCTTTTGTACGTGCCGTGCATTGCGACGATTGCAACAATAAAAAGAGAGTCGCAGTCTGCAAGCTTTACTTTTGGTGTACTGCTCCTGCAGCTTGTGGTTGCGTGGATTGTTTCGACTATGTTTTACCAGATTGCATCTGCAATAGTACATTAAAAAGAGTCTGTAATTTACAGACTCTTTTTTGCTCGTTTTTTTCTGTTTTTTGTACAAGGCTCTTTATATCCCGGGTAAATATGGCCTATTCCGATATCAAATTTTTCCTCCAGTTCGGATAATGAGGATATGTTATAGTCCTCGATAATTTTCATCAAGACCTTTGCACACACGTATGCGTCATCGCAGGCATCGTGGTGCGAGAAACAAATCCCGAACGCATCTGCAAGAGCATTTAGTTTGTGGCTCTCAAGGTCAGGATAAGCCTTTTGCGACAGCTTTACTGTGCACAGATAGTCAAAGGTGGGATATTCTATACCGAAATAGTCCAATGTACTTAAAAGCACGCTGATGTCAAAGCTTGCATTGTGTGCAACTACAAGCTTTCCGTCAAGCAGAGGCTTAATATACTCCCACGCATCTTTCATAGTCGGCTTGTCGAATACCATATCGGGTGTGATGCCGTGAATTAAGACGTTATACTCGTTAAATTCAAAGGGTACAGGCCTTAAAAGCATTGAGCGACGTGCAATAATCTTATCAGCGCTCACCTCGCAGACACCGATAGAACACGCACTTGTACGAACAGAGGTTGCCGTTTCAAAATCTATTGCGACAAAGTCCATCTTGTTCCTCTCTTATCTTAAGACAGCGCAGTTCTTGTATTCGAGGTCCTTGGTAATCTTGGAAAATACCTTATTGATTTCCTCGTTGGTAAGACTGCGGTCTGAAGCACGGAAGAAGATAGCATATGCAACGCTCTTTTTGCCGTCGGGGATTTGCGCACCCTCGTATACGTCAAAGAGCTTAATGCTGTCAAGGATTTCTCCTGCGGCCTTTTTGATTGTCTTTTCAAGCTCTGCAACAGCAACGTTCTTATCAACCAAAAGTGCAATATCACGCTCTGCGGCAGGGAAACGTGGTAGCTGCTTATATTTAACTGAATCGCTTGATGCAGCCGCAATTGCAGCAAGGTCAAGCTCTGCCACATAGCAGGGTGTATCAATCTCGTAGGTAGAGAGTACGTCGGGATGGATTTCGCCAAGTACACCGCAAGCATTACCGCCTAATGAAAGAGCCGCACATCTTCCGGGATGGAAGGTCGGGTTTTCGGTTTCGGCTGTATATTCTGCATCCTTGATGCCGAGTGTGGACAAAAGCTTCTCCACGATGCCTTTTAATGTATAGAAATCGCAATCGCCGTAAAGTCCCAATGTAACTTTCTCAGGCTCCTCGGGCAGAACATCGCCCTTGGGAAGATATATCTTTCCGATTTCAAACAGACGCACATTTTCGTTTCTGTGGCTGAAGTTATAGGAAAGGATATCCAGCATAGATGCAATGGTGGTTGTTCTCATTATCGAGGTATCCTCGCCTAATGGGTTGGTAATTTTAACTGTTTTTCTAAGCTCGCTATCCTCGGGGATACGGATTTTATCAAGAGAGGACGGCGATGTAAAGGTGTAGGTATAAATCTCGCTCATACCTGAGCCTACAAGGCAGTGATTGATTTTGTCACGTAGCTTCTGCAGGGGAGTCTTGCCGCCGACAGTAGCCTCGCCCGAGAGCAAGGTTGTCGGTATCTTGTCATAGCCGTAAAAACGTGCTATTTCCTCCGCAACATCAGCCTCTGCCTCGATATCAGGGCGGAATGAGGGTGCAGTTACAGTCATTGCCTTTTCGTCAACCTCAAAGCCGAGCTTTGTAAGAGTCGAAATCATATCGGCTGTTGGTATATCTGTTCCCAAAAACGCGTTAATCTTTTCGGGACGAAGATTTAGTGTTATAAGCGGCTTGATATTTCCCTTCATATCAATCATTCCGCCTACAACCTCGCCGCAACCGAGCATTTCAACCAACTGACACGCACGCTCTAAAGCGGGTACGGTATTGTTAGCATCAAGTCCTTTTTCATAACGTGAAGATGCTTCGGTTCTAAGACCTGCACGTTGTGCAGTCTGTCTTACGCTTGCGCCGTCAAAGGTAGCAGACTCGAATACAACACAGGTTGTATCCTCTTTAACCTCAGAGTTAAAGCCACCCATAACACCCGCAATCGCAACAGCTCTTTCGGCATCTGCAATTACAAGGTCATTTGAGGAGAGGACTCTCTCCTGCTCGTCAAGTGTCTTAATCTTTTCGCTATCGAGAGCGTCACGAACAATTATTTTGCCGCCTACAAGGTCACGCAAATCAAATGCGTGCATCGGCTGACCATACTCCAAAAGCAGATAGTTTGTAATGTCAACAATGTTGTTTATAGAACGTACACCTGAGGCACGAAGTCTGCTCGAAAGCCATTTAGGACTCGGACCTATTTTGACATTCTTGACCATCTTGGCACTGTAGCGGAGACATTTGTCGGGATTTTTAACCTCGACAGAGATGAAATCCTCTATATTTTCACTATTTTCGCTGTAGGTAGGAGTGGGGACATTAAACGGCTTATCGAAGGTAACTGCCGTTTCTCTTGCAAGACCTATTACGCTAAAGCAGTCGGGTCGGTTTGATGTGATTTCAAACTCAACCACATCCTCGTTAAGTCCGAAATAATCACGCATTTCGATGCCGATTTCGGTGTCCTCGGGTAGAACTAAAATGCCGTATTCAGGCTCATAGCCGAGGTCTGAAACTGTAATACCCATCTCGTCGTGTGAGCAGAGCATACCATTAGACTCAACACCACGAAGCTTGCCCTTTTTGATGTGTACATCACCAGGGAGTGTCGAGCCGTCAAGTGCAACAGGAACAATCTGTCCCTCTTTAACATTCGGCGCACCTGTTACAATCTGCAAAACCTCATCGCCGACATTAACCATACAGATAACCAGATGGTCGGAGTCGGGATGCGGAGTAACGCTTTCAATTTTGCCTGCAACAACTCTGTCAAGGTCTTTTCCTAAAAATTCTATGCCCTCAACCTTAGAGCCTGACATAGTAAGTGCATCGTTGTATTCCTTAGGCGAAATGCCTTTTATATCTGTATAATCGTTAAACCAACTCATTGGTACTTTCATTTGATAACCCTCCTTAGAACTGCTTTAAGAACCTTGTGTCATTTTCGAAGAAAAGACGCAGGTCGTCAATATCATATCTGCCCATAGCCACACGCTCCAAGCCAAAGCCGAACGCAAAGCCGGAATAAACCTCAGGGTCAATGCCGCAGTTTTTAAGCACCTTGGGGTGTACCATACCGCAACCGAGAATTTCTATCCAACCCTCGCCTTTGCATACACGGCAGCCCTCTCCGCCACAAACATAGCAGGAGATGTCCATTTCAGCAGACGGCTCAGTAAAGGGGAAATGATGCGGACGGAAACGTACTCTTGTTTCCTTGCCGTAAAGAGCCTTAATGAATGCGTCAAGCGTTCCCTTAAGGTCAGCCATTGTGATACCCTTATCCACCACTAAGCCCTCTATCTGATGGAACACGGGTGAGTGCGTAGCGTCAACTGCGTCAGAGCGGTAAACTCTGCCAGGTGCGATTATGCGGATAGGAGGCTTTTTGTTCTCCATAACACGTATCTGCATAGGCGAGGTCTGAGTTCTTAAAACCACATTATCACTTACATAGAAGGTGTCCTGAGTATCTCTTGCAGGGTGATTTTTCGGGATATTAAGAGCCTCAAAGTTGTAGTAATCAAGCTCAACCTCGGGACCCTCTGCAATCTCAAAACCCATACCGATTGCAATATCCTTAATATCGTCTAATACCTTTGTCAAAGGATGCAGACTGCCCTCAGGCTGTTTTTTGCCCGGCATTGTAACGTCGATAACCTCGTTTTTAAGTCTTTCCTCGGTCTGCTTTTTCAAAAGCTCCGCTTTTTTAGAGTCAATTTCCTGCTCTAAAAGTGCACGGATTTCATTTGCCAATGCACCGATAACAGGTCTTTCTTCGGCAGAGAGTGCGCCCATACCCTTTAATACGGCGGTGAGCTCACCTTTTTTACCGAGATATTTAATACGAATGTTTTCCAGTACGTCAAGCCCATCAGCTTCTTTAAGATGTGCAAGGACGTCTTCTTTGATTTGTGCAAGCTTGTTTTTCAATTCAAACTCCTCCTTAAAATATGTTAGATATTTTCGGGATAAAAAAAGCTTCATCCCTTGTAAAAGGGACGAAGCGAAAACTCCGCGGTACCACCCAAATTCCTGCTAAAAAGCAGACACTTTAGACTACTGACGGACTTACGCACCGCCGATTGCGTTGCCGACTACTCACAATTAAGCTTCACCGACACAGCTCCAAAAGGAAATTTCACCGACCATACACTTTCCGCAGCGGCTCACAGCCGATGACCGCTACTCTCTTGTGGGTTGTATGCGCTACTTGCTTTCTTCATAGCCTTTATATTTGATTTCCAAAGCATTTTATCACATTTTCTCACCTTTTGCAAGTGTTTTTTTTAATTTAATAGGGAAAGAATACTGATATGCTTGCAAATAGAGGAATTTTGTGGTATTATTTAGATATTAATTTATAACATTGGAGAAAAATTATGTTTACAGATAAAGCGAAAATTTTAATTAAGGCGGGAAATGGCGGTAACGGCTCGATTTCCTTCAGGCGTGAGAAGTATATTGCGGCAGGTGGCCCCGACGGTGGTGACGGCGGCAAGGGCGGCAGTGTAATTATGCGTGCCGAGCCGGGTATTAACACGCTTGCCGATTTTAAGTTTAAGAGAAAGTACGTTGCTCAAAACGGCACCGACGGCTCGGGCAAGCACTGCAAGGGCAAAAACGGCGAGGATATTATTCTGCCCGTACCAATAGGTACACTTGTAAGGGATATCGAAAGCGGAAAGATAATCGCCGACATTTCTGAGCCTGATAAGGACTATATAATAATCAAGGGCGGCAACGGCGGCTGGGGTAACTCGCATTTTTCCACTTCAACAAGACAAGCCCCCAACTTTGCCAAAAACGGTCAAAAGGGCATCGAGCGTGAGGTTATGCTTGAGCTTAAGATGATTGCAGATGTGGGACTTGTCGGATTTCCTAACGTCGGAAAATCAACCTTGCTTGCAGCGACCACCAAGGCAGAGCCAAAGATTGCTAACTATCACTTTACAACTCTTACCCCAAATCTCGGCGTAGTTGATATGGGCGAGGGTATGAGCTTTGTGCTTGCGGATATTCCGGGCATCATAGAAGGTGCAAGCGAGGGTGTCGGCTTGGGACACGAGTTTTTAAGACATATCGAAAGAACAAGGCTTTTAATTCACGTTGTAGACGTATCCTCCATTGAGGGCAGAAATCCTGTGGAGGACTTTGACATTATAAACAGCGAGCTTTCAAGGTATGATTTAGAGCTTGAAAATCGTCCGCAGATTGTAGCTGCCAACAAGACGGACATAATTCAGGATACAGAGGCTTACGAAGGCTTCCTTGCCGAAATGAAGGAAAGAGGCTATGCGGTATTTGAAATATCGGCTGCAACAGGTCAGGGCGTAAGAGAGCTTATGAAATACGCATACAAAGAGCTTTCAAAGCTGCCGCCTGTTAAGGTGTTTGAGCCTGAGCTTGACTTGGAGGAGACAGCAGTTATCGACCTTAACGATAGAGGCTTTGAAATCACTAAAGAGGACGGGGTTTATGTTATCTCAGGTAGCTGGATTGAGGCTGTCGGCGGCAGCGTTAACTTCTCCGATGATGAAAGTCTGCAGTTCTTCCAGCGTGCACTCAGGACAAGGGGCGTAATAGATGCCCTTTTGGAGGAAGGTATAAAAGAGAACGATTTGGTCAGAATAGGCGACCTCGAATTTGAATTTGTGCTCTAAGAGGTGAGTGTTATGGAAAACGAAAATCTGTATGATATCGGGCAGATAAGACAAAGGCGGGAAGAACGCCAAAAACAGCGCCGCAGAAGAAGTATAGCCGTAGTTGCCATACTTATATTTGCTGTAATTTGCGGAGCGTTTGTATACAATTTTTCAAACCGTATTCCCAAGGACGGCACGGTTATTGAAATCGAGGTTAAAGAGGGCAGCACCGCAACAGCTATTGCCAATACCCTTGAGGAGAACGGACTTATCAAAAGTACACGCAGGTTTTTGAAGGATTTGAAAAAATCTGACTATGCCAACAGCCTTAGGTTTGGCGTGTATGAAATCGAACGTGGTATAAGCCACGAGGAAATTATAGAAGTGTTAGCCAAGGGCGGTTCTCGCAAAAATGCGGTTACCGTTACAATACCCGAGGGCTATTCTCTTGAGAGAATTATTGAAAGACTTTCAGATAGCGGACTCTCGCGTTCCGATGAGTTGTATGCAGCGCTTTTGATGGATTACGAGTATGATTTTCTTTCTGCAATTCCCGATGATGAGGGCATTAAATATAGGCTGCAGGGATTTTTGTTCCCGTCGACTTATGAATTTTCTAAGGATATGACGGCAACTGAAATCATAAATATGATGCTTGCAGAGTTTCAAAGACAGATAAAAAAGGCAGGAATAAGCAATGCTGATTTATATGAAACAATGACGCTTGCATCGCTTGTAGAGCGTGAGGCGAAGGTTGATTCGGAACGTGAGACCATAGCAGGTGTAATCAAAAACCGTATCGCAAAGGGTATGAGATTGCAGATAGATGCAAGTGTTGTGTATGCTATTTCTGACGGAATGTATAACGTTGACAGAGTGCTCTACAGAGATTTGGAGGTAGATTCTCCGTATAATACTTATAAATACACAGGACTTCCGATAGGGCCTATATGCTCGCCGGGCATCAGGTCGATTGAGGCGGCGGCAAAGCCCGAAAAACATAACTATTACTACTATCGTGTAGATTCTGCCAAAACGGACGGCAGTCATATCTTTACCGAAAACTTTGATGAACATAAGAATGCCGCCGATTAATTTTGAGAGGATTAAAACAGATGGATTTAACATCAGTAAAGACAATTAAAGATATTGCCGCACGGTTTGGGTTTGTCTTTAAGAAAGGACTCGGGCAGAATTTTTTGACCGACAGCACTGTTTTAGACAAAACGGTTGCGGCGGCTGAGATTGAAAATGGGGTACTTGAGATAGGACCCGGTTTTGGTGTTTTGACATATGCACTTGCCCAAACGGGGAAAAAGGTGGTTGCGGTCGAGGTTGACGAAAGGCTACTGCCTGTACTTGATACCACGCTTAGCGAGTTTGATAATGTAGAAATCATAAACCGTGATATATTAAAGACGGATATTACCGAGCTAATTGGCGAGAAGTTTGGTAGTGGGAAGATAAGCATTGCGGCAAATCTTCCGTATTATATTACAACTCCGATTATAACACGTCTGTTAGAGCTTAGACTGCCTGTTAAAAATATGGTATTTATGGTGCAAAAAGAGGTGGCAGAACGCATCGCCGCCAAAAAGAGCAGAGATGTAGGTGCAATCAGCCTTTTTTGCCAATATTTTGCCGAGCCGGAGATTATATGTACTGTCCCCGCAGGCAGCTTTTATCCGCCGCCAAAGGTTGATTCGGCGGTATTAAGACTAAGAATGCTCAAAGAGCCGAGAGTTAAGGTTGAGGATGAGGAACTCCTATTTAAGATTATACGTGCATCATTTGGTCAAAGACGAAAAACTCTCGCAAACGGCCTCTCTGGCGGATTGGGACTTGACAAACAAACGATAATCGAGGTAATAAAAAAATGCGGCTTTTCCGAAACTGTGCGTGGCGAAACACTTGCACTTGAGGATTTTGCCTTGATAGCTCAAGAAATTTACGAAATTAAAAGAGGTGCAAGATAATATGCAGCTTAGACTTTTTGGTCTGGCAGACGATTCGATAGTTGACGGACCGGGGCTGAGGTTTGCGGTATTTACGCAAGGCTGCCCGCATAATTGTGAGGGTTGTCATAACCCGGAGTCCCACGACTTTAACGGCGGGTATTTCGAGGAATGTAAAACTATAATAGAAAAGATAAAGGCAAATCCCCTTCTGGATGGAGTGACATTTTCGGGCGGGGAGCCGTTTTTGCAGGCAAAGCCGCTTGCGGTTATTGCTACAGCCGTACGTGAGACGGGACTCAATATTATGGCATATACAGGATATACCTTTGAAGAGCTCTTAAAGGGTGCAAATGCCGAAAACGGATGGTACGAGCTACTGGAGAAGCTTGATTTGCTTGTAGACGGAAAATTCGTTCTTGCACAAAGGAGTATCGAGCTTAATTTCAAAGGCTCGAAAAACCAAAGGATACTCGATGTACAACAGAGTCTTAAAGAAGGCATAGCGGTTTTATCCGAAATTGATAAATAAAAAAGGCTGGAAATCAGCCTTTTTTTACTTGCGTAATCTTAAAAATCTGAGAATTTTTCCGATAAGACGTCTTATGGATAAAATAATAGAACGGAAATGCTGTTTCGCCACCTGCTTTTTGCAGTAGGAGAGGTACTTTTTATTACTTACACTGACATATTTATCATCTCGGTAAAAACCCTCTACAATGGCAAGAATCTGATTTTGACTTATGCCGTGTTCTCTTACGTACTGATTGTCACCGCACATTGTATAGCTGTCCTTTTTGACTGCTACAACCCTGTGCAGAACAAAGTGACCGTCACTGCGGCGGTAGAGCGGCAGGTCATATTTTTTAAGCTTTTGGGATGCTTTTACCAGAACAACCGAGTCAATGTTCTGCCTTAGCATAGGCAGCATACTCGTGCCCTTGGGAGAAAAACGTACACTTCCGCCCGACGCTATCTGCTCCTCCATTATCGGCCAAAGCTCCTCAAGCTGTACTTTTATAATCTCATTAGGAGTATTCACTCTGTTTCAGCTCCTTGCAATACAGTTAGTTAATTATATCATATTTATGCCGTCAGGTCAAACTTTTTTTGGCTTTTTCAATCATTGACATTGTCGATTTTTGGTGATAAAATTATTCGTTGGAAAAAGGGGAGGAGTACATATGAAACTAAATGGACTTAAGCCAAAACTGTTTTCTTGTATGAAATCATATTCAAGGGAGCAGTTATTAAAGGATATCATATCGGGAATAATCGTGGCAATTATCGCCCTGCCGCTCTCGATTGCTTTGGCACTTGCATCTGGCGTTGGACCTGAGCAGGGACTATATACTGCGATTGTGGCAGGTTTTGTGATTTCATTTTTGGGCGGAAGCAGAGTACAGATTGCCGGACCGACGGCAGCATTTGCGTCTATTGTGGCAGGTATTATTGCTGTAAACGGATTTGACGGGCTGATAGTTGCAACTGTTATGGCGGGTATTATCTTACTTGTAATGGGCTTTTTGGGCTTTGGCAGTTTGATTAAATATATTCCAAGAACAATTACAGTTGGCTTTACATCGGGTATAGCCGTTACGATTGCAATAGGTCAGATTAAGGATTTTTTAGGACTTACATTTACGCACGCACCCGTTGAAACTATGGAAAAGGCGGCTGAGGTTGTAAAATGTATTGATACACTTAATTGGCAGGCTGCTTTAATTGGACTTCTTGCACTTGCAATTATGATAGTTGTGCCAAGGTTTTTGAAGAAGGTACCGCCGTCAATTATTGCTATTGTTGTCTGCTCTGCGGCTGTTAAAATATTTGATATGAACGTGCTTACAATCGGAGATTTGTATCAGATTTCGAGTGCGTTGCCGAAATTTTCGTTGCCCGAATTTTCTCTGGGAACTGTAACGGCTGTGTTACCTGATGCGTTTACTATTGCTGTGCTTGCGGCTGTTGAATCACTG
The DNA here is from genome assembly GCA_045649145.1 of Clostridia bacterium. GTDB lineage: Bacteria > Bacillota > Clostridia > UBA1381 > UBA1381 > HGM11525. Next base: position 10,266 of record JAZRPK010000067.1, read on the forward strand.
CTCTCGTGCGTAGTTGCTGACGGTATGATAGGCAGCCGTCATAATTCTAATATGGAGCTTGTAGCGCAGGGTGCAGGTAATATCTGCTCTGCACTCTTTGGCGGTATTCCTGCAACAGGTGCGATTGCTAGAACAGCCGCTAATATCAAAAATGGCGGCAGAACTCCGATTGCGGGTATGGTACACGCTGTTGTACTTTTAGTAGTTCTTGTATCATTGATGCCGTATGCGTCAATTATTCCTATGCCGGTAATTGCTGCAATTTTGTTTGTGGTTGCGTATAATATGAGCGAATGGCGTGAATTTACGGCGATAGTAAAGACTATGCCAAAGAGTGATATTCTTGTTTTGGTTGTGACATTCCTGCTGACTGTGGTGTTTGATTTGGTTGTTGCGATTATTGTCGGCTTTGTGCTTGCAACTGTGATGTTTATGAAGAGAATGGCAGATGTTACAGACGTTCATAGCTGGGTTAGCGATGAAGAAGCAACAGATATCAGATTTAAGAAGATTCCTGAGCATACGATTGTTTACGAGATAACAGGTCCGGTGTTCTTTGGTGCGGCTGATAAAATTGCAGAGCTTGTAAGAAATGCGAAAAAGGGCGCTGTTATAATCAGAATGAGAGGCGTTCCCGCTATTGATGCAACAGGACTTCATAGCTTTAACAGAATAATAAAAGCCTGCCGCAAGAAGAATATAACGCTTATTATGTCACACGTTAACGAACAGCCGATGAAGGCTTTTGAAAAATCGGGTATGTATGATGAAATAGGAAGTGAAAACTTCTGTGCCAATATTGATGAGGCTCTTGAGAGGGCAAAAATTTTAACTAAGAACTAATAATTATAAGGGTATGGGGAATAATATCCCCATACCTTTGTATAAAAAATTAGATTTTTTTGAAAAAAGTTAGAAAAAAGTGTTGACAAGTTTAGTAATGTGTGGTAATATATTATCCGTTGACTGCGACAAATGAATATGCACCATTAGCTCAGTTGGTAGAGCACCTGACTCTTAATCAGGGTGTCCAGGGTTCGAGTCCCTGATGGTGTACCAAAAACTGAAAGATACCGAAGGTGTCTTTCAGTTTTTTTGATGAACAAAGGGGCGAGAACCCTAACATAAAATTTAATGAATTGTTAACAGAAAAACAGGGAAGAATTATACTATAATAACGAAAGGGAGATGTAGGTATGATTGAACCTGATACAATAAAACTCTTAAGAGAATGTGATGCGGGTGTAAAGATGGGAGTATCATCGATAGATGATGTCTTGGACTACGTACAAGATGAAAAGTTAAGAAAACTGCTTTCTGTGTGCAAGGATGAGCACGATAAGCTTGACAGTGAAATACAAAAGCTATTGGACAAATACGAGGATTTGGGTAAAGACCCAGCGCCTATGGCTAAGGGAATGTCATGGATGAAAACAAAATTTAAGATGGCGCTTGATGAATCGGACTCTACTATAGCTAACCTTATGACCGACGGCTGTAATATGGGTGTCAAATCTCTCAATGAGTATCTGAACCAATATGAAGGTGCAGATGAAGTGTCAAAGGATATTGCTAAACGCCTGATAAATCTTGAGGAACAGCTCGCGATTGATATACGAGAGTTTTTGTAACTTGCAAACAGGAAAAAGAATGAGGTGCTTTTATGAAAAACGAAGAAAGGGACAAAAATGAAAAGGTGCAAAAAGCATCTGAAATAATAAAGGAAAGACCGATATCCTCGGCATACCCTGTAATTGATACAGACCTTGCCAGAGATAATATCGAAAATGACCTGTCGTCAGCGGACTTGCAGGATTTGTGAGGGAGAAGGCGGATCATAATTGATCCGCTTTTATAAATATTAATATGTTAAAGTTAAAAAGGGACGTGCCTGTTTTTGCAAGTTTTTGTTGACGGCGCTACTTTATATATGATAGAATGAATTGAAAAGTATAAAATGAGGTGTGAAAGATGAGCAGACCACCACGAGTGCTAAGTTTAACAGGAATGTATCATGTGATATTTAGGGGGATAAATCATATGAACATTTTTGAAGAAGAAGACGATTACCGAAAGATGCTTGAAATATTTACGAATATGAAAAAGCATGAGAGTATACAAATATATGCATACTGTTTAATGACAAACCATGTCCATATATTTCTAAAAGAAAAAGAAACAGGTGACATTAAGAAAGTAATGCACAAATTATTAACTACATATGTCTGCTGGTTCAACAGAAAATATCATCGAAGTGGTAGTTTGATTGGAAACAGGTATAAAAGCGAACCTATAGAAAATGAGAAATATTATTTTGCACTTGTTAGATATATACACCAGAATCCGGTTCGTGCAAAGATGTGCAAAAGAGTTAATGAATATAAATGGAGCAGTTACAACGATTACATAACTAATGGAACAAATACTTTGACGGACATATCCTTTACATTGGATATGATATCATTAGAAAGAGAAGAAGCAATAAGTTCTTTTAGCGAGATGAACCAAATTGTCGAAACAATAAATTTTGATATTACAAATAACAAAAAGTTAACGCCAGATCAAATCAGTAGAAAAATTGAAAGAATTTCAGATATGGAACCAGAAAACATTTCGAAATTGTCCCGAATAGAACGTAATCAAATTTTAGCAAAATTAAGAGAAGAAGGTATGACAATCGGTCAACTTGAACGTGCCACCGGAATATCAAGGGGGATTATTACTAATGCAAAATAAAGAAGAATCAAAACTTGCAAAAACAGGCACGTCCCCAAAGGTGTTCATACGAATATGATGCCAACTCGAACCTGACAAAAAAGCAGGGAGGAGGAATAGAAACTAATTACACGTATAACAACGCAGGAGTAATTACAGAGCTGGAAAGCAAAAGCGGAGATAATGTACTACGCAAATATACGTACGGCTATACTGTAGACGGAAACAGAATAACCGATACCGAACAAAACGGTATAGGAAAAACATATGCGTATGATTATCTGGGAAGGCTTACAGAGGAAGTGCACTCAAACGGAAAAAGCTACAGCTACGAATATGATGCAAGCGGAAACAGAACGTTAATGACCGCAAACGGAGTAACATATTTGTATACATATGATGCAAATAACCGTCTTAAGACATCAAGAGAGTCAACAACAGAAGAAGTAGTAGAAGAATACAGCTATGACAAAAACGGAAACCTGACATCGCAGATAACCTACGATATACCGATAGTAACACAGGAGCTAAGTGTAAGTATAGGAATATCAGGACAGGATAACGGAAGCTATAAGCTGTACGATTACGATGACCGAAACAGACTGAAAAAGTCATATACAGGAACAAGTGTAACCGAATACAACTACAATGCAGACGGGTTAATAAGCCGAGAAAGAGTAAACGGAGAGGAAACGTTTTATGTCTGGGACGGGGAAAATCTTGTAGGAAGACGTTGGAAAGATAAAGACAAGCTCTATTATGAATACTATGTATATGATATGACCGGAATAACGATGTCGGAGAAGTTCGATAAAACAAATTGGACAACGAGAAAGATGACGGAGTATATCAAAAACGGACACGGAGACGTTGTAGGACTTGCAGACGAAACAGGAAGCATAACCAGAAGCTACAGGTATGATGCGTTTGGTAATCAATTAAGCACCAATGCAAACGATACCAACCTGTTCCGTTATGCAGGAGAGTTTTATGATAACTCAAACGGACTAATCTACCTGCGTAACAGGTACTATGACACCGAAATAGGACGTTTCCTTACCGAAGACCCGATAAGAGACGGGTTTAATTGGTATGTGTACTGTGAAAATAACCCTGTGATGTTTGTTGACCCTAGGGGATTATATAAGCTACATAAAGATGATAATGGTAA
>JAZRPK010000068.1:0-59290 GCA_045649145.1 Clostridia bacterium
GCTTTTTTAGCACGCTGACTAATTTCGTCATTTACATCCGAATTTCTGTCATAAAAAACTCAAGTTTCTTTTATACATACACTTTGTGTATGCTTGACAAGAACTCTGCACTGTTCATTTTTCAAGGTACATACTGCCGCCAGCGGCGACAGCTTTATTATATTACCACATCCATTACCCTTTGTCAACACTTTTTTTCGAATTTTTTTAACTTTTTTTATTTTTTCCAATATCTATACATTTTTATACAAAAAAAGTGCAGTTTCCTGCACCTTTTTACTTTACATATTTGATTATAAAGCCCTCTCGCACACTGCAATTTACAACTTTAATTGCCTTTGCATCGGCACAGTCGGCTATTGCTTTGATTACCGCAACAGCTATACCCACCGTGTCAAAGCGTTTGCCCGTAATTTCGCGAAGTGTTTGTTCGGAAAATTCCGTCATATCTGCAAGTTGCTCTATCGTAATATCATTTCCATCACCAAAAGTATGTTCTTTCAATCCGAGCATCGCTCTTGCCGAGCCACCGAATATGTAAATGCAATCGGTTTGTTTTAATTTCGGCAACGACTTTTTAACGTGTCTGTATACATTTTCAAGCTCTTGTGTATCAGCTATTGTTCCCGAAACAAACTCATTTTTCAGGCGTTTTACGCCCAGCTTTAGTGATAGACTGTCGGTCAATTTACCATCATCAAAGCTGAAAATCTGGCAGCTGCCGCCACCAAGGTCAACACCAATACCTGTACTTATATCAACCTGCGCTTTCAGGCTTACAAAGTCGCATTCCGCCTCATCTTCACCTGATAGAATTTGTATACCTACGCCTGTATATTCCTTTATATACTCCGCAACCTCACCGGCGTTATTCAAATCACGAAATGCAGACGTAGCAAACGCAACGGGGGTTACTCCCTGTTGCTCTGTCATAACCTTTAGTGTCCCTACTACATTTGAGAGCCATATAATGCCCGCAGTTGTCAATATTGCATCAGCAGTATAGTCGAACAATTTTGACACCACAGACTGATTAAATATCTCCTGCATTTCATCATCATAGACAACCGCACGGATGGTGTTTGAGCCGATATCTATTACGCCCGTCATCGTCTTTTTTCAAGCTCGTCAAAGATGTCCTGCCAGCTCATACCGTTATCAACGAGCATAACCGTCATATGATACAAAAGGTCCGCAACCTCGTACTGAATTTCTGACTTATTTCTGTTTTTGCCTGCAATTACAACCTCGGCAGCCTCCTCGCCGACCTTTTTAAGAATCTTATCTTCGCCCTTATCGAAGAGGTAGTTGGTATAGCTGCCCTCCTGCGGATTCTTTTTTCTGTCCTCAGCAACAGCCTGCAGTCTTGGGAGAATATCTGCACCGCTTTGGGCAGGGCAGTCCACAAGTTTATCACCGTCAAATCTGCGATAGAAACAAGTTTCTTTCCCTGTATGACAGGCAGGGCCGTCGGGATTAACCGACACAAGCAGGCAATCCGCATCGCAGTCAACATCTACCGAATCAACATTCATATAGTTGCCGCTGGTTTCACCTTTAACCCAAAGCTCGTTTCTGCTTCTTGAATAGAATGTCGCTTTTTTGGTTTCGAGAGTCATTTTAAGACTTTCCTCGTTCATATAAGCAACCATCAGGACTTTCTTTGTTACATTATCCTGCACTACCGCAGGCACAAGTCCTTTATCATCAAATTTTATCATCTTCAAATGCTCTTCCATTTTTATAATCCTTTCTATTTGCACACATTTATCGCATCAGCAAGCTTTACACTGTCGGTATACAGCGCCTTGCCCACGATTACACCCTCGACGCCTGTCGGGATAAGTGCTTTAATATGCTCAATGTTTCCCACACCGCCCGATGCGATAACATCAAGCGATACATTTTCCACCATTTCACGCATTGCCGCAATATTAGGACCTGCAAGAGTCCCGTCTGTAGCAATATCGGTATAGATTACAGTTTTTACGCCGAGTGATTCCATTTTCTTGGCAAACTCTACTGCACCAAACTCGGATACCTCTTCCCAGCCTTCAACTGCAACCTTGCCGTCCTTGGCATCGATGCCTATTACTATTTTGTCACCATATCTTTCAACCGCATTACGCACGAAATCCTCATCTTTTACGGCAGATGTTCCTATTATGACACGGCTGACTCCTAAGGCAAGTTTCTTCTCGATATCTTCCATAGTGCGTATACCGCCGCCCGTTTGCACTGGGACATTTACACTCTTACAAATTTCGGTAATAATTGCAGCGTTTACGCCGTGACCGTGTTTGGCACCGTCAAGGTCGACAACGTGAATAAACTCGCCGCCTTCCTTTTCCCATTTAAGAGCCATTTCGGCGGGGTTATCGCCATAGACGGTTACCTGGTCAAATCTTCCCTTTAATAGTCTGACGCAGTTTCCATCCTTGATATCTATTGCAGGATAAATTTTCATTCCTTAATCCTCTCCCTGAAGCCTTCTACTATTTTCATAATTCTGTCGGTGTGCATCTTCATACTCACTCTGTTTACAACAAACCAAGCTGACAGAGGACATACCTCATAGAGCACCTCAAGTCCGTTTTCCTCAAGAGTTTTGCCGCTTTCTACTATATCTACGATAACGTCCGACAAGCCTACAAGCGGTGCAAGCTCAACCGAGCCGTTGAGCTTAATAAGCTCAATCGTCTGGCCCTTTTCATCCCTGAAGAACTGCTCGGCAATATGCGGATATTTTGATGCGACCTTGAGGTTATTCACCGAGAACATCTTATCCTTCATCTCAGGCTTTCCGCAGACGCACATTCTGCATTTGCCGAAGCCTAAGTTTATCATCTCGTAGAGGTTTCTGCCCTCCTCCAAAAGAGTATCCTTACCGACAATACCTATATCAGCTGCGCCGTATTCTACATAAGTCGGAACATCTGACGCTTTTACGAGTATAAACTTCATTTTATTCTTTTCATCTGTGAATATGAGCTTGCGTGATTTTTCTTTCATTTCGGAACAGTCCATTCCAATATCTGTAAACATATCCATCGCAAGCTCTGCAAGTCTGCCCTTTGCCAAGGCTACGGTTAAATATTTCATATCAGTTAAAGTCCTTCCGTTTAGTGATGATGCCCGCAATCGCAATCGTGATGATGCTCGCCACAGCCGCAATCACAATCGTCATCGTCATAATAGCCCAAAAACTCCTGTGCAGTGGTTTCGGTAATTTCATTCTTGATAAAGTCCTTAATTTGCACCTTACCGTCAGAATGAACGCGCATCATGCAGCCAGCACCAGTTGATATTGCGTATTTTTCACAATCGAGATAGTCGCCGTCGCCGATATACTGCTCTACCAAGCAGCCGTTTAACCGAAGCGTGTATGCAAGGTCATACGCAATACCCTCTGCATTCTTCTCTGGGAAGATTACACTTGCACTTAGAGTATTGCTGTGCTGTGCACCTTTTGAGCGCAATGCCGCCATTATGCGATTTATTCCAAATGCAGCACCCACTGCGCCCGCCTTGACGCCAAAATGCCCGAGAAGATTATCATATCTGCCGCCCGCACATATAGGAAAGCCTACACCGTGGGTATAGCATTTGAAAATAGTACCTGTATAATAGTCAATACTCTGGAGCATACCCAAATCTATCGAAATATACTTTTCAAAGCCGTAGAGTGTAAGAAGATTAAATATTCTTCTAATATTATCAAGTGCCGCCTTTGACGTAGCGTTTAAGCCCTCAACATCGGCACGGTCCAAAACCTCGCTTCCTCCAAAAAGGGACGGCAGCTCGGAAAGAAGCTTTTTAATATCATCACCAATATCAAGCTCTGACACAAGCTCACGAATACCCAAAGAGTCTTTAGAGTCTATTCTTTCTCTCAATCTTTCGGTTGCATCAGCACTAAGACCTGCCTGCTCGACAAGTCCGTTAAAGAATGCCACCTGACCTATCTCCATCGAAAACTCGTCAATGCCGATAGCAAGTACAGACTCTATGGCAGCTGAAATAACCTCGGCATCAGCTTCTGGCGTATATGAGCCGATAAGCTCAATACCCGCCTGTGTAAACTCTCTTTGTCTTGCCCCCTGAGTTTCTTCCGCACGAAAAACATTACCCGTATAGCAGTATCTTTTAGGTAGTACCGATAAATCCTCTTTAGTCGCTGCCATGCGAGCAATTGAGGTTGTTATATCGGGTCTTAAGGTGAGTATTCTCCCCTTTTCGTCAAAGAACTTAAACATATTCTCCTGCGAAATCTGTCCGCCCGACTCGGCAAATACATCATAATATTCAAATGTGGGCAGCTCGACCTCACGGTAACCCATTGATGCAAGCACCGTCCATATAGTTGACTCAATCTCCTTTTTAGCCGCACACTCGTCGGGCAATATATCGCATACCCCTGTAGGTGTATGTCTGTTCCATTGTGCCATATATAAAATCCTTTCCGCTTTACTTTGCTAAATCACTAAAGTGATTATACTACCTTTATATATTATTGTCAAGTATATTATACTAATTTTTACTAAAAAGTCAATTATTCTCAATTGAAAGAAAAAAACAGAGCCGCTAAAAATGCGGCTCTGTAAATGCTTTACGCCATCTTTGCAAGCTTCAAAGCAAGCTGCGACTTCTTTCTTGCAGCATTGTTCTTGTGCAGAATGCCCTGCTTTACGCTCTGGTCGAGCTTCTTAACAGCATTGTTATAAAGAGCGTTTACATTCTCCTTATCGTTTGCCTCGACAGCAGCCTCAAACTTCTTTACAGCAGTTCTGAGTGCAGTCTTGTGCATCTGGTTAATCAAAGTCTTCTTCTTGATAACCAATACACGCTTCTTTGCAGATTTGATGTTAGGCATTTTGTTCACCTCCGAGTAAATAATACATAATACCCAATTATTCTAACACAAGTTAATTAAAATTGCAAGACCTTTTTTCTAATTTTTTGAAAAATTTTTATTCTCGGCGTTTTCGTACCATTGCACCGACTGCAATTTTATCTTGAGAGTGGAATTTTACCGTCATTTCGGCGTGGTTTGCAACCTCTATCGGCTCACCATTCTCGTCCTGCAAATTCTCTACAACAAGTGTAGTAAACGGCTTTTTCGGCTCTATTATCTCTACCTCATCACCCGCAAAAAAGCGATTTCGCTGTGTGATGGTGAGCATTTTATTTTCCTCATCATAGTCTGTAACCATACCAACAAGGTCATAGTCACGTATATACGAGCTATCGGTATAAACCTGTGCATTTTTGTCAGGCTTGCCGAAATAGAAGCCTGTATAATATGGGCGGTGGCTTACCTTGCAAAGCTCGGCAAGCTGTTTTTCGTCAAATACATACCTCTCGGGATTTTCAAAATAACGGTCAATCTCCTCTCGGTATGCCTTTACCACCGTTGCAAGATAATACGCAGTTTTTACTCTGCCCTCAAGCTTAAAGCTGGAAATACCGCTCTTTACAAGCTCAGGAATATGCGCTATCATACACAAATCCTTCGAATTAAATATAAACGTACCACGCTCATTTTCGAATATAGGCATATATTCGCCCGGTCTGGTCTCTTCAACCAACGAATAGTTCCATCTGCACGGATGTGCGCAAGCGCCCTGATTAGCGTCACGGGCGGTCATATAATTGGAAAGCAGGCATCTGCCCGAATAAGATATACACATAGCGCCGTGCACAAAAGCCTCTATCTCGAGCTCGGGTGGTGTTTTTGCCCTTATTTCTTCAATTTCGGCAAGGCTCATTTCACGTGCTAAAACAACCCTCTTAGCCCCCATCTCGTACCATTTGGTTGCACTGCGGTAGTTTACATTGTTAGCCTGTGTACTTATATGAATAGGAAGCTCTGGAGCGGTTTTTTGCAGAATATCAAACATGCCCAAATCAGCAACCAGCACTGCATCAAACCCTATATCCTTAATACCTAAAACAAAGTTTTCAAAATCGTCAATGTCCCTGTTATGCGGCAATATATTTGCTGTAAGGTAAACCTTTTTACCCCTGTCGTGTGCGTATTTAACGCCCTCTATCATCTCTTCAAGGGAAAAATTTTCTGCCGCCACCCTAAGACTGTAAGCCTCGCCTCCGATATACACGGCATCAGCACCATAGTCAATAGCGGTTTTAAGTTTTTCAAGGCTCCCGCCGGGTGCTAAAAGCTCCGGTTTATTCATTGGCAAACATCTCCTCTTATTTCCTGACCGCAACCGTCATACCATCACCAAGCGGCAACAGCACCGTTTCAAGCTCTGCCCTTTGCATCTGGGCAGCGATAAAATGACGCAGTCTTTTTACTATTGTTATTTTACGTCTTACTACGTGCTCGGGGTCTGCGGTCATACCTTTATAAAGCACATTGTCGGCAATTAACATTCCGCCCTTTTTAAGCAATCGGATGCAGTCGTTTAGCATATGTATATAATGTGCCTTAGGCCCGTCTAAAAAAATTAAATCATATTCACCCGTCAGCGTAGGTACAGTTTCCACCGCATCACAATGACGCACCGTTATAACATCGCTCTTTCCGGCACGTTCTATATTTCTTCTTGCACGCTCAGCCATCTTTTCGTCAAGCTCTAAGGTAAGAATACTTCCGCCCTCAGAAAGCTTTTCGGACATCAAAAGTGCCGAATAGCCTATCGCACAGCCAATCTCCAATATATGCTTAGGTCTTTTCAGCTCGCAAAGTACCGACAAAAGCCTTGCCGCCTCGGGCAGAATAATGGGAATATCCTCGTCCTTAGCCTCTTTTTCAAGCTCTTTTAGTATCCCCGAGGTTTCGGGAACACCCTCTCTTAGCATTTGTGTGATATATGGATATACTATCGCATCCTTATCATACTCAATCATTGAACAATTCTCCGCAAATTTTTATTACCTTGTCCTTCATATCCAAAAAGCTGTCTGTACTGCTCGACGCACCGCTCGCCATTTTGTGACCGCCGCCGCCGAATTGCTGTGCCAGAGAGCCTACATCATATTCTCCGTTTGAGCGGAAGGACAGCTTTACCCTGTTATCTGTTTCCCTTACCGAAACGGCAATTTCGCATCCTGATACCATTCTTGCAATATTTACAATATCGCCCATATCACGCTCTGCAACACCAAAGCGTTCAAATTCGTCCCTTTCGACCGCTATCATAGCAAGCTTACCGTCAAAATACGTTTCAACCCTGCTCATCAAATGTCCCTTAAAGTGCATAGTTTTTTCAGGCTCAGTATCAAAGAGCATACGGGAGAGGTATGCGTTATCTATCCCCTTTTCCAAAAGCTCAGCACAAATACGCATTGTTTTAGGACTCACATTCGAGTACTTAAAGCTGCCCGTATCCGATGCAATTGCAATAAACAGGTATTCTGCAGTCTTTTGGTCAATTTCTTCGCCCAGTGCCGCTATAACATCTGCAAGTATCTCGCCTGTTGCAGCCGCATCGGGAACTACATAATTTACATCCGCAAAGCCGGTATTGGTGATATGATGGTCAATTGATGCCGTGTTTTTTGCCGCATCAAACAAAGCCCTTCTGTCGCCGAGTCTTTCGATATCGCCGCAGTCAAGGCACAGACAAAGGTCATATTCCCCGACATTATCATCGGGGAATATTCCCTCAGCATTCATAAAATCCAATCTCTGTTCCAACGGGGCACTAAATATAACATCAGCCTTTTTGCCCATATTGGTAAGCACTCTTTTAATCGCAAGCGAGCTTCCGACAGAGTCGGCATCCTCGTTAATGTGCCCGAGGATGGCTATGCTGTCAGCTTTTTTAATTATATCTACCAAATTTTTCATAGCATTAAAGCTCCGAAAGAATTTTGTTAATATGTGCACCGTGCTCGATTGAGCGGTCAAGCTCGAAAACTATTTCGGGTGTGTGGCGAATGTCTATTCTTCTGCCAACCTCACGTCGAACATAACCCGATGCAGATTTCAAGCCCTCAAGTGCACGTTTTTTAGTTTCCTCGTCGCCCATTACGCTCACATATACCTTTGCATATGAAAGGTCGTTTGTAACCGAAACGGCAACAACACTTGTCATAAGAGGAATACGTGTGTCCTTAAGCTCACGTATAATCTCCGCAAGGGCACGGTGTACCTCCTCGTTAATTTTGTTTATTCTTTCTTTTGCCATAGTATTTCCTTTCTGACAAAATGGTAAGTTACTCAAAGTTTGATTTTACGCAAATTGCCGTTTCGCACCGAGGGAGCCGTACGGGTTGTACTGCCCCGAGGGAGAAATGGTAAGTTGCGGGAAATCAGCGTTCAATCTCCTGCATTTCGTAGCACTCGATTACATCACCCTCTTTGACGTCGTTGAAGTTTTCGATAGTGATACCACACTCGAAGTTTTCAGAAACCTCTTTGGCATCATCCTTAAATCTCTTAAGACCGGCAAGTTTTCCTTCGAATACAACTATACCGTTTCTTACAACTCTAACCTCGGCATTTCTGGTAATCTTGCCGTCAGTAACATATGAGCCTGCAATCGTACCTACGCCCGATACCTTAAAGGTCTGACGAACTTCTGCGTGACCTAAGAGCACTTCCTTAAATTCAGGGTCTAACATACCCTTCATAGCAGCCTCTATTTCCTCAATTGCCTGATAAATTACACGGTAGAGTCTTATGTCAACCTCCTGACGCTCTGCCGCAGCAGATGCACCTGCGTCGGGACGTACGTTAAAGCCTACAATAATTGCGTTTGAAGCATTTGCGAGCATTACATCAGACTCGTTTACAGCACCTACACCGCAGTGGATTGCACGCACTCTTACCTCGTCATTTGAAAGCTTCTCCAAAGACTGCTTAACAGCCTCTACAGAGCCTTGAACGTCAGCCTTTACGATGACATTAAGCTCCTTCATATTACCCTCGTCAATCTGTGAGAAGAGGTTATCCAAGGACACCTTAACCGTCTGATTAAAGAGTGTTTCCTTCTGCTCATGACGTCTTGCCTCGGCAACGTCCTTGGCAAGCTTTTCGTCCTTGACAACGCTGAACTTATCACCGCCTGACGGTACCTCGGAAAGACCGAGAATTTCGACCGGTGTTGAAGGACCAGCTGTCTTAACACGTCTGCCCTTATCGTTTACCATCGCACGTACGTGTCCTACGGCAGTACCCGCAATTACGATATCGCCGACATTCAGCGTACCCTCCTGAACGAGCACAGTCGCAACAGGGCCTCTGCCCTTGTCTACCTGTGCCTCGATAACAGCACCCTTAGCAGGCTTGTTGGGGTTTGCTTTTAATTCCTTCATATCGGCAACCAAAAGCACCATCTCCAAAAGACCGTCGATGTTAATTCTCTGCTTTGCCGAAACCTCAACGCAAACGGTGTCACCGCCCCATTCCTCAGGAACAAGCTCATATTCTACCAGCATCTGCTTAACACGCTCTGCGTTTGCGCCCTCTTTATCTATCTTATTTATAGCTACAACTATTGTAACACCTGCAGCTTTTGCGTGGTTAATAGCCTCGATTGTCTGCGGCATTATACCATCATCAGCAGCAACTACCAGAATTGCAACGTCTGTTACTTGTGCACCCCTTGCACGCATTGTAGTAAACGCCTCGTGTCCCGGTGTGTCAAGGAAGGTGATATCTCTGTCATTAAGACGAACACCGTATGCACCGATATGCTGCGTGATACCGCCTGCCTCACCTGATGCAACCGATGTGTCACGGATTGCGTCAAGAAGTGATGTTTTACCGTGGTCAACGTGTCCCATAACAACAACAACCGGCGGACGTGGCAATAAATCCTCAGGTTTATCCTCTTCCTCCTGGAAAAGAATATCTTCCTTGGTAAGAATTATCTCCTTAGTTACCTCAATCTCAAAATCAGCAGCTATAAGCTGTGCCGTATCAAAATCAATCGCCTGATTAACAGTAGCCATTACGCCCAGCATCATAAGCTTTTTGATAATCTCGGCAGCGCCCTTGTTTATCTTCTGCGCAAACTCGCCTACTGTGATAGTTTCGGGAATTTCGATTGATTTAGGCTCTTCCTTCTTCGGTTTTTCGGCGGGCTTGTTTTGCTTAACCGGTTGTTCCTTAACAGCGCCTCGGTCACGGTTAGACTTTTTCTTACGCTTTGATCTGTCGTCATTTTTGTGCATATTGTCGCTGACCATATCCTCAAGACGCTCACGTGTTTCAATTGTTTCAAGCTCAACGGTAGATGTACGTGTATCGACATATCTTGACGTTTGCTCGGTCTTTATGATAAGATCCTCGTCGGACAGCTCCTCTGCAACTCTTACCGGCTCCTCCTTCTTTTTCTTAAGAGGTGCAGGCGGTGCTTTTTTCTCCGTAGCAGGCTTCTTTTCCTTCTTTTCAACAGCCTTTTCAGCCTTTTTCTCCTCGGCAGGCTTATCCGCTTTTTCGGTCTTTTTCTCCTCGACCTTTTCCTCTTTGGGTTTTTCCTCTTTCTTAGGCTTGGGCGCACGTTTCGGTTTTACAATCTGCTCATCGCCCATATCATACATATGTGTAAAAATATCGAATATTATACCAAGCTGTTCTTCATCAAGCTGTACCGAAGAATTCTTTATAATATGTCCCATCTTCGCAAGAGCTTCGATAATCTCTGTGCTTGTCAGTTTCAAATCCTTTGCAATTTCAGCTACCTTAGGTTGCAATATTGCCATAACTAACCCTTCCTTTCTTCGCTTACTGCGGTGATTTTTTCTTCAATCGCTCGGGCAAATCCCTCGTCATTTATCGAAATTACCGCCCGGAGTTCGAAGCCTAATGCCGCTCCTAATTCCGTTTTTGTAGCATATGTTATATATTTTGTTCCGTAGTGCTTGCAACAATCACAAATTGCCTTTAGTCCGTTATCGGAAATATCTGCGGCAATTATTACGAGCTTTGAAATACCGCGTCTTACTGCTTCTTCACAAGGCTCGCTGCCGCTTGACAAGCGACCTGCTTTCTTTGCAAGACCTATAAGTCCGAGTACTTTATCCATTTGAAAGCTCCTTTATGATTTCGTCATACACCTCGTCCGGCACATTCTGCCGAAGCTGTCTTGAAAGAGCTTTTTTCTTTTTCGCCAGAGCTACACAGTCTGCACTGCGGCAGATATATGTCCCTCTCGCCAGGGTGTTACCTTTTCGGTCAATGACTATCTGTGCGTCTTTTGCTATAATGCGTATAAGGTCCTTTTTAGCCGCTTTTTTTCGGCAGCCGATACACATTCTCTCCGGCAAGTAGGTCATTTGCTCCTTCACTTCCTTTTATATGTTCTAAACAAAAAATTATTCGGCAGAAATATCTATCTTCCAGCCTGTAAGTCTTGCTGCCAATCTTACATTCTGTCCTGATTTTCCGATTGCGAGCGAAAGCTGATTTTCCGGAACGGTTACCTTGGCTGATTTTTCGTCAAAGTCAACATCAACGCTCAATACTTTTGAGGGGCTAAGACTTGCTGCAATAAACTCTGCAGGATCCTCACTCCATTTTACTATGTCAATCTTCTCGTCCTTTAATTCATCACCGATTGCCTGAACTCTCGCACCCTTAGGTCCGATGCACGCACCCTGCGGGTCGATGTTCGGGTCCTCTGCCCAGACTGCAATCTTTGTTCTTGAGCCTGCTTCACGCGATACGCTCATAATCTCAACAATACCGTCTGCAATCTCAGGAACCTCACGGATAAAGAGTCTTTTTACCAGACCGGGATGAGTTCTTGAAAGCATAATCTGTGTTCCCTTTGTTCCGTTTCTGACATCGGATACGTAGCACTGAATCATTTGTCCGACCTCGTATCTCTCATTAGACGGCTGCTCATTTACAGGAAGCATTGCCTCAAGCTTACCGATATCAACAAATACATTGCCCCTTTCGATACGGCTTATGCGTCCGCTTACAATATCATTTGCCTTTTCGGTAAATTCGCTGTAAATAATACCTCTCTCAGCTTCTCTTAGTCTTTGTGTTACTACCTGTTTTGCTGTCATAGCGGCAATTCTGCCGAAATCACGGGGTGTAACCTCGATGTTAACCACATCGCCGATGTCATAAACACCCTTGATTTTCTTGGCATCTTCTAAAAGGATTTCCTCCTGCGGGTCTACATAATCCTCCTCCGCTACAACTGTCTTTTGTGTGTAAACGTGAATAGCACCCGTTTCTCTGTCCATCTGTACATCTACATTCTGTGCCGAATTAAAGTTTCTCTTGTATGCCGCAATCAATGCCGCCTCAAGTGCCTCAAGGATTGTATCCTTGTCAATCCCCTTTTCTTTGCACAGTTCTTCCAATGCTTTTAATAATTCTTCGTTCATTTTATTAATCATTCCTTTCGTCAAAACTTAAAACTCAATCTTATATATACTGCGTCCTTTTTAGGAATTTCCCAAACCTCGCCGCCGACATCAATCGACGCCACAGAGTCCTTATATCCCAAAAGGATACCGCTTATTTCCTTTTTGCCGTCTTTAGCCGCATAGAGCTTAACATCAACCTCACGTCCAATATAGTGATTAAACTCACGCTCGGTTATAAGCTTTCTGTCTGCGCCGGGCGATGACACCTCCAGCACGTACGCATCTTCAATAGGGTCTATCTCGTCAATTCTGTCGGAAAATCTACGTGAGAAATTCTCGCAATCGTCAATTCCTACCCCGCCCTCTTTGTCGATGTAGAGTCTTAAATAATAATCTCCGCTCTCCTTCTTGTACTCTGCGTGAACAAGAAATACACCCTGCTCCTCAGCAATCACGTCGCCTATACTGTAGGCAAGCTCTTCAATTTTATTGGCCATATATCCGCCTCCATTTCCTCAAATGAAAGAGTGGACCTTTTCGAAAAGTCCACTCATAAGCTAATACATTATGAAACTATTGGTATTATACCACATCTGTCAATAAAATGCAAGTGTTTTTTAGAAATTCAATCAGATTTTCTGTGTCCAGCCGAATTCATCGGGCAATCTGCCCCATTGAATTCCTGTAAGTGTGTCATAGAGCATCTGTGAAATTTCGCCTATTTCGCCGTTATTTATAGGCATTACCAAATCGCCGTACTTAAGCTCGCCCATCGGTGAGATAACGGCAGCCGTACCTGTTCCCCACGCCTCCTCGAGCTTTCCTGACTTGAACGCGTCAACAAGCTCATCTATAGAAATTCTGCGTTCGGATACCTTGTAACCCTTATTCTTCAAAAGTTCAATAATTGACATTCTGGTAATACCGCCCAAAATTGAACCGACAAGTGCAGGAGTTACAATCTCGCCGTCAATCTTGAAAAATACGTTCATTGCACCGACTTCCTCGATGTACTTTCTTTCCACACCGTCAAGCCACAAGGTCTGGATATAACCCTGCTTTTCAGCCTCCTCCTGACCTTTTAGTGATATAGCATAGTTTGCGCCCGCCTTGGTAAAGCCTGTACCGCCTATTACCGCACGCACATACTTCTGCTCAACAAAGATTTTAACAGGTGCAAGGCCGTTGGGGTAATATGCACCGACAGGTGAGAGTATAATTGCAAATGTAAGATGCTTTGCAGGGTGAACGCCGACGTGTGCATCAGTTGCAAAGATAAAAGGTCTTATATAAAGTGATGTTCCCTCTTTGGACGGAACCCAGTCCTCGTCAACCTTAACGAGTGCCTTAATAGCCTCTATCGCAAACTCCTCATCGATTTTGGGAATGCAAAGTCTGTCGCATGAGAGGTTCATTCTTTCCATATTCTTTTCAGGACGGAAAAGCTGAATAGAGCCGTCAGCAGTACGATAAGCCTTAAGTCCCTCAAAAATTTCCTGAGCATAGTGGAGTACCATAGACGCAGGGTCAAGCTCAAAAGGAGCGTATGGTACAATTCTGGCATCATGCCAGCCCTCGCCCTCATCATAGTTCATAATGAACATATGGTCTGTATAGTAAATTCCGAATCCAAGCTTGCTCTCGTCAAGAGGCTTTTGTTTCGGAGTAGTTGTTCTTGTAATTTTAATTTCCATTTTCCTACTTACTTCCTTCCGTAATTCAAATTTATTCTATATTATATTCCTTTTTTTTCGAGTTGTAAATAGTAAAATAACAAAAACCAGCAAATAGTTGGTAAAGCTTTTAACTTTATAGCATAGATATGCTCCGAAAGATATCCTTCGGAGCACATTAACATTGATATATTAATCTATTTCCAACGATTTAATGATAGTTTCTACTTCATTAATATTATATGGTGAATATGCAATTTCGTTGTACTGTATAGTAAAGACAATCATCTTATCATCTTTTAATCCAGCAAGCTGACGAAGATATACTCTGTTGCCTTCATCATCCGATTGAAGTATCAACAACTCAGCATAATTTGTACCGCCAATCGTTGTAATGCTTGTAGATTTAATTATTTCACATTTGGTATCTTTTCTTGCTGTACTTTCCATATCAAGCACAACCTGTTTAACCTCACCAAAGTTTGTTCCTCTAGCTGCTATTGTCTGAAACATTAGCATTGTACCATTGATAATGCTACCTGCAACGACGCCGTCACTGGCAGTTGATAATTCCTCATAGCTATTTGGCAATTTTATGTTCCAACCAGCACCCTTTGCCGTATATGAACCTTCTCTGTCAGGGTCATTACGCATCAAAATGCCTATTTCTCCCGCATCCAATTCTTCAGCCTTTATACTATTAATGACTTTATCAATTTCCTCATCAGCCGTACTGCTCGGTATTTTTACGGATACGCTTACATTATATACATACTCGCCAACTTCAAAGAAAACATCCCTGTCACGCTGAGAAATTTTATTGTAATTTATATCAAACGTATATTCATATGACTCAAAATTCTTGTATTTTGATTGAGTTACCCCATTACAGAATGTAACAACCTCAGGATTAAAACCATTTTTGTTGTTTAAGTAATCCATCTGTGCCAATTCTTTTGCGCCCACAACAGCACTCTTGGAATAGATGGCACAATTTATCGTTGTATTATTCTCCTCATCTAATGCACTGAATTCAAACTCATTCTCAACATTTTCATAGCTTGAAAGGTAATGGTTGGCAGGTATTTCTATCGAAAATTTCATCGTCTCCGACTTAAAAGTACGCACCCCATCCTTTACCTCTGACAGGTCATATGTATCTTCTGAGTCAAAGTCACAAGAAAAACTCCTCAGCAGTTCTTTTCCTTTACCACAAGAATCTGCATTAGTATTGTCAAAAATACCGATTATAGAAAAGATATATTCATCAGTAACACATTCCCAATAATCCAAAAATTCCTCTTTATCTTTTGCTTGAAAATGCATTACCTTCTTTTTGTCATTAGAAACATTTTTGTCCGCTGTTACCAATGTCACTCCACTGAGGCTATTTTTATATTCTACAAACTCTTTTTCAAAATCATATTCATCGTATGCAGGAAAAATAGATACATTTATAGTATTTTCACCATCAAATGCAAACTCCGTTTCCATTCCGTCAAAGCTTCTGTAGGTCATACTCATATCACTGCTATTATTCATAGACCATCCGTAATAGCTGTCTCCGATTTTTTCAGCCCCTGTGTTTCCTGTAACTATACTTTGTTCCGTGTCAACAGCTTTTTTGGTAACAGTGATCCTCTTTGTCACATTATCCCAACCCACAACTGCACCAAAGGTCTCGGATATAAACCTGAGCGGAACCATTGTATATCCGCCCTCTGTCAATTCAGGCGGCGAAAGAAGCCGCTCCGCTTTACCATTTACGTCAGCAAGCGGATTTCCAATCTGCAAAACAATCTCAACATTGGGATATGACAAATTTACTGTTTTTGTCTCTTTCACCCAAGTAACCACTGCGCCAAAAGCTTCCGTAATAACTCTAAGAGGTACTAATGTTACTCCCTCTCCTACAACGTACGGACGTTCCACCTGCACTTCCGTACCGTTAATAATCAAAACATCATCGCCAACATTAAAACCGATTTCTACCGTGGCATTATCAGCCAGAACGGGAGTTGATGCCATCATTATTGCTATTGCCAAAACCAAACTTATACTGCGGATAATATTTCTCATATTGTCTACTCCTTTTGAATTATATTGTAATGTCTATTTGATATTCTGCCCCATCACGCACATAAGTGATATTAAGCGATGAACCGTTGTATGTGTCCTTTATCATCTCATTCCAATCCGTAATACTATGAATTTCTCTCCCGTTGACTGTTTTTATAACATCTCCGTCAAGAATTATCGGGTTAGATGATGATTTTACAGTAACACCTTTTTGTGTAGGAAGTCCTATTCTTGCCTCCCAACTTTGTTCTAACTTAAAATCAAGAAGAGGTCTAAGAATTTTTCCATATTTTTCAAAGTGTGATATTACGTGTTTTACAGTGTCAACAGGAATCGCAAAACCCATATTGTCAATACCCACACTTGAGTATTTACTTGTATTTATACCGATAAGTTCCCCTTTAATGTTAAGTAACGGACCGCCTGAATTTCCGGGGTTTATAGAAGCATCTGTCTGCAAAAGTTTGTAGTGCGAGTCATTTAATGATACATCTACTCCACTTATAATCCCCTTAGTAACGGAATTCCTCATAGAAAGAGAAATAGGCGTCCCTATAGCTATTGCTGTCTTACCCGAAACTAGCGAGTTCGAATCTGCCATGGTAATAGGTATTAGTCCAATTCTTTCCGTCTTGACTACAGCAAGGTCTGCCTTTTCATCAGAATAAAGAACCTTTCCAGGCAATACTTCTCCATTTGCAAAGACAACAGTAAGATTCTTTATATTCTCTACAACATGTGCATTTGTGACTATATAACCATTACTTTTATAAATTACACCTGAACCGTGCATTGTAGGGTTATTGTATTGCGCAGACATATCCGAACCATTATAATTACCTATAATAGTCACAACGCTTGGGCTTACGTCCTCAACCACCTTAGCCACAGCGTCATCCTCGGAAAACGTAATATAAGCACTTTTCGAAACATTGTCCCATTCAACGTTTGCACCTAGTGCTTCACTGACTGCACGAAGCGGTACATACGTACTATCATTTATCAACACTGTATCTTGCATCATTCGCATACCATTCACATATACTCTCACCGATGCTTCAGCCGTTGTTGCCATAAAGGATATAAACACACATAAAAGTGCAATTCTTCTAATAAATTTTATGTCGAACATCCCCTTACTACGATATAAATCAAATAATATTTATCCAACATTTACGCAACTAAACTATATCATATTTAACATTATTTGTCAACATTAAGCCAACTTGCAGAAAATTTAACTAAAAATTTGTGGATATTGGGCGAAAAGATGTCAAAATGCAAGAAATTTGCACTTTCTAACGATTGTTCTCTTGACATTGACGGCTAAGATTGATAAAATATAGATTAAATATTTATAATTAGCCGTATATTACACAAAATTTCGGCTAAAGCAATCGCCATCTATAAAAAATAAGAGGGCATTGTCCGCAGTTACAACACACGGCGGACAGTTATTCTATTTATATAAGGAGGAGTTTAGTTTGAAGATGACCGGCGCAGAAATGGTTGTCAAGACTCTCGAAGAAAACGGCGTTACTACAGTCTTCGGGTATCCCGGTGCAGCCAACTGTCCTATTATTGACAAATTCCCCGGCTCCGCCATAAAGCATATCCTGGTAAGAAACGAACAGGGTGCTGCGCATATGGCGTCGGGCTACGCCAGGGTTACAAAGCGTCCCGGTGTATGTACCGCAACCTCCGGTCCGGGAGCGACAAACCTTATCACAGGTATTGCAACAGCATATATGGACTCAGTTCCGATGATTGCTATTACAGGTCAGGTTAATTCCTGGCTTTTGGGACGCGATGCGTTTCAGGAGGTTGACATAACAGGTGCTACCCACCCCATTACCAAGCACAACTATCTGGTAAGGGACGGACTTGACCTACCGAGAATTATCAACGAGGCATTCTACATCGCCAGCACAGGCAGACCGGGTCCTGTTTTGATTGACATTCCGATGGATTTACTTAAAGCCGAGTACGATTATCCCGAGGAGGATAATAAGCCCATCTCCATCCGTGGCTATAAACCTATCGGTATGGGCAAAGCACACGAAATGCAGGTTAAAAAGGTTGCCGAGGCAATCAAAGCCGCTAAAAAGCCTGTTATATTAGCAGGCGGCGGTACTGTCATTTCCGATGCAACCAAAGAGCTTAGAAGCTTTGTAAAGACAACAGGCATCCCCGTCGTTTCCACAATGACAGGCATCGGTGCATTAGAGGGCGGGCATGACCTTTACTACGGTATGATAGGCTCGCACGGAATTAAGTCAGCTAATATGACACTCAATCACTCTGATTTGCTCGTTATTTTAGGCTCAAGACTCGGCGACCGTTCGGTTGCAAATGCAGCAGGTCTTGAACAGCGGACAAAGATTATTCACATTGACATCGACCCTGCCGAAATCGGCAAAAACATTATCCCCGACATTCCCGTTGTTGGTGATATCAAGGACGTATTAAAGCAGCTTAATAAGCTTTTAGGCGACTACCGCACCCCTTCAGAGTGGAAGGACTATGTGGATAAGGTACGCAGCGAATGGACAACGCCCGAAAACACCGAGGATAACGGCTTTGTAAATCCGAAGCACTTTATAAAGTGTCTCTCCGAGCGTGCAGGCAAGGATGCTTATGTATCCACCGAGGTTGGACAAAATCAGATTTGGGTATCCAATAACTATCATTTTGCCGAGCCGCATCACTTTATCACATCTGCAGGCTTTGGCACAATGGGCTACGGACTCCCTGCGGCAATTGGTGCTTCGGTTGCAACCGACAACACTGTAATTGCTGTTATGGGCGACGGCAGCTTCCAGATGGATTTGCCCGAGATTGGAACAATGTGTCAGTGGGATATTCCTGTTAAGATGGTTATTCTGCAAAATCACCGTCTTGGAATGGTACACGAGCATCAGTTCTTACTTTATAAATCAAACTATCAGGCAGTACACTTAGACGGCAGTCCTGATTTCTGCAAGCTGGCGGAGGCTTATGGAGTACCGTCTATGAAGATAGACGAAAATTCCGAGATAGAAAAGGGCTTAGACGCACTTTTTGCAGACGATAAGAGCTTTATGCTGGTAGTCGAAGTTGACCCCTACGAGCCGACAGGCGGCTCACTCAATATGCACTATCTGCCGAAGGAGGGAAAATAAGTATGCAGTCAAAGTATATTCTTTCCGTTCTTGTTGAGGATAACTCAGGTGTTCTTGCCAAGGTGGTAGGACTTTTCTCTCGCCGCGGCTTTAACATTCACTCACTCGCAGTTGGTGTTACTAACATAGAGGGCGTATCGAGAATAACCATCGAGGTTATCGGTGACGAGCTTACTGTCGAGCAGATTTCAAAGCAGCTCAATAAGCTTGTTGACGTAATCAAGATTAAGGTTTCCAAAAGCGAGGAGCTTGTAAAAAGAGGTCTTTTGTTGGTAAAGGTTAAAATCTCGCCCAAGAATCGCACAGATGTTATTCAGATAGCGGATATTTTCAGAGCAAAGATTGTCGACGTTTCACAGACAACTCTCACAGCAGAGCTTACCGGCGACGACAGCAAGCTGGAGGCATTTTTGGAGATGCTTCAGCCCTACGGCATTGAAGAAACAGCAATGACCGGTATGATTGCCTTGGAAAGAGGCACAAATGTATTAAAAGCATAAAAAATATTTATAAATACGAAAGGAAGTATTCTATTATGGCACACATTTACTACGAACAGGACTGTAATCTCGGTCTCTTAAACGGCAAGACCGTTGCTATCATCGGCTTCGGAAGTCAGGGACACGCACACGCAATGAACCTTAAGGATAGCGGTGTTAATGTAATCGTTGGTCTTTACGAGGGTTCAAAGTCAAAGGCTAAGGCTGAGGAATACGGCTTGAAGGTAATGAACGTTGCAGACGCTACAAAGGCTGCTGACCTCATTATGATTCTTATTCCCGACGAGCGTCAGGCTGACGTTTACAAGGCAGAAATCGCTCCCAACCTCACAGAGGGCAAGACCCTCGCATTCGCACACGGCTTTAATATCCACTTTGGTCAGATTAAGCCGCCTGCAAATGTTGACGTAATTATGGTTGCTCCCAAGGGACCGGGCCACACTGTACGTTCAGAGTACGTTGCAGGCAAGGGTGTTCCCTGTCTTATCGCTATTCATCAGGACGCTTCAGGCAAGGCTTTAGAGAATGGTTTGGCATACGCTGCAGGTATCGGCGGTGCAAGAGCGGCTGTTCTGGAAACAACATTCCAGTGCGAGACCGAAACCGACCTCTTTGGCGAGCAGGCAGTTTTGTGCGGCGGTGTAACAGCTTTGATGCAGGCAGGCTTTGAGACACTTGTTGAGGCAGGTTACGACCCGAGAAACGCATACTTCGAGTGTATCCACGAGATGAAGCTTATCGTTGACCTTATCTACGAGGGCGGCTTCTCCAAGATGAGATACTCCATCTCCGACACTGCTGAGTACGGCGACTACGAGACAGGCAAGCGTCTTATCACAGAGGAAACAAAGAAGGAAATGAAGAAGGTCCTTGCAGAAATTCAGGACGGTACATTCGCAAGCAAGTGGATTGCAGAGAACAAGAACGGACGTTCACACTTCAACGCATGCAGAAGAATCGGCTCAGAGCATCAGCTTGAGCAGGTTGGTAAGACAATCAGAGATTTCTACGCTTGGAACAAATAATTGACATAATATAAAATGCTTCTCATAACGAGAAGCATTTTTTTGTATTCAGAAATCGTGACAACTACCTGCGTCAAGTCCGTTTTGGGAGAATATATCAGTAATCCTGTCCACCTTTTCAAAATCATCTAAATCGCTCTTAAGTACATTTTGAATTTCCGAGAGTATATCTGCAGACTTGGAGTCAATCTCAGCAGAAAAATCTATATCTGACCAATCCATTTTCGCCTTTATTGCCTCTACCATAACATTGGCAAACATCTCTGTCTTGATATTCATATTCAATTCCTCCAGAATTAAAAAATGCGCAGTCAAAGACTGCGCATAAAAAACGCCCTGCCCTGACTGTAAAATTCTGCAACAAACTCTACAACAAAGTATAACAAACCAACACTACGTTTATCAAGGCTTGCGCTTTTTTCATAGTTTTGGTTGGTCTGCTATAAATTATTCAATTGTAAAGTTTGTTGCTATCACATATTATCACAAAACCCACCTTATGTCAAGGCAAAAGAAAGAACGGTATCTTCGTTCTGTCTGCGAAAACACCGTTCTTCTTCCGGGTGGTGGTATATATGATAAAAGGGTATATGATAGCGAGTTGCCCGAAAGCTCATCGCTATACTGTAATTATCTCACCGTTTATCAAAAATATACACCTTTTTATATTCTTACGCTGATATTTTTTTCACGCAAGTATTTTTTTAGGTCCAAAATTTCTATCTCACGGAAATGAAACAAACTTGCCGCAAGCACAGCATCAGCCGCACCCTCGGTAAACGCATCATAAAAATGCTCCAATTTACCCGCACCGCCCGATGCTATTACAGGGATAGATGCGTTTTTTGAAACTGCCGCCGTAAGCTCATTATCATAGCCCGCCTTTGTTCCGTCAGCATCCATACTGGTTAAAAGTATCTCGCCCGCACCCAGCTCCTCTGCCCTTTTTGCCCATTTTAGTGCGTCAAGACCTGTGTTTACTCTGCCGCCGTTTAGGTAAACCTCCCAGCCGCTTTTGTCAGCTTTTCTTTTTGCATCAATTGCACAGACAACACACTGACTGCCAAAGCGTTTAGCCGCCTCGGTTATAAGCTCGGGACGCTTTATAGCAGCGGAATTTACTGCCACCTTATCCGCTCCTGCGTTTAATATCTCACGAAAATCCTCGACAGTTCTGATACCGCCGCCAACGGTAAACGGGATAAATACCTCTCTCGCCACACGTTCGACCATATCAACCACAGTATTTCTGCCGTCGCTCGATGCGGTAATATCAAGGAATACAAGCTCGTCTGCACCCGCTTTATCATACACCTTCGCACATTCAACAGGGTCGCCTGCATCTATAAGGTTTACAAAATTCACGCCCTTAACAACTCGTCCATCTTTTACGTCAAGGCAGGGGATAATTCTTTTTGCGTACATTATACCGCCTCCCTTGCAATAAAGTTTTTGAGTATTTTCATACCGACACTGCTGCTTTTTTCGGGGTGAAACTGCACCGCAGCAACATTATCACGCTCTACCGCTATGCTAAGCCTTGCACCATATTCGGTGTATGCACTTATGACATCTTCCTCTGCCTGTATGTAATATGAATGAACAAAGTAGACATAAGGCTCGTCGCCAAGGTCTTTTAGCAGGTAGCTGTCTTTATTGACAACGATATTATTCCAGCCCATATGCGGAATTTTAAGTCCCGTATCGGGGATTTTAACCGCCTTGCCCTTAAATATTCCAAGTCCTCGAACATCGGGACTTTCCTCGCTCGACTCGAACATAAGCTGCAGACCTAAGCATATTCCCAAAAGCGGCTTTCCGCTATTGGCAACCTCACGCACCACGTCATCTAGCCCCGTTTCGCAAAGCCTTTTCATCGCATCACCGAACGCTCCCACGCCCGGCAAAATCACTCTGTCCGCAGCCAAAATTTCTTCACGCTCGCCTGTAACTATCGACTCCTCGCCAAGCAGGGCAAGGGCATTTTGTACGCTGTGAAGATTTCCCGCGCCATAGTCTATAATCGCTGTCATATAACCTCTCCTTAGTGATAAAAACAAAAGAGGGCTTTTACTAAAAGCCCTCTCCGGCATTACTTTATTATTCAGCAGCTACGTCTGCGTCAGCATCGTCTGCAACAGGTGCATCATCGCCTACTGCAGCTGTATCGTCAGCCTCTGCAGCAGCTTTCTCCGCCTGCTGCTTTTCAAGTGTTACACGGTCAACCTGATTTCTTACCTCGCCCCAAGTGGTTTCGCCTGTAATTTCGTTACCGAAACCGTACTCCTGCTTGAACGATTCAAGGTTATCTTCACCTACATACTTGCTAAGCGGTGATTTACCCTCTGCCTCGCCCCACGGAGTGTCTTCGGTTACATCATCACCAAGTCCGAGCATTTCCTTTATGCCTGCTGTGTCCATACCGTACATCTCGGCAATCTTTGCAACAGGTATGTTATAGAATGCTGCAGCTTCCTCTGTGTCTGCAGGCATATCTGCAGGAAGTCCGTACTCTGCCAGGAATTCGTCAAGTCCCATTCCTGCCTGAGCAGCAACCTCATCAATTGTTCTTCCGCTTACATTTACATATCCCATCTCGTTGTAGGGATTTCTTGTAAGGTACTTATATACTCCAAAGCCTGCAGCCGCAATCAATGCAACTATCACAATTACAAGTGCAACAATCTTGCCTGCGCCGCCCTTTGCCTTTATTTCTTTAGCAAAGTCAACTACCTCTTGGGTATCAACAGGAGCTTCTTCGCCGTCGAATACCTCTTCTACAGTTTCTTCTAAAGCTTCTTCCGCCTCTTCAAAAACAACATCTTCAACTTCAACTGTTTCGTCTGCCACTGCTTCGTCTGCTGCTACTTCAACAACTTCCTCTGCTGCCTCTACAGCCTCTGTTTCCTCCAAAGCTACCTCTTCAACAGGCATTGTGTTCTCTTCGCCCTCAATGTTCGGCAAATTATTCTCGTTCATAATATCTCTCCTTTTATCATTTTTTGTCCGTGTTATTATCTTAGCACGAACAATAATATTGAAAAATAATGACACACACTACCCGCAAGCACAAACAAGTGCCATACCGAGTGCATATATCTATATTTTTTCAGTACATAAAATATTACTCCGACGGTATATACCAGACCGCCCGCTATAAGTAACCAAAGTCCGCCCGTTGCAAGATTTTGCGCCAGAGGTTTGATTGAAAGCACTATCCCCCAACCCATCAGCACATAGAGAATAAGGGATATTTTCTTAAATTTTTCGAGGCCTATGGCATTAAGCAAAACTCCTGCCACCGTAGCTCCCCAGATAATACCGAATATTGTCCAGCCCAATGCACCTCTTAACGGGCCTAACAAATATGGGGTATACGTTCCTGCAATCAGAATAAATATCGAACAATGGTCAAAAATTCTTAAAACCTTCTTGCCCTTTTCGTTCTGTACTATGTGATAAACCATCGACATTGTATAGAGCAAAATGAGCGAAATTCCGTAAACCAGCGCACTCGCAAGACCATAGCCGTCAGAATACAGCGCCGCAAATACTATAAGCAGTACAAGGGCTGCTATCGACAGCAGTACACCTACTCCGTGGGATATGGAATTGAAAATCTCCTCACCGACGGTGTACATTACGCTTCTTTTCTCGTTATTCTCCATAGCTTACTCTGCGGTTGTTTCTGTATCTGCTTCAGACTGTGCTGCCATCATGGCCTCCTGTGCAGCCTGAATTATTGGCTCTGCATCCTTATAGAGCATATTCTCAGGTATCTGTTCTGCTGTTAAGCCGTACATCTGGAGGAATGATGCGTAATCCATTCCTGACATCTCGAGGACCTTACTCATCGGAACATAGCCCTGAGCCTCGTCCATTGACATATCATTTCCTGCCTCGTCAACAATGCCGAACTCTGCTCTTAATTCCTCAACTGTCATTCCCTCAAGCTCTGCATACTTTTCAACTGTCATATATCCGCTTGCAACAGTCAGCTCAGTATCAGCTGCAATCTCTTCATTTGCCTCAAGGCCGTACTTTGCAAGGAATTCCTCAACGGTTATTCCCTCGGTTTCTGCACGGTCTGCTACAGTTTCAGGGTCTGTTGAGGGGTTGTTGATTTTGTACTGGTTATAAATGACGTATCCGCCAAGCACCAATGCTGCTACTATTATCAACACAAGTATCGTATTAAAGACTGCAGATGACTTCTTAACGGTCTTTACTACCTCCTGTGTTTGTCCTTTTCTCTGTTTTTTTGCCTGTCTTTCACTCATTATTAGATTTCCTCCTCTTAGCCAAGTGATTGTATATTATTCATCTACTATATCACTTATTAAGAGAAAAATCAATAATAAATTTGTAAACTTTTTATTTTTAGGAGATTTTCTTAATATACCAAAAACAAGGCGGCAGCTTTTTTATGTCTCCTCTTTTGAAACAGAAGAGAACATTTGCCGTTGCTTTTACATCAGCAATGGTAACTACGCTTAAAAAAATTACTGCTATAAGCTGTTCGTAGTCGGACATCTTCAAAAGCAGTCTGTCGGCTACAGGGTCAATATAGCTTACAAATATCACCGACAGCAGTCCCCACCACAGTGTATATTCGCCGCAAACTCCGCCTAAAAGATTAGCTTTTTTATCGCTGTAGTCCCATATTTTAATGTCAAATATCCTAACACAAATAAGATAATAACAAAGCTCCACCGCACTTGCACACAATGCACCAAACGCAAACAAAATCAAAATATTGTCCCGAAAACCGCCGAGTATCAGCGACATTACCACTCCGCCTATACCATAGACGGGGCACATAGGAAGATTAAGTAACATTCTGCGGCTTTTAAGCCTTTTGTGCAACAAAATATTCCATATTACCTCCACCCCGCACCCCAGCACAGAATATATAAAAAATTTCAGCATCAGCTGTGTCACACAAGCACCTCCGTATCTATTGGTATTATCTCGTAGACAATCCATTTTATGCAATATTTGCTGTTGACTATTTTTAAGTAATTTGGTATAATGACGATAATATTATTTTATATTTGAAAGGAAAATAAGATTATGGATTGTATTCTACTCGCAGCAGGATATGCAACAAGATTGTATCCCTTAACAGAAAATAAACCTAAAGCACTTTTGACGCTCGGTTCAAAAACCATTCTCGACCGTGTATGTGAGAAGATTGAAGAAGTAGAGGACGTCAACAATATCTACATAGTAACAAACCATCGTTTTGCTGACCAGTTAAATGACTGGGCTGCTACCTACAAGGGCAAAAAGCCTGTAAAGGTATTAGACGACGGCACTACCAATAACGATAACCGCTTAGGTGCAATAGGCGATATGAAGTTTGTCATAGACAGCGAAAATATCACCGACGAGATACTTGTTATGGCAAGTGACAATGTGTTTGATTTCTCGCTTAACGATATGGTAAAGCTCTATCGTGAAAAGAATTGCGACCTTATTTCCGCTCACTATGTAGAGGATTTGGTTGACCTTCGTCAGATGGGTGTTTTGGAGCTTGATGACGACAACCGTGTTATCGGCTTTGTGGAAAAGCCCGCCGAGCCTAAAACTCATTGGGGTGTACCGCCGTTTTATTTCTACAAAAGAGAAACTCTGGCTCTTATCGACCAGTATCTTAAAGAGGGTAACAACCCCGATGCACCGGGACATCTTATCCCGTGGCTTATCGAGCGTGTGCCCGTTTATGCCTACACCTTTAACGTTATGACAATTGACATAGGCACTCCCAAAACCTATGCTGAAGCGCAAAAACTGTTCGACTGATTTTAAGAGGTGCTGTATATGTTTGACAGAAGCGTGTTAAAAAGCCGTGCAAAAAGCGTACTTTCGGTAAGCTACTGGCAGACGCTTGGTATTATGCTGATATTTTCGGCTGCTACAAGCCTTATAGGACAGCTTTTTGTGCTTAATATTCCGGAAACAATTATGCTCTCTACTCCCCTTACAACAGTTATATTCGGCGTTGCCATGCTGGTATGCTTTTTGTTTCCGTTGGCGGCATCAATCTTTTTGATAATGCCGTTGCAGGTTGGCGTCAATAAATTTGTAATTGATTACGCAAAGGGAGAGACACCTGCTATATCCACTCTCTGTCATTCATTTCGTAATAACTATAAGCGAATTGTTCTGACTCTTTTTATGAAAGGGCTTATTATTACCGCTTATATGCTTATACCTTTGATTATTCTGTGCGTTATAGGTGTGATAGTGGGTATAATTTTTTCTGCCGTACTTAGCACAAGTTTGACAGATTTGCTTGCACAAACGCCTGTGACAGTTTTGTTAACCATTGTTATTTATGCAGCATTTATACCTGCTGTTATCAAAACATATGATTACTATATGGTAGAATACCTGCTTGCCGATGACCCTGAACTTACGTGGCGTGAAGCTCTTGGTAAAAGCAAGCAAATGATGCGAGGAAATCGTTTCGCTACATTTATATTGGGGCTCTCCTTTATCGGCTGGCAGCTGCTTGGTATTCTTTTGTGCGGTGTTGGAGCTGTTTTTGTGACGCCGTATATTATGGCAACAGATGCCCAGCTATACCTAGAGCTTTCAGGAAAATCAAAATTTGAACTCTAAATGTCATTAAACCGTCGCTTTGTGCGGCGGTTTTTAGGAGATGATTATTATAAAACACAGATTTATTCTTATTGCTTTTATTGCCGTCGCAGTCGGAATACTCCTTATCGGACGCGAGAAGACATACAACCGTGATGTTTACGGCACATTCGATACTGTCTGCAACATATCTGTACATTCTACAGCGGATAATACCGCCGAATATGAAAAAATGCTGCGCGAGCTTGATTCAGAGCTTAACGCACACAGCGAAGACAGCATCATAGCAAGACTAAATAACGGCGAGGTTGTAAGCCTTTCCCCCGAGATAACCGAGCTTTTATGTACCGCTGTTTCATATACAAATATGCTTAAAGACTACTTTGACATAACGGTAAACCCAATCACTCAAAGCTGGAAAAATGCAGAAAAAACACAAACCCTGCCCGATGACATCGACGAAAAGCTGCACCTTGTCGGCGCAGACTGCATCAATATTGATATCGACACCAACACGGCAAGAATTATAGAGTACGGTGCCTCAATTACGCTCGGCGCTATTGCTAAGGGGTATGCCGCAAATGTTATCGCCGATGCTATGCGCAAAAACGGAGAAATGAGTGCTCTTATAAATCTTGGCGGAAATGTCTATGCTTTAGGCAAAAAGCCTGACGGAAGCGATTGGAAGATTGCTGTGTGTAATCCCCAAAATACCGCCGAGACAGCTGTTACAATTACTTGCTCCGATACCGCCGTAGTAACGTCGGGGGATTATGAACGATATTTTGATTTAGGCAGCAGACGTTATCATCATATATTAGACCCCCAGACAGGCTATCCCGCAGAAAGCGGACTACGTAGTGCAACTGTTATCGCACGTGATGCCGAGCTTTGTGATGTGCTCTCAACCGCACTCTTTGTTGCAGGTGTTGATAAGGCAGGACAAATCTGCAGTCAGTTTGGTGTTGATGCAATACTGATTGCTGAAGACATAATCTATTACACCGAGGGCTTGGGCGGAAAAATCCAACTGAATAACGAAAATTATACCCTTGTTCCTCTTAAAATGGAATGATTTGTGATATTAGATAGCAAATTAAGTTAAAAAAAGTGAAATATTATCAACTTTTAGGGTTGAAATTGTCGAATTTTTCTGTTACAATAAATAAAATATATCAATCACATTATATAATTTGCGAAAGGAGATAAGATATGTCAGATAAATTTGCTAAAGAGGGTTTGACCTTTGATGACGTGCTTTTGATTCCGCAGGAGTCAGACGTAACACCTAACGAAATTGAATTAACAACAAAACTGACTGCCGGTATTACACTCCATATTCCGCTTATGAGTGCAGCTATGGATACTGTAACCGAGTCGCCTATGGCTATTTCTATGGCAAGAGAGGGCGGTATAGGTATTATTCATAAAAATATGACTATTGCTGAACAGGCTCAGGAGGTAGACAAGGTTAAAAGGTCAGAAAACGGCGTTATCACCAACCCGTTTAGTTTGTCTCAGGAGCATACCCTAAAGGATGCTGACGAGCTTATGGGCAAATATAAGATTTCCGGCGTTCCTATCTGCGACGAGGAAAATCATCTTATCGGTATTATCACAAACCGTGACCTTCGCTTTGAGGTAGATTTCTCTAAGAAGATTAAGGACGCTATGACAAGCGAAAACCTGATTACCGCGCCCGAGGGCACTACTCACGCCGAGGCGCAGGAACTGCTTCGTAAATATAAGATAGAAAAACTCCCGATTGTAGACAGCGAAAATCGTCTTAAGGGTCTTATCACCATTAAGGATATTGAAAAGGCTGTCCGTTATCCTAACGCAGCAAAAGATGCTTCGGGCAGACTTTTGTGTGGTGCGGCTATCGGTGTTACAGATGATGCTTTAGAGCGTGTTAAGGCTGTTGTTGATGCAGGCGTTGACGTTGTTTGTCTCGATTCTGCTCACGGACATTCAAAGAACATAATAAATAAAGTAAAGGAAATCAAGGCAGCATATCCTAACCTTCCGCTTATCGCAGGCAATATTGCTACAGCCGAGGCAGCAAAGGCTCTTATTAAGGCAGGCGCTGATGCAATTAAGGTTGGTATCGGACCAGGCTCTATCTGTACAACAAGAGTTGTTGCAGGTATCGGTGTTCCTCAGATTACAGCTATTGCAGATGTGGCTGAAGTTGCTAAAAAGTACGGCATTCCCGTTATCGCAGACG
Source organism: Clostridia bacterium (assembly GCA_045649145.1). Taxonomy (GTDB): domain Bacteria; phylum Bacillota; class Clostridia; order UBA1381; family UBA1381; genus HGM11525. The sequence continues at coordinate 29,572 of JAZRPK010000068.1, forward strand.
GTGGCGTTAAGTATTCAGGCGATATTCCTAAGGCCATTGCGGCGGGTGCAGATGTTATAATGGTGGGAAGTCTTCTTGCCGGCTGTGAGGAAAGCCCGGGTGAGTTCGAGCTTTATCAGGGCAGACGCTTTAAGGTTTATCGTGGTATGGGTTCACTTGCTGCTATGGAAAAAGGCTCAAAGGACAGATACTTCCAGACAGGCTCTAAAAAGCTTGTTCCCGAAGGTGTTGAGGGCCGTGTTCCTTACAAGGGCTCACTTTCCGACACAGTATTCCAGCTTTTGGGCGGTCTTCGTGCAGGTATGGGTTACTGTGGTACTAAAACTATCCCCGAGCTTAAGGAAAAAGGAAAGTTTGTACGTATTACAGGTGCAGGTCTTAAGGAGAGCCATCCGCACGATATCTACATCACCAAGGAAGCTCCCAACTATAGCTACAGTACACAGGCATAAATTAATAACGGCTGCTCTTTTTGTAAAAAGAGCAGCCGCAAACTTTGATAAATAAGAGATTTTTTGGATTTTTTATTTAATAAATGTTGACAAATAACATTCCGTGTAGTATAATATAACTCGTTGGTTTGATACCGACGCTATCGGGATGTGGCTCAGTTTGGTAGAGCACTACGTTCGGGACGTAGGGGCCGCAGGTTCAAATCCTGTCATCCCGACCATATCGGGGTGTAGCGCAGGTGGTAGCGCACTAGACTGGGGGTCTAGGTGCCGCAGGTTCAAGTCCTGTCACTCCGACCACGTCGAAGCAAAGTTCGCTTTGCTTCGACTTTTTTTATGCAAAAAAGTCATCCGCCCGCTTCCTTGCTTCTCCTCTTTCACAAAAAGTCACGCTCGGCTCACCTGTTCGGTTGTAAACGCCCTCACAACGGTTTGCTGTCGCTATCAACTTTTTGTGATTTTTTTGTTTTGATCCTTGACACGTTATGAACACCCGCACCAAAAAGAGTACCGACTTTTGTCGGTACTCTTTTTCAGTAATTATTTAGCTTTGAATTATCAGAAATCGCCGTCAGGAGAAGAAACATATCTAAAGTTCCTTCTTATATCCTCTGCCAAAAAATCCTGTGGAAGAAGAGTTGTGACAGCATCCTCCTCTACGAGCTGTTTGTAGGTTTCGTCCAATTGAACCTTAAGAATACTAAAGAAAAGTTTCTGTGGTGAAATCTTGCTATCCGCTTTCAAAAACGGCTCTACCGCTTTTGAAATCCATGCATTCACCTTGCGGTTCAGGTCTCTTCCAGAAATATCCTTCTTGTTTTTCTTCGCTCTTGAAAGATATTCCATCTGTAAAAAACTCCAATACATCGAAGTTTTTGTGTTGCTACTGTACCACTCAAAGGTCTTCTGCTTCCACAAATTAATATGCTCCTCCTTGTCAGGTGACCGGCTTACACAATCAATAAACTCATCAAGTTGTGTAATAATTTCTTTTGCAGTATATGACAGTCTCTGATTCAGTTTGGCAAAATCTTCCGGTTCGCTCGGCTCGCATTTCCCAAGAAAATGCGTCAACCACGCCTGATACTTTTCAAGACATTCCTTTTCCGATTCTCCGTTGAGTTCGCTCTGATTATGGTCAATAACCGAACGCAACATACTTATCTCATTCAACAGCATATCCAATTTTTTGAACTTATATCTTTCATAATATGGGATATACATATACCAATGATTGATTACACAGCTTGTATCAATAACAAATTTATACAAGTCCTGAACAGATGTGATAAAGTATCCATCCTCGCTATAGGCATAACTTTTGGTAGGTGAATAATTGCAACACAAAAACAATGTCTTATCAATCTTTTCCTGAACGGAACAGTTTAATCTTTCAGCATCTTTGTCTGTAAGCAGGGGGTGTTTCATATACTTCCCTCCCTAAACTTCCGGCCAGCCTTAGTATAAACTGAGAGGCTTGTATAGCCGATACCCAATTCAAGATTATTTAGTAGCTGATTCACCTCTGGCATAGGAATATCTCTGCCAAGGTTGTAATGGCGGAAACGAACACCGACATCATTCCTCAAACGGAGAGGAAGGTCGTGGATTCTTATATATCCGTTATTCCCTTTTACAGTAAGAACTGTACCTGTATACAGTTTTGGTGTAGGTTCCGTAATTTCTTCAGTAATGGGAGGGCAAATCATAAACGGTGTTCTCATACGTGCATGGTAGAATTTCGCTTCATCCAGCATTGCAAGAATTTCCACCGCTTCAATATAAGACTCCTCCGACATTCTGCCGACCTGTATTGCCGCCAACGCATAAAGTAATATGATGATAGGCTGGCGATTTTCTTTTTCTATTCTGACATATGTACGGCAATAGTCATAAATCTCATACCACTGCTCTATTGTCAGCCTTGTCAGCTGACATTCGGTATTTCCTGAAAGAGTTGTTTTGTTATAACGCATCCAAGCAACACGGATAAGCATAGCAAGTGCATAAGAATTCGAACTCACACACTCGTAATTCTTTTTATTTGTCTTAAGGAACTGATATACCCGCTCGCAACTATCAAGTTGCTGTTTTTCCAACTTTTGTGTTCCGCTGGGGATTTTTAATTCTTTTTGACAAATAAACGTAATTGCTGAAGCGTTATTTGACTCAAGCATATTGTCATAAAGACGGAAAAATGCCTCCTCTTCTTCCGTTTTTGCAGGTTTTCCGTCAATGTGTCCGTAAACAGAATCAAGTGTAATTTGGAAGTTTGCCGCAATATCCCTGATTTTTGCAAGGTGTGGGCTCAATTCGTCTTTTCCGTTACCACCTCTGTTTACAATGCTTGCACCCAGATTTTCACAAATTTCCACAAGCTGCATAATTTCGCTAAGGTTCTGTATCTTTTCCTCTTCAGGCAATCCCCGTTCCTTTTCATACATTCTCTCGAACGCCTTGAACAGAGCATTATAGGCATAGCCATTAGTCTGGTCACGGTAAATAACAGAAAGCAGTTGCTTGTAAATAGTAGGATAATGGAGCCTACGCATCAAAAGCCTGGTATCAGCATCAACGCCAAGGCACTCGCAACACTCCCTGTATTCTTCCCCATATTCCTCCAGACGCATATTACATTGTGCCGTTTCTACAACCAACGAATCACGCTGCGCCAACAAGCGACTTTTTTCCTTGGCAGAAAGTGACTGCGCCTCGGTTGTGCATCTTGTTTCTAACGCCTCAACGCCCTGCTCTGCAAGAGAGATAGCATTAACCATCTTCTTAAGACGAAGTTCGTAATCCTCCGGTTTGAAATGCTCATGCTCATATTTGTTTATCTCTTCGTTAGCATCATTCTTTACAGGCATATAGTGGCTGTTCCAAAAAGCACCATAATATTCACGTGTGAAAGTAATCAGGATTGTAGTAAAACCTGCATCCTCATCGGGAACTCCGTAATCTTCAAGAAGATATATTATCTTGTTTATCAGAACTTCCAACTGTGCCTGAATATTTATGTAATCAAGACTATCCTTGCGGAGCGAGAAATACTGAGAGTTCGGACCCATCAAGCGAAGAAGCGCCTGCAAGCTGTTGGTGAAATTAAGGTCCTTGCACTTACTTCTGCGATAGTCCTGTCCGTAAATATCAATAATCTTACACAAAAGATTAATCTGTTGTGTACCGCTCATATCATGTCTTTGCAGATAAATATCTGCTTCGAGAGAATTTCTGAAACTAAAAGCATAGTCACCGGTCCCTGTTTCACCATAATAAAGCCACGGCAACTCTGTCGTTACAAGCTTGAACAGTTCCTGATAACGGTTGCTGTATCTGTCAACAACATCATCTCCCAGCAGTATTGTATAGGCAAGGCTGTAGGGTACAGTCAGTTTGAATCGGCTAAACAGAGCAACACAGAGATTAAGCGTATCAAGTTTCTCTTCAAGTTCCTCAATATTATTATCATTATGCTCCTCTTCAATACCCAGTTCATCGACTGCAATTCCCGCTTTCATCATAGCAAGATACATCGGGGATGTTTTTATTTCTTCTTTAGCATCATTTTTGATGCCCTCAAGCGTCGAATCAAGTTCCTTCTGAACATACTGGAATACCTTGCTCTGCTCCTTTTTCAAGCCTTTTTCAAGATTATCTCGAAGCAACGATATGAGCTTGTAATAGTATTGGAAAATATCATCTCCAGTTATATTATCAGGCGAATTTTGTCCATTTAGCTTATTACGCATATCAGATATTGTCTTTGCGCTAATACCCGAATATTCTTTGGCAATTCTCCAGAATTCATATTTTTCATGCTCGTTCATTTCTCGGGTCGCCTTTACGTAATAGTAACCGTCTGCGGAAACCACTTGTGCTTCTTTCGAATCACAGCTTTCAAATTTATTGCCGTTTTCTGCCAGTCGATATCCGTTACCCTCCTGACCAATAATGCGGTATCCGCTACATACCAACACAACGCGTCGTCCCTTATTTTCAAGCTCTGTCAAAAAGCGGCCCATGCGCTCTACCCCTGAAAGGTAGGTAGAACTGTCCCACACAATCAGTATACGTGTATCGGTTACCGACTTGTCGACAATAGCCTGCAATGCTCCTTCGATTCGGTTGGTGAAATCACCGCCGACAATATCGTCATCAGATATGAAAAGAACCGGATTGGTTTTTTCGTTGTAAATTCGATAAGCAAGCGCACCAAGTGTAATACTTTTACTGCTTCCCGGGTCTCCCGTTAATACAATGGGGCAAGGCGACGCACTATTGCCTGTAACCCCCTTTCCTGCAAGCATAAGACGCACCAATTGAACAAGAGCATCTTCATAACTACGCTTAACATAAAAAGTTGATTGCGGCAAATATCCGTACCATTGCGGACCGAACATAGAGCTTAATTCTATAAAATTGGAAAACCATTGCTGAGACTGAATTCTGCCCAGCGGTCGTACTTTATTCAATGTACGTTCAGTCAGAAGAGTTCCTACATTGTTAAAAACCATAAGCTCTGCTCTGGAAACACTGATGGGCTTTTGTGCCTGGAAATATATGTCACTGTCATTTTCAGGCGAGTAAAGAATCTCATCTTCTTCAATTTGACTCATTTCGTCAAGTCTTGACTTGACAACCTCTGCCAATTCGGTCTCATAAAAGCCAAAGCTCTTTTCCTCAGCAACTCTTTTTAGACGGTTAAACGTACCTTCATCCATCTGAAGCTTGTCCGGCGACATACCCCAGAATGAAACAGACCCGTCAGAAGTCCTTGAATATAATAATTTTGCAAGGTACTTGTTGATAAGCTGACAGTCAATGTCCGAGTCAATGCCAATGATAACCAACGGATTTACATAATCAAGAATTTCCGGCAGTAATTCCAGCATACGACCGGCTTCTTCCATATCATATTCAGTATGACTTTCTGTGCTTAACCATGACAAATCTTCATCGTCATCTTCCGTACCGCTGACTCCGAATAATCGCAGAACAGGTGTTTTCTCCCTACTGAGCGGTTTTGCAGACACATCCCTACGGCTGAAAAACTCCTTCGGCGAACGGTCATCATTAACAAAAAGTGCAGAAAATTCAGGATCGCGGCGACTTGTTACAACTGCGCTCCAACGACACGTGGAAATGATATCCTTAATTTCATCATCCTTTGCGTTCTGACCCACATACAAAATTACATGGTTGGAATTAAATTTGTTATAAAATTCGCTGGTCATTTTCTCAATATTCATTATCACACATCCTGTCCTTATTTTTTAACAGTACCTACAAGGAAAAGTATATTTTGACTATTTATAATAGCATATCACATTTCCATTTTAATGTCAATTGTAAACGCATAGACTTGATCGCCTGCGTCCTCCTTTGTTTTATGTCTTCATTTAATTAAAAAGCAACCATCAGGTTGCTTTTTAATTATTGCAATTCTATCTCCATCGGCTCATACTCCTGAAGTGGCGCTAAAAAGCCACGCTCTTCGAGTTTCCTTTTAATAATTTCCAAAGTATCCTCATTTTCTGCACAAACAGTATGATAATGATACCCCGATGTGACATTCTTAAGCAGGCTCGACTTTCCGCTTGTTATATTGTCGATAAAATTTTTGACATCGAGCCGTGATTTGATATCCATTGTAGCTGATATTTTATTATAGAACTTGTGATAGACAAACACATCTTTTACTATGCCGCCAAGGTCAACTATGAGGTTAAGTTCCTCCTCCACCTCATCATCCGAGTGAATGAGCTTAAAAACCCGCTCGTGCTTTGACTCTTTTTCCAAAAGATATCCTCTTGCATGTGAAAGAATACCGCAGCCGTCCTTTCTGAGCATAGCTATATCCTTAACAATAATCTGCCTGCTTACCCCAAATTCTTCCGCAAGAGCAGTCGCCGAAACAGGTTTCTTTGCAAGAGTGAGGGTTTTTAATATCTCCGCTCTTCTTAGTTCTACTCTCATAGACACCTCCTGCTTATATCTCGTGCAGATTTTTTAATGACAGGTCAAGAATGGGTGATGAATGAGTAAGCGCCCCGCTTGATATATAGTCTACGCCAAGGTCGGTAAGTACAGCTATGTTTTCCTTGGTTACATTGCCCGAAACCTCAACCTCTGCTCTTCCATCAATATATGCCATAGCTTCTTTTATCTCGGCGTGAGTCATATTGTCAAGCATAATAATATCCGCACCCGCCTCAACAGCTTCCTTTACCATATCAAAGTTTTCAACCTCGACCTCAATCTTTCTTACAAAGGGTGCGTATTCCTTTGCCATTTCTACCGCCTTTTTAACACTACCTGCCGCACCAATGTGATTGTCCTTTAAGAGCACTCCATCGGAAAGATTGTATCTGTGATTACAGCCTCCGCCCGTTCTTACAGCGTATTTCTCGAAAATACGGTTGTTAGGCGTTGTTTTTCTGGTATCTAAGAGGGTGGTATTTGTGCCCTTTAGTAAATCGGCAACCTTTCTGGTGTATGTCGCAACACCGCTCATTCTTTGCAGGTAGTTGAGCGCTGTACGCTCGCCTGAGAGTAAAACTCTTATATCACCCTTAACCTTTGCAATAAGCTCTCCTTTTTTAATTTCCTTGCCGTCTTCGGCAAAGAAAGTCACCTCGGTTTTTTCGTCAAGGAGTGTAAACACCCTTTCAAACACCTGTATACCGCAAAGTATCCCGTCTTCTTTACAAATAAGGTCTACCTCGCCCATTTTCTCACACGGCATAACACTGTTTGTGGAAACGTCCTCGCTGGTAATGTCCTCCTCCAATGCGCCCAGAATAAGCGGGTCAACCTTCAGTTTCAAAGTAGCTTTATCAAACATTTTATTTCTCTCCTTGTAAATTATTTGCTTTTTCTATCTCGGCAAGTACCAGCTTGCGATACTTTTCCAAAAGCTCTTCTTGGTTGTTGTAGACTGTTAGGTCAATATCAGGAAGAGCGGTCATTTCTTTGGGATTATTCTTTATATCCTCCGCTGCACGCTTTGCAAATACCAGACTCTCCAAAAGCGAGTTGCTGGCGAGGCGGTTTCTTCCGTGTACGCCGTTGCAGGCGTTTTCACCTACCGCATAAAGTCTTGGCATAGAGGTTTTGCTGTTATGATTAACCTTTATTCCGCCCATAAAATAATGCTGTGCAGGAACAACTGGGATACATTCTCTGGTTACATCATAATTTAGCTCCTTACAATGCCTTACAATATTCGGAAAATGCTCCAAAAGCTCAGCTTGCGGAATTGTCCTTAAATCCTCCCAGACAAACTCAGTTGAGTCTGCCTTCATCTGTCGGCGGATTTCCTCTACCAGCAAATCCCTCGGCAAAAGCTCGTCGGTAAACCTTTGCATATCCTTGTTATAGAGCTTTGCCCCCTCTCCTCTTACCGATTCGGATATCAGAAAGCTCCTTTCGGTCGGCTTTTCTGAAAAGAGGGTTGTCGGGTGAATTTGTATGTAGTTGATATTTTTAAGCTCTATCTGATGTGTTATGGCAATCGCAATTGCATCGCCTGTTAGATGCCTGAAATTAGTGGAATGTCGGTACAAGCCTCCTATTCCGCCGCAAGCAAGTACAGTATATTCGGCACTTACCGTTTCGACCGCACCGTCAGGCAAGGATATCACCGCTCCGACACATTCTCCGTCTTTTTCGATTATGTCAAGCAGAGTGGTATTTTCATAGAGCGTTATATTGTCCCGTTTTTTAACCTCTTGTAAGAGCTTGCTTGTGATTTCCTTTCCCGTAATATCACGATGGAACAAAATTCTGCTTTCAGAATGTGCTCCCTCTCTTGTATAGTTAAAATCTCCCTTTTCATCACGTGAAAACTCAACCCCGTAACCCACAAGCTCGTTTATCACCTCACGTGAGGAATTTATCATAATAGCCACGCTCTCATGGTCATTCTCGTAATGACCTGCTTTTAATGTGTCTTCAAAGAAAGACTCGTAATCCTCGTCATTTTTAAGCACACATATTCCGCCTTGTGCAAGAAATGAATCATTGCTTTCGGCATCAGCTTTGGTTATTATGGTAATTTTTTTGTCTTTTGGCAGGTGCAGTGCACAGTATAGACCCGAGCACCCGCTACCTACAATCAGTATGTCAGTATCCATTTTCCCTCCGAAAAAATCAAGTATGATACGCTTAGTATACCACAGACATTTACACATTTCAAGACATATGTAAACTTTTATGTAAACTTTATTGACTTTTTTATGTAAGAATAGTATAATACCTTTGTTACGGAGGACGATATTATGTACAACACAAAGCAATTACAGGAAGATATTATAAGACTTAAAAAAGAGAATGACGTTTGTATTTTGGCACACGCGTACCAGACACATGATATATTGGAGGTTGCCGACTATGTAGGCGACTCGTTCGGTTTAAGCAAGCAGGCAGCAGCTGCACCAGAGAAAACTGTCCTGATGTGCGGTGTCAGGTTTATGGCGGAAACAGTTAAAATTCTCTCGCCCGAGAAAAAGGTGCTTCTTTCTCACTCCGATGCAGGCTGTCCTATGGCGGAGCAGTTAGCCGTTGAGGAATTAAAAAGGCTCAAGAGCTTGTATAAGGACTCTGCCGTAGTGGCGTACATAAATACCACCGCAGCGCTAAAATGCGAGTGCGATGTTTGTGTAACCTCGGCATCTGCACTTGATATTGTTAAAAAGCTGCCCCAGAAGGAAATACTCTTTATCCCCGATTGCAACCTCGGCTCGTGGGTAGAAAGCCACGTCCCCGAAAAGAAATTTCATTTTATAAACGGCGGCTGCCCCGTACATACCAAAGTTACTGCAGAAGATGTTGAGACAGCACGGCGAAATCACCCCGAGGCACTTTTGCTGGTGCATCCCGAATGTGTTAAGGAGGTAACCCAAAGGGCAGATTTTGCCGGCAGTACGACGGCTATTATGGATTTTGTGGCTAAAAGCGACGCAACAGAGTTTATAATAGGAACGGATAACAGTATATCAGCGCATCTTCAGTTCTCATATCCAAATAAGCGTTTCTATCCCCTTTCCAAGAACTGCATATGTAATGATATGCGACTTACTACTCTTGTGGATGTGTATAACGCCGTAGCAGGAGTTGGCGGCGAGGAGATAACTCTTGCCGATGACGTGATTAGAAAAGCAAAAATCAGCATAGACAGAATGTTAAGTATATAAAAATAAAAATCGGGCATAATGCCCGATTTTTTATTCAAAGCTTTTCTTAAGCTTTTTTATCGCCTTTTTTTCTATTCTTGATACGTACGAACGGCTAATCCCCATAAGCTCGGACACCTCCTGCTGTGTCTTTCTTTTCCCGCCGCCGAGGCCATATCTCCAGCAGATTATCTGTTGCTCGCTCGGGGTAAGCTCACTTTTAATGGCACGTCTAAGTTTTACAGCATCAAGCCTTAGCGACACCTCCTCCTCAACATCAGCGCCCTCTATTGCAAGCGTATCTGATAAGGTCATATTATTACCCTCGCTGTCACAGCCGATACTTTCGTCAAGCGATATCTCTGCCCCAAGACGCTTTGCGCTGCGCAATGTCATCAAAATTTCATTCTCGATACATCTGGCAATATACGCAGCAAGTCGGGAATTCTTTTGAGGATTGAAGGTATTTATACCCTTAATCAGTCCAATCGTACCTATAGATACCAAATCGTCAAAGTTGTTTTCGTTTCCGTATTTTTTGGCAATATGTGCTACTAATCTAAGGTTATGCTCTATCAGTATTTTTCGGGCATTTTCATCACCGTTTTGTAACAGCTCGGTGTATTTCTTCTCCTCTTGACTTGAAAGCGGCTTGGGAAAGGACGCTCCGCCGCCAATATATCCGACAAAGAAGAGAAGCTTTTCTAAAAGGGCTATTAAAAATCCCATATCTACAACCTCCTGTTATAATAGATAGCACCAAGTCAAGCCTTTTATTCTCACCGCTTTGTCCCATTTTAGATAATTTTTACTTGCCAAGCGAACAAAAAGAATATATAATGAATGTAATATATTTTGATTGAAAGGATTATAACAATGAGTCTTAATACACAAGAAAAACTGCGTTGCCCGAAATGTGGCTGTCTTAACGATATTACCCTGTGGCAGTCGTTGACTGTGTCGGACAGCGAGGATCTTAAAAATGAGCTTTTGAAAGGGCAGCTAAATGTGCTTATATGCCGTGACTGCGGTGCGAGAGCATTAGTTCCTACACCCCTTTTATACCACGACGAGAATAAAAAGCTGATGATTTCTTTTGTCCCGACAGAAAATGCAGATGACGCAAAAAAGCAGTTTGAATCAATCAAAAAAAGCTCAAAGGACTCGGGAGAGCTTAAATCTCTTGCAGGCTATAATTTACGTTATGTGTCCGATTACAACACATTGCTTGAGAAGCTCTTGATTTTTGACTCAGGTTTAAGTGACAAAACTATTGAAGTTATCAAGCTTATGGTGCTTTTGCAGGAGCCTGAAATGGCGGACAAGCGCACCGCTCTTTTTGGTAAACGTCACGAGGACGGCAGTATTGAGATAATGGTAAGAAATATTGCAGACGGGGCAGTTTTTACCTCCCGAGCACCTGCCGAAACCTACAAAACAGTACACACCGCACTTAAAAGCTCGGGTGTCAAGGACGTAAGCTTTGACTGGGAAATGGTAGACAGAGAATACGCCGAAAAGCTGTTAGGCTGCTGATTCTCACATATAACAAAATGACGACCGAATATGGCCGTCATTTTTTACTGTATCTTGAGTCCGTCGGCTATGCCACGCATAATAACCTCTCTCGCCTCAATAGCTTTATCTTTTTCAAGAGGAGGTGTATCCTTTAAGGGATAGTCGATACCTAGCTCTTTGTACTTTGCTTTTCCCATATCGTGATACGGCAAAACATCGATTGCCTTTAAGGTTTTAAGCTTTGAGGCAAAGAGTCCGATTTTATACCAGTCCTCTTTATTGTCGGTAAGCTCCGGCACAACAACGTGTCTTATCCATATATCCACATTCTTTTTGCTTACATATTCCGCAAAGGCAAACACATTGCTGTTGCTCATACCTGTCAGCTCTTTGTGCTTATCGTTATCAATATGCTTGATATCAAGCATTACAAGGTCTAAGACTGACAACAGCTCGTCAAACTCCGATGCATTTTCGGCAGTAAATCCTGCACCCGACGTATCAAGGCAGGTATGTATTCCCTTCGCCTTTGCCTTTTTCATAAGCTCGGTTACAAACTCCTTTTGCATAAGCGGCTCACCGCCCGTTACGGTTATACCCCCGCTTAAAAATGCACGGCACTTTTCATACTCCTCCAAAAGCTCGCCCGCTGTCATTTCCTGACCCTTGGTAAAATCCCACGTATCAGGATTATGACAATAAAGACATCTCATAGGACACCCCTGCATAAATATAACAAACCTCACCCCCGGTCCGTCTACAGTACCGAAGGTTTCTATCGAGTGTATTCTTCCCGTTATTCTGTTATTTTCCAAGCAAGTCATAAAATGGCACATCTCCCAAAGAAAATTCTCTTCCGTTTAAGTATTGGAGCACTCCTGCGTCAGATTTGAATGAAAACTTAAGCCTGTGCGAGCAAAGTGCCTGACGAAACACACCCGCAGCCTTATTTATCTCATTTTTGCCGTATTTGCCGTCACCAATAAGCGGATGCCCGATTGATGCAAAATGCGCTCTTATCTGATGCGTTCTGCCCGTTTTAAGCTCAACCTCTATAAGCGACCTACCCATCCCTTCGTCTATTACACGATATGCTGTTATAATGGTTTTACCGTCAGGTACGGGTTTATCATAAATATACACGTGTTTTTTTCTCTCATCCCGTCGTAAAAATGCCTTCAGTTCACCCTTTTTATCCTTCATAACGCCGTCAACCACACAGATATAGTATTTTTCAATTTCACGGCTCTTGATTTTTTCGTTCATTACCCTGAGCGCCTCTGCATTTTTGGCGGCAATGACGATACCTCGGGTATTTCGGTCGATACGATTGCACAGTGCAGGTGTAAAGCTCTGCTCTTTATGGGGGTCATATTCGCCCTTTTTCCACAAATAACACTTGATATAATCTATAAGGGTTGCCCCGCTCCCTGACTCGTCCTCGTGGACACAAAGCCCCTGCGGCTTATCTGCTAAAAGAATATTCTCGTCCTCATACACGATATCAAGCTTTGGGTTAAGATTCATAAACGAATAATCGGTCGTCTTTTCAAAGAATTCGTCCTTAAAATACAGCTTAAGCACATCACCCTCCGAAAGCTTTATGCCTGCGTCCTTTGCGTGCTTGCCGTTTAAGCGTACACATTCCTTTCTAAGACCCTTATACAGCATAGACTCAGGCATTAAAGGCATCAGCTTATGCAAAAATTTATCAAGGCGTTGCCCCGCATCGTTAAGAGTTATTCTTATCTCTCTCATTATCTATCCCTCGTAAAAAAATTGTCTTATTGCTATTGTATCATAAATTAAAATGTGATACAATAGATAAAATAAAACCTTTGCAGGGAGTTTTGATAAAAATGGGACTTTTTGGCTTTAATTATTCTAAACCCGGACCGGGAATTGATAAAAATGCACCAAAGAAAAAGGGCATATTCAGATACTTCGAAATATTTTTCCGCAAGTTTTGGAAACTTATTCAGGTAAATATGCTAAGCTTTGTTATCAGTATTCCGTTTTTGGCTGTTATGTTTTTTATATCACCTACCGACTCTGTTATAACAGCTTTCTTAGGCGAGCTTGATAACAGCTCTTTAATGCTGTCGCTAACCTTAAGAGGACTGTTTGCAGTAACGATGTATATTCTTTGGGGCAGTGGTCCCGCTTCGGCTGCGTATGCGTACATAACACGCTGCTTTACACGTGAGCAACACGCATGGATTTTGTCCGATTTCAAGGACAAGTTCTTAGAAAATTTCAAGCAGGGCATTATAGTTTCAGTTATTGATATTATAGTTATGCTGGCTTTCATCTTCGGCTTTAACACCTACTACACACAATATCTTTCGGCAGGGTCGGGACTATGGTTTATTATGCTTGGTGTTTATGCCATGATAACATTGCTCTATACATTTATGCATTTTTATATTTATCAGTTTATGATAACCTTTGAATCGACTACAATCGGGCTTTATCGCAATGCGTTCATATTCTCGGTTGCCCAGATGCCGATGTGTATCATCCTTGCAATAGTGGCAATAGCCGTTAATGTGTTGCTGTTTTATTTCCTCAATCCTATGGTGGCTTTGATTTTGAGCTTTGTAATCGTTGCCTCGCTTGCACGTTTTCCGATAGAATATTCGGCAGCACGTGCTATTGAGAAAAAGCTTCTGGCAAATATTGAGGATACAGACGAAAGAGGCGAAGGAGAGGAATAATTTGCAGGAAATGATAGGAAGCTTTGATGTAGCGGTAATAGGTGCAGGTCATGCAGGATGCGAGGCTGCTTTGGCAGCGGCACGGCTTGGTATGCGTACTGTTATATTCTCAATCAGCTTAGACGCAGTAGGCAATCTCCCGTGTAATCCGAGTATCGGCGGCACGGCAAAGGGACATCTTGTCCGTGAGATAGATGCCTTAGGCGGCGAAATGGGCAAGGCGGCTGACGCATCATTTATACAGTCAAAGATGCTTAACCGTGGCAAAGGCCCTGCCGTACACTCTCTGCGTGCGCAAATTGACCGAAAAAGCTATCACCGTGAAATGAAAAAGCGACTTGAAACACAGCCGCTCCTACAACTAAAGCAAGCTGAAATCTGCGACGTTTTAATCGAAAACGGCGCTGTTTGCGGTGTTAAAACACACTTAGGTACAGTTTACGGTGCAAAGGCTGTTATTATCTGCTCTGGCACGTATCTAAAGGGCAAAATTTTAATAGGCGACTACGAACGTGAGAGCGGTCCTGACGGGACTTTTCCGTCTAACGAGCTTTCTGAAAGCCTAAAAAAGCTCGGCATTACATTGAGGCGTTTTAAGACTGGTACGCCCGCAAGAATACACGCAGACTCTCTTAGGTTTGACGAAATGGAGCGTGAAGAGGGTGACGAGAAAATAACCCCATTCTCCTTTGAAACGGAAAAGCAGTGCGAGAACCTTGCCTGCTGTTATCTTACATATACTAACGAGGAAACGCACAAAATAATACGTGATAACATACAAAAAGCACCTATGTATTCGGGCCGTGTAAACGGCGTCGGCGCACGCTACTGTCCGTCAATTGAGGATAAGGTGGTACGTTTTGCTGACAAGCCCAGACATCAGCTCTTTATCGAGCCGATGGGACTAGACACACGTGAAATGTACGCTCAGGGCATATCGACAGGCTTACCAGAAGATGTACAGCTTAAGATGCTCCGCTCTATCAAGGGCTTACAGGACGTGGAGATTATGCGACCTGCATACGCGATTGAGTACGATTGCTGTGACCCTACCGAGCTATATGCAACCTTAGAATTTAAGACAATATCAGGTCTTTACGGCGCAGGACAGTTTAACGGCACAAGCGGCTATGAAGAGGCTGCGGCGCAGGGGCTTGTGGCAGGAATAAATGCTGCATTAAAGCTCTCGGGCAAGGAGCCAATGGTGCTTTTAAGAGAAGACGGGTATATCGGCACATTAGTAGATGACCTTGTAACAAAGGGAACGAACGAGCCGTACCGTATGATGACCTCCCGTTCGGAATACCGCCTGCTTTTAAGACAGGATAACGCCGACGAGCGTCTTACACCGATTGGTTATAGGGTAGGATTGATAAGCGAAGAGCGGTATCAGAAATTTTTAGAAAAGCAACAGCTTATAAACGAGGAGTTAAAACGTCTTGAGTCTATCGTGCTCTCGCCAAAGGTAATAAATCCTGTTTTAGAGCTTTATGGCGGCAGTACAGTTTCTACTGGACTTCGTATGACCGATGCAATCCGCCGTCCCGAGCTTAGCTATGAGGCATTAGCGACAGTTGACCAAAATCGTCCCCATCTTCCTGACGCAGTTTGCGAGGAGGTCGAAATCAAAATCAAGTACGACGGCTACATAAAACGCCAGAAACAGCAGGCAGAGCAGGTTAAAAAGCTCGAATCCCGACCTCTTAGTGACGATATTGACTATATGTCAATCTACGGACTGCGCATTGAGGCACGTCAAAAGCTTGATAAAATAAAACCCCGCTCACTAGGACAGGCATCACGTATTTCGGGCGTTTCACCGTCGGATATTTCTGTACTTATAATATGGCTGGAGGCAAACGGAAGATAGTATTAAGGAGGCTTTTATGCTTTTTAATTCGTTAGAGTTTCTTATCTTTTTCCCGATAGTTACTCTGTTATATTTTATAATACCGCATAAAGTCAGATACTTGTGGCTGTTGGGTGCAAGCTATTATTTTTATATGTGCTGGAACCCTCGCTACGCATTTTTGATGGCAGCGTCCACCTTTTTTACGTGGCTTGGCGGTGCGGTTATTGACGCGACTAAAAATCCCTCGGCACGAAAGGCTGCCGTCGGGCTTAATTTTGCTGTCAATCTTTTAATACTCTTCTTCTTTAAGTATTTCGCCTTTACTGTCGATAATATTAACAGCGTTCTAACAATGCTTAATATGTCGCCTGTTACCGCTCGTTTTGATGTAATACTCCCTGTTGGTATATCCTTTTATACCTTTCAGGCACTTGGCTACACTATGGATGTGTACCGAGGCGATATAAAACACGAAAAGAATATTCTTAAATACGCTCTTTTCGTATCCTTTTTCCCTCAGCTTGTAGCAGGGCCTATCGAAAGGTCAAAAAACCTTTTGCATCAGCTAAGCGAAAAGCACAGCTTTAATTATGACCGTGTTGTAAGCGGACTTTTACTTATGCTATGGGGATTTTTCCAGAAAATCGTAATAGCCGACCGTGCAGCTCTGTTGGTGGATAAGGTGTACGGTAATACGTCGGAATTTTTCGGCTTTCATTTTGCAGTTGCTACTATCATTTTCGCAGTTCAGATTTACTGTGACTTTGCCAGCTATACCACCATTGCACGAGGTACTGCACGTGTTTTGGGAATGGAGCTTATGGAGAACTTTAACGTACCCTATTTCGCACGCTCAATAGCAGATTTCTGGAGCAGGTGGCATATTTCACTATCCGGCTGGTTCAGGGATTATCTGTATATCCCTCTCGGCGGTAACCGAAAGGGAAAGATAAGGAAATACTTTAATATTATGATTGTTTTTCTGGTAAGCGGTCTGTGGCACGGCGCAAGCTGGAACTATATTATATGGGGATTTATACACGGCGTGGCACGTGTTCTGGGCGATGCTACCAAAAACATAAGGCACCTTACAGCAGACTTAATCGGCATAAAGAGAAACAGACCGTACTATCAGGTATTTCAGGTAATTATGACCTTTATACTGGTATGTATAGCGTGGATTTTCTTCCGTGCGGAGAGTCTTTCGTCGGCGGTATTTATACTTAGAAAAATCTTCTTGGACTTCCGTCCCGAGCTGATATTTGGCGGCGGACTTTTAGGAATGGGATTATCAACACCCGATTTGTTCGTGCTATTTGCATCAATTGCTGTGCTTCTTTTTGCCGACACGCTCAAATACCGCAAAATAGGTGCAAATGCTTTGATACTTAATATGCACATAATACCCCGCTTTGCAATTATTCTTATACTGCTATATTCAACACTTGTATTTGGAATTTACGGCGCAGGTTATACCTCGTCGCAGTTTATATATTTTCAGTTCTGATATTGGAGGACAAAATGAGAAAGGCTTTTCGTGCTGTGGCATTTTTGCTGATAGCGATATTGCTGTTCGTTAGCCTCGACCGCATTCTTGCAAGAAAAACTATCCGAGGCTGGTGGAACATTACAACCAAAATACACGGCTTCTTTAACTCTAAGCCCGATAGCTATGATGTGATTTTCTGCGGCTCGTCGCACGCATATTGCAGCTTTAATCCGCTTGTAATCGGCGAGGAAACGGGGCTTTCTTCCTATACTCTCGCAACGCAAAAGCAACCGCTTTGGGCGACCTATTACTATATCAAAGAGGCAATAGCACGCCAAAAGCCGTCGCTTATCGTATTGGATGCTTTTTCCTTCTCACTTACCGACGAATACGCCGACGAGGCAACCAACTATACCTTTACCGACGATTTTCCGTTCGGTATAAACAAGCTTGAAATGATATCGGCGTCGGCACCTTTTGAGGAACGTTTTGACCTGCTTTTTAAGTTTACAAAGTATCACTCACGTTGGAGTGAGCTTACACGGCAGGATTTTGAGTATAAGCCGTCCGAGCTTTATGACTATCTATACGGCTACTGTATGCTTACCTCCACCGACGCCAGCCTCACAAGGCGAACGGACACAAGCTATATCGCGACTCCCTCATCGGACAAAAACGAGCTGTGGCTTAAAAATATCATCAAGCTCTGCCAAGAAGAAGGTGTCAGACTGATGATAGTAAAGACGCCTCTTAACGAAAATGACGGCGAGCGAGGGTACTTTGAGAGGGTGCGTGAAATTGCAAAAGAAAATAATGTAGAGTTTGTCTATTACAACGATTATTTTGATGAAATAGGTCTTGATATATCACAAGACTTCTTTGACCGTGCACATCTTAATCATAAAGGTGCAGATAAGTTCAGCCGTTATTTTGCTCAAAACTATCTTTCCGATTTAACACCGAAAAGAGAGCTTGACGAAGAATTTTATACCAACTTAAAAAGATATAAAAGAGAATTTAGCGGCGAGAATAATGTCTTTTTCTATTCGCCGAAATTTAGCATTGGGAGATAAAATAACTATGGCGTACAAACGAATTCTTACAATACAGGATATTTCCTGCGTGGGACAATGCTCTCTAACCGTTGCATTGCCGATAATATCGGCTTGCAGTATAGAAACGTGCATACTCCCGTCAGCAGTTCTATCGACTCATACAGGCGGTTTTAGCGGTTACACCTTCCGTGATTTGACCGACGATATCCCCAAAATAGCAGAGCATTGGAGCAAAGAGGGTATCCGCTTTGACGCAGTTTATACAGGTTATCTTGGAAGCATCAGGCAGATAGATTATGTAGCAGACATAATTGATGACGCAGGCTGCACGAGCATTATTGACCCCGTTATGGGTGACCGTGGCGAGCTATATGCAGGCTTTGATATGGAGTTTGTGGGTGCAATGAAAGGTCTTTGCGCCAAGGCTGATATAATTATTCCAAACATTACCGAGGCGTCTTTTATGACAGGAATTGAGTATCGTGAGCAGTATGACCGCTCATATATCGACAGTCTGATTTTGGAGCTTAAGAAAATCTGTTCAGGTACAATTATTCTTACAGGAGTCAGCTACAACGATTACTCCACCGGAGTAGTGATATGCGAGAAAGACAATTATCATTATTATGAACACAAAAAGCTTGACGGCGGTTGTCACGGCACGGGAGATGTTTATGCCTCTACCTTTGTCGGTGCACTCTTAAACGGTATGACAAGCGTTGACGCCGCACGTGTCGCCGCAGATTTTACGCTTTTATGTATCGAAAAAACCGACAAGGAGCATTGGTACGGACCGCAGTTTGAAAAGGCTCTGCCCGAGCTTATAAGGATGCTGGGGGATAAATAAAAGGTTGAAATTATTTACATAATATGTTATACTGTAGTGAGGCGGTTTGGAATACCGTCGGAAAGGCAACGGTAATTTTATGGATATAAAACAGAATGCAAGCTTTATGGTTGACCATAGGCGTTTTGGCGAGGGGCTTTATATATCTCGTATTGATGCTGATATTACAACCTTTGATATGCGTACCAGACGTCCTAATTCTCAGGAGGTTATGGACAATGTCACAATGCACACCTTCGAGCATATGTTCTCAACTTATATCAGAAACAGCGAGCTTGATGTGTTGTATTTCGGGCCGATGGGATGTCAGACGGGGTTTTATCTCTTGGTGAGAAACGCCGACAACGATAAGGTTCTTGCCGAAATAAAGGCGGCTCTTGCAAAGATAATCTCACACGAGGGCGAGGTTTTCGGTGCGTCGGAAATCGAGTGCGGTAATTACCTTTCTTTATCACTCCCCTCTGCAGTAAAAGAAGCACAGAGATATCTTGATGTGCTCAACAGCACAGCTGTGAACTACAAATATTATTAAAAAGGATTGACAAAGAGATGCTGGGAATAATTGGTGCAGTGGATATAGAGGTCGAAGGTCTTAAAAATATTGCGACCGATGTAACCGAAAAAGTAATAAGCGGGATAACATTTTTGTCGGGCAAAATTCACGGCAAGGACGTCGTAATTGCAAAATGCGGAATAGGTAAGGTTAATGCTGCACTCTGCGCGGAGGCTATGATTCTTACATATAATCCGTCACTTGTGATAAATACAGGTGTTGCAGGCTCTTTAACAAGCGATTTGTCTATAGGCGATATTGTAATTGCCAAAAATGTATGTCAGCACGATTTTGATACCACTCCTGTAGGCGACCCGCTGGGACTTATACCCGAGGTAAACCTTGTTAAAATCCCGACTGACAAGGATGCTTGCAAGGCACTTTCCGCCGTGATTGCAAGACTTGGCATAGCTTCCAAAACGGGCGATGTCGCATCGGGCGATGCCTTTGTTGCAAGCTCTGAGAAGAAGGACTTTATAATATCAAATTTCGGTGCAATAGCCTGTGAGATGGAGGGCGCAAGCATAGGTCAGGTATGTGCACTTAACGGCACGCCCTTCGCCGTACTGCGTGCACTATCCGACAGCGCAGACGAAGGTTCCTGCTCCGACTATCCTGCCTTCTGCCGTATGGCAGCAAAAAATTCTATAGATGTAATAAGTGAATTTATTAAAGGATAAAGAAAACCGACGGAATAAACCGTCGGTTTTTTTCATTCTAAAAATTCCTGTGCAATAGGTTTTATTAAAAACTCTTTAATGTCGCAATCAAGGCTTAATGCCAGCCAGCACTTCATATACAAGGCTATATAACTGCAAAGCGGCAATACCGAAAGTCCTATATTATCAAACAGCTTCGAGCTTTCATAACTGTCACCCGACCTTACATTTACTAAAAATACAGGTATTCCTCTTTCTCTTGCTTCAAGGCAAAATCTGCAAAGATTATCACTTTCTGTGTTTAGTGTCCCCGAATGATAGGGTTTCAAAATTACCGCCTTTACACCATCAAGAGAATAGTTAAAAGCGTCACAAGGACGGCTTTCAATCACAAGGATTTCAGGCTCTTTGCAGTAATTTGATTTTCCTGTCCCCGTTCTCGCCAAAGAAGGTTTGTATTCCGTGTTTAGTTTTATCTTACCATCGCAATATGCGTATGGTTGGTTATCAATACTGTAAATATCAGCCGAGCATTCCTGATGCTGTATAATACGTGTTGCAATGTGGATATCGGTTGTATTTTTGTTGTCATTTTTGTAGCTTACAAATACGCCTTTACCAAGCTTACTTTTAATAAACTCTACCGCAGCCGTAAAATTTACTGTACCGTTTTCCCTTTTATCTTCAAGAGGATATGCCGAGCATACCAAGACAATCGGAATGTCTACGCCCTCCACAGCGTACGAAAGTGCTGCCGCTGTATACCCAATAGTGTCACTGCCGTGTGTGACAATTATTCCGTCGTAGTCTTTTTTAAGATTTTCCATAACGCACGAAATAATAGTATTAATCTCATTAGCCGACAGATTTTCGCTTAGTATATTGCAAGGCTTTAACATATCAATCTCAGTTTCAAAGTCACCTGCTAAGCTGCGGTATCTTTTAAGCAAAAGGTAATCGGTTTCACTGTTTGGCGCAATCCATCCGCCACGCTCGCTGCTGCCGATTGTCCCGCCTGTAAAAATTACAAGAATTCTCATACCTTTATATCTTCCTTTAATTTTTTCTTATGTTATTGTATCACATAATAACTTATCTTAAAAGGCTTTTATCAAATATTTCTGTATTGAAATTCTAAAAAGTGTATAGTATAATAAATTTAAGGAGTTGATATAAAGTGAATATATATAAGTCTGTAGACTGTCTTATCGGAAACACGCCACTTTTGGAGCTTTCTAACATAGAGCGTTCACTTGGTCTTGATGCTAAGATAATTGCTAAGCTTGAATATTTTAATCCTGCAGGCTCGGTAAAGGACAGGGTTGCCCTTGCTATGCTTGACGAGGCAGAGCGTACAGGCAGGCTTAAAAGTAACTCGGTTATAATCGAGCCAACCTCGGGAAACACAGGAATCGGTCTTGCAGCAGTTGCAGCAGCAAGAGGATACCGATTGATAATTGTTATGCCAGAAACAATGTCCGAAGAACGCAAACAACTGATGCGTGCATATGGTGCAGAACTTGTACTGACAAAAGGTGCGCTTGGTATGAAGGGTGCTATCGACAAGGCAGAAGAATTAGCTAATAAAATCCCCGACAGCTTTATTGCAGGTCAGTTTGTAAACCCTGCCAATCCAAAATCTCATTTTGACACCACAGGTCCAGAAATATATCGTGACACAGAGGGAAAAGTCGATATTTTCGTAGCAGGCGTGGGCACGGGCGGCACTATAACAGGCGTAGGAGAATACCTCAAGTCAAAAAAGCCTGATATTCAAATAGTCGCTGTCGAGCCGCTTTCCTCCCCTGTCTTGTCCTGCGAGGAATCGGGGACACATAAAATACAGGGCATTGGTGCAGGATTTGTGCCTGAGGTTCTTAACACCAAAGTATATGATTATATATTCCCTGTGGCTGACGATGACGCTTTTGAAACAAGCAGAATTATAGCCAAAAAGGAAGGCGTATTGGTCGGTATCTCCTCAGGTGCAGCAGCATATGCGGCTATCACCCTTTCAAAACTACCCGAAAATAAGGGCAAAAATATAGTTGTCCTCTTCCCCGACACCGGAGAAAGATATCTATCATCCGGATTATTTAAGTAAATATTAAAGAAAGTGACACTTTTGTGTCACTTTCTTTTTACTGTCTTATAAACATCTGTGTCCAGTAGTTTCCGTCAGCAACATATCCAACTCCGATTTTGGTATATGTAGAGTTCAAAATATTGGCTCGGTGCCCCGACGAATTCATCCAGCCATTGACTACCGCCTCGGGCGTTCTCTGTCCTCTTGCTATATTCTCCGCCGCTGCCGTGAAGGAAATGCCGAAGTCCTTTATCATCTTAAACGGCGAGCCGTAAACGGGACTGGTATGAGAAAAATATTTGTTATCCTTCATATCCTGCGACTTAAATCTCGCCACTCTGCTAAGCTCCCAATCGGCCGTCAGCGTCCTTAGGCCATTCTCGACTCTTATTTCATTGACAAGACGGATAACCTCGTTTTCATAATTAAGTACCGCCGAATTCTCCTTCGGAATGTTTATAACCTGCCCTGGATAAATAAGGTCAGGGTTTACGATGTGCGGATTTGCTCTTTTAATTTCACCAAGTCCCACCTCGTACTTAACCGCAATTTTCCACATACTGTCGCCTGATACTACAGTATGTGTCGATGACGCCGCATATGCAGGTAGCATCGCTAAAAGCTGCCCTGTAACTATCGCTCCCGCTACAATCTTTTTCATAATTAAACCTCCTGTTATATACTGTGCGTGCCAAGCACTTTTATATAATAACATATTGGTTTACATAATACAAATGTAATATGTGGTAATGGGTATTTTAGCGGAACAAAAATGCCAAACATTTTGAAAAATATTAAAAATTAGCGTTGACAAACGGCGCTTTGTTGTGGTATAATAATGCTCGTGGTAAAATTATGCGCCGGTAGCTCAGTTGGATAGAGTGTTTGGCTACGAACCAAAAGGTCGGGGGTTCGAATCCCTTCCGGCGTACCAAAAAGAGATGTATGCGATAGCGTACGTCTCTTTTTGTATACGGCGTATGAGAACCCCAGACTGCGTACCAAAAATATCCCTCCGTTATACAGAGGGATATTTTTAATTCCGGTCAAGTAATATTATACTTACCAGGCGTTACGCCTACGTGCTTTTTGAATACACGTATAAAATTCGCATAGTCCTCAAAGCCGCACAGCATTGCCGTATCTGTCACATTTTTGCCTGAGGAGAGCAATTTTTTCGCTTCGGTAATTCTTAGCGAGGTAATATATTTTGAAACCGTAGTACCGCAATATTTGTTAAAGAGCCTGCACAGCTGATTTACCGACACATAGGAATGCTGTGCAATTTTTTCAAGCGAAAGCGGCTGACTGAAATTGCTGTTGATATAATCAATAGCTTTTTTTATTGCCTCGCTGCCAATGGTTTTTTCCGAATTTGACTGCTGTAAAAAGGCAGAATTTATCAATATCAGAATTTCCGTTGCGGTTATTGTTTTTATAATATCATCACCGAAATTCTTTTCCTCCTCCAGCCTTTTTATATACCCTATTAAACGCTCAAGCTCCTCAGGCGAGAGCCGTATTTTATTTGACTCGCCTTTCCCCCTTGTGTAAAAACAGTGCGACAAATCGGTCTTTGCCGAGGACTGTGCATAAAGGAATTCCGGATGCACCTGCATAACATAGCGGCAAAATTTTTCCTCCGCCTCAAAGGTTATCTTATGTGCTTCAAACTGATTTATAATAAATATATCTCCGTCATTTACGTCATACACCTTGTCATTTATCAAAAAGTTCTTTCCCCCGCCCATACACAAAAGCACCTCACAACAGTCGTGAATGTGTATATTAAGGTCCGGATTCTGCTTTTCGGAGTAGTAAAAGCCGAAGCTTTTGTTATCGTTTGCACATTTAACTGCGTCATAGCATTTATCAAATATACATTTCATTTCCTCGCCTCCTGTTACATTATATCATTACTTGGTGATATTTGCAATAAAAACATTAAATATTGCAATAACATTGCAATATTTGTATGGTATAATTACATTAGAATTATAATGAGGAGGTGTAGAATTGCTTACATTAAAGGTACTTAACAAGGATAAAGAAGTGCTTGCTCTTGAAAAGGGAAGCAATATTTCTCTTGAGTATAACACCGCGTACAACGACGGTGATTACATTCGCATTGAAAGCAGCATTGATACCTTTATCGCTGTAAAATTTGACAAAACGCTTAGTGAGAGCATTATTTTCATCCCCGGTAAGAGCTTTGAGTTTGCCATTCCTAATGCAAGAGTTTGCGAAGGCTGCTACGGCGAAGAAGCTTTTTCGGGAGAGAAACACGTTATCTGCGCCCGTGAGGTAACTGATGACGAGGTGTATTCTTACAGAAAAATATCGCTTAATTCTCACGATATTCACGGAAAGGCGAAATCATATCCTCACGCATCGGCAAACTTTGTTACACGTGAAGAGCCGTGCTTCTACGCTCGCAACGCAATTGACGGCGTAATCAAAAATGACGGACACGGTTATTATCCCTACCATTCATGGGCAGGCGGTGCAAGAGAGGATCTTGAATTTACCCTTGATTTTAAGCACAAGGTCAGTGTTGACAAGGTTGTTTTCTATCTGCGTGCAGATTTCCCGCACGATACCTTCTGGAAATATATTGATGTGGAATTTTCTGATGGCAGTGTAGAAACAGCAGAGCTTGAAGGCGTTGCCGAAGGACAGGCAATTACCTTTGAGGCAAGGGAAACTACATATATTAAGCTAAAGAACTTTAGGCAGGTAAGCTATCCGCTTTCTTGG
Source organism: Clostridia bacterium (assembly GCA_045649145.1). Taxonomy (GTDB): domain Bacteria; phylum Bacillota; class Clostridia; order UBA1381; family UBA1381; genus HGM11525. The sequence continues at coordinate 54,730 of JAZRPK010000068.1, forward strand.
GCGGCGCTTACTCAGATTGAAGTTTTTGGCGAATTTATAAAGGAGGATTTTAGTAAAATGGAAGTAAGACAGGCATCAAACGCAAAAGACGTAAAGCACTACACAACTGAAAGATTGAGAGAGGAATTCCACATTGCGAACCTCTTTACAAAGGACAACACAAGAATGGTTTACAGCCATATCGACAGAATTATCACAGCAGGCATTATGCCCGTTTTCCAGGAATTAAGACTTGAGGCAGGCAAAGAGCTTGCAGCAGATTATTTCCTTGAGCGTCGTGAGATGGGTTGTATCAACATCGGCGGCAAGGGCATTATCACTGTAGACGGTACAGAGTACGAAATGAACCCCCGTGACGGTATGTATATCGGTATGGGCAACAAGGAAATCACCTTCAAGAGCGTAGACACAGATAATCCTGCCAAGTTCTATGTTTCTTCCTGCCCTGCACACACAACATATCCCACCGTTAAGATTGATATTACAAAGGCAAAGAAGGTTCCCTGCGGAAGTGTTGAGGATTGTAACAAGCGTGTTATCAACCAGTACATTCACCCCGAGGTGATGAAGAGCTGCCAGCTTGCAATGGGCCTTACACAGCTTGAGCCGGGTTCTAACTGGAACACAATGCCTTCTCACACTCATGACAGACGTATGGAGGTTTATCTCTATCTTGATATGGGCGAGAATGACGCAGTATTCCATATGATGGGCGAGCCTCAGCAGACAAGACATATCATTATGCACAACGAGGAAGCTGTCATATCCCCCAGCTGGTCAATCCACAGCGGTGTAGGTACAAAGGCATATTCATTCATCTGGGCTATGTGCGGCGAAAATCAGGAATTTACTGATATGGACCACATTGAAACAAAAGAATTACTGTAATTTTTAGGAGGTAGAATTATGTTCAGTTTAACAGGTAAGGTTGCACTTGTTACAGGTGCAAGCTATGGCATAGGCTACGCTATTGCAAAAGGTCTTGCAAACGCAGGCGCAACAATTGCATTTAACGATATCAATCAGGAGCTTGTTGACAAGGGCATCGCAGCATACAAGGCTGACGGCATTGATGCTAAGGGTTACGTTTGTGACGTAACTGACGAGGATGCTGTTAATGAGCTTGTTGCAAAGATTGAAAAGGAAGTCGGCGTTATTGATATCCTTGTAAACAACGCAGGTATTATCAAGAGAATTCCTATGCACGAAATGACAGCTGCAGAATTCAGACAGGTTATTGATGTTGACCTTAACGCACCCTTTATTGTATCAAAGGCAGTTATCCCCTCAATGCTTAAGAAGGGCCACGGCAAAATCATAAACATCTGCTCAATGATGTCCGAGCTTGGTCGTGAAACTGTTTCTGCATACGCTGCTGCAAAGGGCGGTCTTAAGATGCTTACAAGAAACATCTGCTCCGAGTACGGTGAATTCAACATTCAGTGTAACGGTATCGGACCGGGTTACATTGCAACACCGCAGACAGCTCCGCTTCGTGAGCCGCAGGCTGACGGCAGCAAGCACCCCTTCGACAGCTTTATCTGCGCAAAGACACCCGCAGGCAGATGGCTTGACCCTGAAGAGCTTGTTGGTCCGGCAGTATTCCTCGCATCAGAGGCATCAAATGCAGTAAACGGCCACATTCTCTACGTTGACGGCGGTATCCTTGCATACATCGGCAAGCAGCCTAAATAAAACTTAACAGAATATAAAAATAACGTATCTCTTTTGAGATACGTTATTTTCTTTATGTAATTATAATTTAATTCTGTCAATAAAACTGAGCTTTGGCAGATTTGTTTTTTCTATCTGTTCATTATTAAGAACCGCCGCCGCATTTCTTTCGGTATAGTCAGCAAACCTTTTGCCAAAGCGTTCTGTAATTATTTTATACGCATCCTTCATTCTGTTTCTTCTGTCGTCAAGATTGTGCATATCACTACCGATAAGATGCACATAATCACGATAGAAAAGGTCCAACAAAGTCCTTCGCATCGGTTTGTGCATAAAGGATTCCGCATTCACCTGAAAGAGTACGTCAAGAGACTTGAGGTTATGAAACTCCTTTTCATATCTCATATACCGCTCTATGTGTGCCATTATCGGCTTTAGTCCCATCAGCTGAATATTATATATTGCTTCGTAAATATCCTGATTCCATCCCGAATATGGCATCTCCAGCAGAATATAGTCGGTGCCTTGTATTGCAAGACGCGAAACGGACTCATAGTTCCCGATATATGGCGCCATATGCACTTCGCAGCCAAGACGTATTTCGGGGAATTTCCCAACCTCACCCGACACAGCCTCACGCAAGGCATCATACGCTCTGTTACGTCTTTCGACAAACTTATCTATATCACTTTCCTCGCCGATATAAGCGTGAGAAGTCGAAACAACTGTATCTATTCCGTCACGAGCCGCCTTTTTAAGCATTTGCACAGCAGTTTTAATATCCTCTGCGCCATCATCCACCTCAGGAAGTATATGAGAATGAAAGTCAATCATAATATCACTCCGTATCTTAAAGATTACCGATATAAGATTTTACAAGCTCTTCCAAAAGTTCGTCCCTTTCAACACGCACAATCTTGCTGCGTGCGCCGTTATAGCTGGTGATGTATGTGGGGTCACCCGAAAGGATGTATCCTACAATCTGGCTTATGGGGTCATAACCCTTTAGCTTTAAGGAATTATAAACATCGTCAATAATCTCCTTTACAAGCTTAGCCTTATCATATTCAATTTTCCACTTTAGTGTTTCGTTATTATCCATAATACATTCCTTTCCGCCCGGGCAGCTGCCCAAGCCACGTATTATGCTATCATTATAGCACCTTTATTTCTCTTTTGCAAGTCATTACTAAAAATTTGTGCACTCCATATATTCTTCTCATTTTTCTTAAAAAAAAGAAGCTATCCAAAATGGATAGCGTCATAAACAAGCTAATTATTCAGCGTCAGCAGCTTCCTCAGCTACTTCTTCCTCTGCGGGATTTTCTGCGATATACTTTTCGATATCAACAGGAGCATCCTCTACATCCTCAACTACAGGAGCAGCTTCCTCTACAGGAGCTTCTTCCTTCTTCTCAACGGGCGGAGCAATCAAAGCTCTGATTGAAAGACTGATTTTGTTAGCGTCCCAATCAATAGCTGTAATCTTAGCCTCTACCTCGTCTCCGATTGTAAGTACATCCTCAGGTTTACCGATTCTTCTATCAGCAATCTGTGAAATATGAATAAGTCCGTCTACGTTAGGCATAAGCTCGCAGAATGCACCAAACGGCATAATTCTTACTACCTTTGCCTTAACAACGTCGCCCTCATTATACTTAGCCTTAGCAACAACCCAAGGATTGTCCTCAGCCTTTTTATATCCGAGCGAGATTTTCTTAGTTTCAGCGTTTAAGTCCTTAATATAAACAGTAACTACATCGCCTTCTTTAACAACCTCTGAGGGGTGCTTGATTTTGCTCCAAGAAAGCTCTGAAATGTGCACAAGTCCGTCTACGCCGCCAAGGTCAACAAATGCACCAAAGCTTGTAAGAGACTTAACTGCACCGGTATACTCCTTGCCAACCTCTGCAGCTGACCAGAAAGCATCCTCAACAACCTTTCTTTCCTCCTCGAGTACGGCACGAACAGAGCCTACAAAACGCTTTTTGCGCTCATCCATATCAATGAGTCTAAGTCTTACTTCTGTGTTAAGAAGTGTATCGAGATCCTGAACAAATCTCAATGCAGCGTGTCTTGCAGGAACAAACACCTGAGTCTGGTTTACAAGTGCAATAACGCCGCCCTTGACAGCTCTGATAATCTTACCGTCAAGAATTTCCTTGTTCTCAAAGGCCTCCTTCATCTTGTTCCAGCTTTCCATTGCGATAAGCTTTTTCCTTGAGAGAACAACCTTGCCCTCAGCGTCGTTAACTCCGACAACGTAAACCTTAATCTCCTCGCCGGGCTTAACCAAATCGGTAACCTTTGCATACGGGTCATCGCTCAGCTGGTCGGCAGCCAACTGACCGTTGTACTTAAATCCACCAAGGTCAACGATAACCTCGTTATTGCGGATTTCGACTACTGTTGCATCAACAATGTCTCCGTTGTGCAAGGTCTTGCTTTCTGATTGAGCAAACAGCTCTGCGAAAGACTCTTCGTTTGTCATTTTTTCGTCCATCGTTGTAAAAACCTCCTCGATAATACGTCCGGGTGTAGATGCACCCGCCGTAATACCTATCTTTCTATTTTTATATTTCACATCAGCAGGTATATCCGCCGACGTTTCGATAAAGAAGGCTTCGGAACAGTTGGCTTTGGCGATTTCGAAAAGCTTTGCCGTATTGGAGCTTTTTCTGCCGCCTATCACAAACATAACGTCGCTCTCTGCCGAAAGAGCTGCCGCCTCCGACTGCCTGTCCTTAGTCGCACTACATATTGTATCAAAAACTACTACACTTTTGCAAGTGTTTTTAATATTTTGTACGATTTTAACAAATAATTCTTTATTTATTGTGGTTTGTGCAACAACACAAACATCTTTTTCTGCCAATTCTTGGGGGAA
>JAZRPK010000069.1:0-17624 GCA_045649145.1 Clostridia bacterium
TGATGACGAGGCTAAAAAGGGAAGAATGTTAAGAGGCATTCCTGTTGTGGGGAACACTTCGCAGATTCCCGAGCTTGCCGAAAAGCTCAATATTGAAATAATTATGATTGCAATGCCGTCTGTCGGCAAGGAAGATAAGAAGCGAATACTGTCTATATGCTCTGAAACTGTGTGCGAGGTTATAAATGTACCCTATGTGCACGAGCTTATTTCCGATTGTGATTTAATCGGACAGGCTCGAAAAATCAATATTGAGGATTTGCTGGGACGTGATGTTATAACTATGAACTGCGAGAACAGCAAAAGGCTCATTGAGGATAAGGTATGTATAGTTACGGGCGGAGGCGGTTCGATAGGCTCTGAACTGTGCCGTCAAATTGCTACATATAACCCGAAAAAGCTTATTATTGTTGATATTTATGAAAATAATGCCTACGATATTCAGCAGGAGCTATGGTTAAGATTTGGTGATAAGCTGAATCTTGATGTACATATTGCATCGGTCAGGGATATCGATAAGATGAGGAAGATTTATGAGGAGAATAAGCCGGAGCTTGTTTTCCACGCTGCTGCACACAAGCACGTGCCCCTGATGGAAACTGACCCCGAGGAAGCAATTAAAAATAATATACGTGGTACATATAATTGTGCAAAGCTTGCCAAGGATTTCGGGGTTGATAAGTTTGTGCACGTATCTACCGATAAAGCGGTTAATCCTACCAATGTTATGGGTGCAACAAAACGCTGTTGTGAAATGATAGTGCAGTATTTTGCACAGCAGAATTCATCGACAGAATATGTAGCCGTAAGATTTGGTAATGTACTTGGCTCAAACGGCTCGGTAATTCCGCTGTTTGAACGTCAGATTGCAGAGGGAGGACCAATAACGGTTACTCATCCTGATATAATCAGATATTTTATGACCATCCCTGAGGCTGTAAACCTCATTTTGCAGGCGGGTGCTATGGCACGAGGCGGCGAGATATTTGTTCTCGATATGGGCGAGCCTGTTAAGATTTTAACCCTTGCCGAGAATTTAATAAGACTGCACGGCAAGGAGCCGTATGTTGATATAGATATCAAGTTTTCCGGACTTCGCCCCGGCGAGAAGCTTTTTGAGGAGCTTTTAATGGACGAGGAAGGTCTTAAGAAAACCGAGAACAAAAAGATATTTATAGGAAAACAGATTCAAATTGATGCCCAAAGCTTTGTACCGCAATTGGAGGATATATGGAATGCAGCTGAAAAGAATGACAGCTCGGCTGTTGTAGAGAAGCTTAGAAATATAGTTCCGACATTCAATCACGTTGTTATAAACAGATAGTAAAAATGCTGTGTCCGAGCCTTATGGACACGGCATTTTTGTGTGATTTATAAAAATATGCAAAAAATACAAAAAAATGCGTAAAATATCTTGACAAGCGGAATATAAATTTGGTATACTAAGTAAGCTGGGCTTATAATGTGGACTTAAGGAGGTAAAATATGTTTACCGAAAATGAAAAGGTCAGATTAGCGGTCGGGCTTAAAGAAACGAGGAAGGTCGTTTTATCCGGTGCCGAGAAGGTTTATCTCGCCGAGGATGCGCCCGAGCAGATAGCAGAAGAAATTAAGAATATCGCAGGGGACAAGCTTTGTATGATATCATCAATGCGTGAGCTTGGAAAACTGTGCGGTATTGATGTCAAGGCGTCCTGCGCCGCAGTTCGTTCAAATTAACTTTGTGTCATTCTCCCAAAAGGAGTTTATGATAAATATATTAAAGAAGGAGGATTTTCCGATATGCCTACATTTAATCAATTGGTAAGAAAGGGCAGAGAGACTTCTATCAAAAAGTCAACTGCACCTGCTCTTCAGAAGAGCCTAAACTCTCTTAAGAAGAGAACAAATGACCATAGCTCACCGCAGAAGAGAGGCGTATGCACGGCTGTAAGAACAGCTACCCCGAAGAAGCCTAACTCCGCACTTCGTAAGATTGCCAGAGTAAGACTTACAAATGGTATTGAAGTAACTGCTTACATTCCGGGTATCGGCCACAATCTGCAGGAGCACAGCGTTGTTCTTATCAGAGGCGGAAGAGTTAAGGACCTGCCTGGTACCAGATACCACATCATCCGTGGTACACTCGACGCTCAGGGTGTTGCCAACAGAATGCAGTCGCGTTCTAAGTATGGCGCTAAGAAGCCTAAGGCTGAGAAGAAATAAGCTTCTTAAAATGTGCATTTCGGTTATATTCTTTAACATAAATAAGCATATAACCTTGTGCATAAACGGAGCTCTGAAACAATGAGCTCAGAGTACCTATGATACTCATAGCCTTCGAAAAGAAGGTTTCAATTTTATGAAGGAGGGAAGCAACTATGTCAAGAAAAGGTTATATTGCTAAGAGAGAAGTTCTTGCAGATCCTATCTCCAACAGCATTGTTGTTACAAAGCTTATCAACAACATTATGCTTGACGGTAAAAAGGGTGTTGCACAGAAGATAGTTTATGATGCTTTTGAGATCATAAGAGAAAAGACCGGCAGAGACCCGCTTGAGGTATTCGGCGAGGCACTTGATAACATTATGCCTGTGCTCGAGGTAAAGGCACGCCGTGTCGGCGGTGCTACTTACCAGGTACCGATGGAGGTACGTCCCGAAAGACGTCAGACTCTCGGTCTGAGATGGCTTACACGCTATTCTCGTGAACGCAATGAAAAGACCATGAAGGAAAGACTCGCTAATGAGCTTATGGATGCATTAAACGGCACCGGCGGTTCAGTTAAAAAGCGCGAGGATACCCACAAGATGGCAGAGGCAAACAAGGCTTTTGCTCATTACAGATGGTAATTTTCCTTACAAATTACAGCATATTAGATCAATTCTGAAAGGAGGAAATGATTTATGGGAAGAGAATTTTCATTGGAAAATACCAGAAATATCGGTATTATGGCTCATATCGACGCAGGTAAGACCACTACTACCGAGAGAATTCTTTACTATACCGGCCGTATCCACAAAATGGGTGAGACTCATGATGGTGCAGGTACAATGGACTGGATGGCTCAGGAGCAGGAACGTGGTATTACTATTACATCAGCTGCTACTACCTGTCAGTGGAAGGGCAAGAGAATTAACATAATCGACACACCGGGACACGTTGACTTTACTGTTGAGGTACAAAGATCACTCAGAGTACTTGATGGTTCAGTTACAGTAATGTGTGCTAAGGGTGGTGTTGAGCCGCAGTCTGAGACCGTTTGGCGTCAGGCTAACGACTACAACGTACCCAGAATGATTTATGTTAACAAAATGGATATTCTTGGCGCAGACTTTTATCATGTTATCGATATGGTTAAGGAGCGTCTTAAGGCAAATGGTGTGCCCATTCAGCTTCCTATCGGTGCAGAGGATACCTTTAAGGGTATTGTTGACCTGATGACAATGAAGGCTGAAGTCTACTATGATGATTTGGGTAACGACGTACGCGAGGAGGAAATCCCCGCAGATATGCTCGATAAGGCTGAAGAGTACAGAGCTAATATGGTTGAGGCTATTGCTGAGACTGATGAAGAGCTTATGATGAAGTACCTCGAGGGTGAGGAGATTTCAATAGATGAGCTTAAGAAGGCTCTTAGAAAAGCTACAATAGCTAACGAGATTGTTCCGATGTGCTGCGGTACATCATATAGAAATAAGGGTGTTCAGCTTCTTCTGGACGCTATTGTTGATTATATGCCCGCGCCGACAGACATCGCTAACATCAAGGGTGTTGTTCCTGATACAGACGAAGAGCAGGAAAGACCGTCATCAGATGACGCTCCTTTCGCTGCACTTGCATTTAAGATTGCAACAGACCCGTTCGTTGGTAAAATCTGCTTCTTCCGTGTATATTCAGGTACCGTTAACGCAGGTTCATACGTTCTTAATGCTTGCAAGGGCAACAAAGAGCGTCTTGGAAGAATTCTTCAGATGCACGCTAACCACAGAGAGGATATCGATATAGTTTACTCTGGCGATATCGCAGCTGCGGTTGGTCTTAAGAATACAACAACAGGTGATACTCTCTGTGACGAGAAGCACCCGATTATCTTAGAGTCAATGAACTTCCCCGAGCCTGTTATCCGTGTTGCTATAGAGCCTAAGACTAAGGCAGGTCAGGAGAAGATGGGTATTGCTTTGCAGAAGCTTGCTGAAGAAGACCCGACATTCAAGACCTACACAGACGAAGAAACAGGTCAGACAATTATCGCAGGTATGGGTGAGTTGCATTTGGAAATCATCGTTGACCGTCTCCTTAGAGAATTTAAGGTAGAGGCTAACGTTGGTGAGCCACAGGTATCCTACCGTGAGGCTATCAGAAAGAATGTTGACGTTGAGCATAAGTATGCACGTCAGTCAGGTGGTAAGGGTCAGTACGGACACGTATTGATGAAGATGGAGCCGCTTGAGGAAGGTAAAGGCTACGAGTTCGTTAACGCTGTTGTCGGCGGTGCTATTCCTAAGGAATATATCCCCGCTGTTGATGCAGGTGTACAGGGCGCTATGCAGTCAGGTATCCTTGCAGGCTACAACGTTGTTGACGTTAAGGTAACACTTTATGACGGTTCTTACCACGAGGTTGACTCATCAGAAATGGCGTTTAAGATTGCTGCATCTATGGCATTCAAAGAGGGTATGAAGAAGGCTGATCCTGTAATCAAGGAGCCGATTATGCTCGTAAACGTAATTATGCCTGACGAGTACCTTGGCGACGTTATGGGAGACCTTAACTCACGTCGTGGTATGATTCAGAAGATGGAGGCACTTTCAGGTGCACAGAGAATTACCGCAATGGTACCGCTTTCAGAGATGTTCGGTTACGCTACTGAGCTTCGTTCAAGAACACAGGGCCGCGGTCAGTACACTATGGAGCCTTCACACTACTCAGAAGTACCTAAGTCAATCCAGGATAAGATTGTAAACGACCGTACAAAGAGTAACTAAAAGTTTTTTACGTAAATTTCTTAAAAAGACTTGATTTTTACAGTAAAAGATTGTAAAATAGTAGTAATTGATTTAACAATTCAAATCATAAAGGAGGAAATTCAAAATGGCAAAGGCAAAATTTGAAAGAAATAAGCCCCACGTAAACATTGGTACCATTGGTCACGTTGACCATGGTAAGACAACCCTTACAGCAGCTATCACAAAGGTACTTGCTCTTAAGGGACAGGCTGAGTTCTCAGCTTACGATAACATCGATAAGGCTCCTGAGGAGAGAGAAAGAGGTATTACTATCTCTACAGCACACGTTGAGTACGAGACAGATGCACGTCACTATGCTCACGTTGACTGCCCGGGACATGCTGACTACGTTAAGAACATGATCACTGGTGCTGCTCAGATGGACGGCGCTATCCTCGTTGTTTCTGCAGCAGACGGCCCGATGCCCCAGACAAGAGAGCACATCCTGCTTTCACGTCAGGTTGGCGTTCCTTACATCGTAGTATTTATGAACAAGGCTGACCAGGTTGACGACCCCGAACTTCTCGAGCTCGTTGAAATGGAAATCAGAGACCTTCTTAATGAGTACGAGTTCCCCGGTGACGATACACCTATCGTTACAGGTTCAGGTCTTGCAGTTCTCGAGTCAACATCAACAGACCCGAATGCTCCTGAGTATGCTTGTATCCTTAAGCTTATGGACGAAGTTGACGCTTACATCCCGACTCCGGACAGAAAGGCAGACCTGCCCTTCTTGATGCCGATCGAGGATATCTTCTCAATCACAGGCCGTGGTACAGTTGCTACTGGTAGAGTTGAGAGAGGTCAGCTTAAGCTTTCAGAGGAAGTTGAAATCGTTGGTCTTACTGACGAGGCTAGAAAAGTTGTTGTTACAGGTATCGAGATGTTCAGAAAGCTTCTTGACTACGCTGAGGCTGGTGACAACATCGGTGCACTTCTCCGTGGTGTTCAGAGAACAGAGATTGAGCGTGGACAGGTTCTTGCTGCTCCTGGTTCAATTCATCCGCATACAAAGTTCAAGGGCGAGGTTTACGTTCTTACTAAGGAAGAGGGCGGCCGTCATACACCGTTCTTCAACAACTACAGACCGCAGTTCTATTTCAGAACTACAGACGTTACAGGTGTTATCGAGCTTCCGCAGGGCACAGAGATGTGTATGCCTGGCGATAACGTAAAGATGGCTGTTGAGCTCATCACACCGATCGCTATTGAGAAGGGTCTTCGTTTCGCTATCCGTGAGGGTGGTAGAACAGTTGGTTCAGGTGTCGTATCTGAAATCGACGAATAATTCCCGTCTTTAATCAGTTTAATTGTGCGATTTCCGCTTATGCGGAGGTCGCACTTTTTTTACGTTTAGGTTAAATATACTGGAAACTTCTTGCAAAATTCGCTAAAATGTGGTATAATATAGCTACAAAATAGGGTTGGGGTTTTTGGTATCTATCCGAACAGAATTTACTGGGAGGAAGATACAAATGGAATTTAATATAACAGTAAATGGGGACAAAATCAAGATTGACAAGCCTGTCAAGGTAGCACACACCGGTAATGTAAATACATATCGGTGTAATTTTGCTTTTTCTGACGAATGGTCGGGGCTTAGTTCATTCTTGGTTTCTTTTATTGGAGGAGTTTATTATACAACGCCAATTGTCAATAATAGCTGCATTCTTCCAAAGGAAGTATGTATGAGACCGGGATATGCGGCATTAGGTGTATTTGGAACAAACGGTTCTGAAACTGATTTTAGACGTATTTCTACCGGACTTAAGACCTTCTATATTGAGGAGGGTGCATACAGAAATGGCGATTCCACACCTCAGGAACCGCAGCCTGAGCTGTGGGAAACGCTTGTAAATAAGAATATCCCTAAAATAGGCGAAAACGGAAACTGGTACGTTTATAATATTCAAAAGGGTGAGTATATTGACAGCGGCTCTTCTTCAAAGGGTGCTGACGGCAATACCCCACAAAAGGGTACAGATTACTGGACAGAGGAAGACAAGGCTGAGATTTTCGAGGGTGCAGCTGAAGCCTTTGAGTCCGAAATTGCAAACAAGGTTGACAAAGAAGACGGCAAGGGACTTTGTAATGCTAAGACTGTTGATGTTGATGATGACGCTACTTTGTGGATAACTTATTACGATAGCGATAAGCAGACTATGGTTCATATATGTACGTTTGAGTATGCTTGGAATAATTTGGTGCAAAAGACTGAGTTTGAAAGTGAGCTTACTAGAGTAGAAAAGATTGCTAAAGGATGTTCTACAGGTTATGTATTTGATACAGAGGAAGCTATGTATGCTTGGCTTAATGAAACCGGCACTCCCCTGGAACTTGGCGACCATCTGTATATTCGTGATACAGAAGCTCCTGACTATTGGTGGGATGATACCACGAATACTCCAATACCCCTCGATGCAAACAAGGTTTTTTTGGTCGATTATGCAACCAAAGCAGAATTAGAAACCCAAATAGGCGACATTGAAACTGCGCTTGACAGTATAATTGCTATCCAAAATTCTTTGATAGGCGGTGATAGCGAATGAGTATAGCAGAAAAGATCACAACAATAGCCAATAATATGCAAAGCGTGTACGATAAAGGCTATGCCGATGGACAAGCAGAGGGCGGTGGCGATAACTACTACGATACATTTTGGGACGCATTTCAGCAAAATGGTAAAAAGCTAGATTATCGTTATGCTTTTGCTTATGATGTTTGGACTGATGAAACTTATAATCCGAAATATCCGATAAAACAAAATGGATACGCTTATACATATTCAATGTTTGGTGATAACACAAAGCTTACAGACACAAAGGTAGACATAGAGTTGTTAAATACAACCGGATCAAACACTTCTGTATTTAGTGGTGCGACGGCGTTAGTGACAATTCCTAAATTGATAGTAGGTGGTAACGCAACTTTTAGCGGGTGGTTTACGAAGGCAAATTCATTAACAAATATAGTCGTTGAGGGAAGTATTGATGTTTCAATATCATTTAGTTTTTCACCGTTATCAAAAACGAGCATAGAAAGTATTATAAATGCTCTTTTGGATAGTGCTGAGGGACAGACGGTTACATTTAAGAAAACGGCTGTTAATAACGCTTTTGGAATAGATGTTGACGATGAAACAACCTTCCCTGAAGGGTCGGAGTATTACGAGCTAAGAAACAGCAAATCGAACTGGACATTTAATTACGTATAAGGAGTGATGTGCAAATGAGAATAACAATCAGAGCAGAAGAAGGTATGTGGCTAACCGATGGCGAGAACTACGGCAAGACAATGGATTTAGGTGCAGGTGTAACGGCGGACAAATTCTACGAAATAACAGATGCCGAGTATCAGGAGATATTAAAGGCACAAGAGGAAGAAATGGATAACCCTATTGAGTAAGAAAATAAAAAAGAGCGAATTCGCTCTTTTTTATTTTCTGTATACAATTTTTCCATCTATTACAGTCATAGTATTCTCCGACATAAAATCAAGCGGATGAGCGTTAAATAAAGCAAAGTCTGCGCTAAGCCCTTTTTCGATTCTGCCGACCTTATCCGAGATATAACAGTTATCGGCAGCTGATGCAGTAATTGCAAGAAGAGCCTTTTGCTCATTCATTCCATTCTTGACAGCCAGCTGTGCCATAAGTCTTAAATTTCCTACTGTAATTTCGGGATGGTCTGTGATAATAGCAACACTAACACCTTTTTCCGAAAGTGTTTTGTAGATAGGGAAACCAAGTGATGCAAGCTCAGGCTTGCTGCGGTCGGTGAGCGTAGGGCCTAACATTACAGGCACATTTTTCTCGGCAAGAATATCAGATATAACCTCACCGTCGGTACAATGTTCAATAGTTACTTTGATACCGAACTCTGCAGAAAGTCTTAAGGCACTGCATATATCATCAGAACGATGTGCGTGGATTTTAGCGGGAATTTCGCCTCGGATAAGGGGGAGGAGGGCATCATTTTTAATATCAAAATCAACCTTGTCGCCGTCCTCTGCCGCTGAAAGCTGGGAATTCGAATAATCACGTGCCTTAAAGAGCGCTTCGCGAATAAGAGCCATTGTGCCCATTCGTGTTAATGGTGCTTCTTCTTTATCGGCATATACAGTCTTTGGGTTCTCGCCCAGTGCCATTTTAATTGCAACAGGCGCTTTTACTATCATATCGTCAACGCAAATACCGGCAGTCTTAATCGCAGCGAATTGACCGCCTATGGGATTTGCGCTACCCGGACCTGTCACCACACAAGTTACTCCTGCGCGTCTGGCCTCCTCAAAACCACGGTCGAACGGGTTTATCGCATCAATAGCACGAAGATGAGGCATTATAGGCTCAGAATCCTCATTACCGTCATCACTTTCCGCACCCTGCGAATCTCCGACCATTCCGAGATGGCAGTGTGCATCAATAAGTCCGGGAGTAAGATAACCTCCATTGGCATCAATTATCTCACAGTCTTCGGGGATATTAGCGTTTATACTGATAATCTTATCATCAAACAGGACGTTTCCTTTTACAAAACTGCCATCGGCAGTCATAATATATGCATTTATAATCGCAGTCATTTGTAAAATACCTTTCGGATTATAGAGAATTTATATAGTTTATTGCACTTGTTGCGGCAATCGCACCATCAGCTGCTGCTGTTACAATCTGCCTTAAGGGAGTGTTTCTGACATCTCCTGCGGCATAGATACCGGCAATGCCAGCACACATATACTCATCGCAAATAACGCTGCCATCACTTGCAAGTTTTGCGCTATCCTTAAGTAGTTTGCTTTCGGGGACACGTCCTATTGCGATAAAAACAGAGTCGGTATTCACAACATCTACCTTGCCAGAAACAGTATTAACTGTAACAAGAGATTTTACAGAATCTGTGCCCTGAATTTTCTCGACACGTCTGTTTGTTAGAAATTCTATTGTCGGAGTCTTTTTTGCCTTTTCAACAAGAGTTTTGTCTGCACGAAACTTTTCAGAACGATGTATAATATAAACCTTACTGCAAATGCCCGAAAGATATAGAGCATCTTCAAATGCGGTATTACCGCCTCCGATTACCGCAGCAGTTTTTCCATTTGAAAAAGCACCATCGCAGGTAGCACAGTAGGAGACTCCTGCACCCGAAAGCTCTGCCTCGCCCTGAACATCAAGCTTTTTAGGTTTTGCTCCCGTCGCAAGTATTACAGTACGTGTTTCATAAATATTACTGCGTGTAACAAGCTTTTTTATAGGCTTGGCAATATCCTTTATCTCTCGGATGTTTTCTCGCTTAAATTCGCAGTCAAAGTTCTCTGCGTGAGCGTGCATTCTGTTTGCAAGCTCAAGACCGCTTATTCGAGGAATACCGAGATAGTTGTCAACGTCGGCAGTATAATTAACCTGACCGCCAAAGCCTGTACCTTCGAACAGGACAGTTTTCATACCGCCTCTTGCGGCGTAAATAGCAGCAGAGAGGCCAGCAGCACCTCCGCCAATAATTGCAATATCATATACCATTAAAATCTTACCTCTTCAATAATATATCTGGGACGTCTTTTAACTTCCTTGTACATTTTTCCAATATACTCGCCAATAAGTCCCAAAGAAACGAGCTGCACGCCGCCTATAAACCAGATTGACATCATAACAGACGCCCAACCGAAATCGGTATTTCCGGCAATCTTTTGCGAAAGTGTATATATTGCCATAATAACAGCAATAAGACAAGCGGTAATCCCGATAATGCTGATTAGGCGAATAGGCGTGACAGAGAAAGATGTGATTGCATCAAATGCAAAGGAAAGCATTTTCTTGAGCGGATACTTAGACTCGCCCGCAAAACGTTCCGAGCGCGAGTAATATACAGTAGATGAGTTGAACCCAACCAACGGCACAATACCCCTAAGAAAGAGGTTTACCTCGGAAAACTCAGAGAGTGCGTTTAATGCACGTGCACTCATCAAACGGTAATCTGCGTGGTTGTAGACCATATCAACACCCAAAAATCGCATCAGCTTGTAGAAAAGCTGTGCCGTTGTCCTTTTGAATGCTGTGTCGGTTTCACGGCTTGAACGTACACCATAAACAACATCAGAGCCCTCTGTAAACCTTTTAATCATTTCGGGGATTGCCTCGATATCGTCCTGCAGGTCTGCGTCGATGGATATAACGCATTCGCAAGAATTCTTGACAGTCATAAGCCCTGCAAACAGTGCGTTTTGATGCCCTGCATTCTTGGCAAGCTTTATTCCGTAGATTTCGTCATATTCAAGAGATAGTCTATGGATTATATCCCAGGTCTTGTCCTTAGAGCCGTCGTCAACAAAGACAATTCGTGATAAACTGTCAATAAGAGAGCCTTGCTGCATTCTTGAAAAGAGGTCAAGGAGCCTCGTTGCAGCTTCGGGAAGGACCTCCTCCTCGTTGTAGCAGGGGACAACCACATATAAGTTTACCGGTTTAGCAGTCATTTGTATTTCTCCGCTTAAATTTTACTTCCCAACAAACACAGGAGTTGTGTCAATGTAAAGCTGGTCAGCCTTTGAATATTCATAAACCTTAGCCTCTGTTGCAAAAAGCAGCATTGTGTCATATCCAAGTGATGTCAGACGGTCGGAAAGCTTAAATTCTCCGCCCTTTTCGTCCTTAACCTTGAAGAACAACTCGGCTATTGTTTCGTCTGTTGCAGTTATAAGAGCTTCGGGGTTGAACAGATATGTAAGCTTGACAGAATCGCCCCAAAATGCACCATTGTCAACAGCTGCCTCTACAGTTGTTTCAATGCCGTTGGAATAGATTTTATAACCATCGTATTCAAAGCTGGTGTTATCGTAGTAAACTGTGCTTGATGCACCGAAGAAACCTTTGTCCGATTGAACGGCAGAATTAGAAAGATTTACCTTAACTGTAACATATTCATCAACCTTAGCATCCTTGGCATCAGTGCTGATTGAGAGCTTGGGAAGAGAATTGTTTAATACTTCCTCGCCGCCTTCAACCTTATCAAGAACGCTTAAGAAACGCTTTGATGTAAATGTAACGTGACGTGCCTTTCCGTCCCATTTAACTTCGTTGTTCATATAATCTGCCACAAGATATATGGGAACCATTGTTCTGCCATTTACAATTTTTGGAGCAACCTCGCTGGTAAAATACTCAGTTTCGACATCAAACAGGCTCTTAAATGTGAGCTTGCAGAACTCTTTTGAGTCAACAGTAAGTACAAGACGATCAAGGTTATCAAAAGAGAACACAGTCACCTGACGGGTTTCAGGATCCCACAGAACATTTGCACCCATCGCTTCAAATACACCACGAATGGGAACAAGGACTCTGTCATTCTCAATAATAGGTGTTTGGTCAGAAAAATCAACCGATCTTCTGTCAACAGATACGCTGACATCCTCGCCTGCAGCAAAGGCAGAGCCTGCACAAAAGAGCATTGCTACACAAAGAAGTGTACCGATAAAAGTTCTTTTAGTCATAATTATCTCCTTTTCTGCTGTAAAAATACAGCACTAAACTTATTATAATCAACATTATAGCATAAATAAAAAAAATAAACAATAAATTCTGATATTTTTTTTCAAAAAAATATAGGCAAAACGGAAAAAATATTGTATAATATAAGAAAGTGATGAAAGTTGAAGGGAGAAATTATGGATATTATTGTAAGCTACATAACAAGATTTTTCCTTGTGTTGAAGTTTAGCGACCTGATAGATATCGCAATTTTGGCTGTTTTGATATATCAGATTGCAAAGATTATAAGAGAAACGAGAGCTTTGCAGCTGCTTAAGGGCATATTGATTTTGCTTGGTATTTTGCTGCTTAGCGACTGGCTGAATCTTAATGCACTAAATTATATTTTAGGTAATACCGTTCAGGCAGGACTGTTTGCAATTGTTGTAATTTTTCAGCCGGAGCTGCGAAGTATGTTAGAACGAGTAGGAAATTCAAAGGCGGGTAAGATTTTTGATGTAGTATCGGGTCAGTACTCGTCGGACAAGACTACCGAGGTTATAGATGAGCTATGTGAGGCTGCATCAAATCTGTCAAAATCAAAGACCGGTGCATTGGTGGTAATAGAACGCAGTACACGCTTAGGTGATGTTATACGTACAGGCAGTGTTGTCAATGCTGATGTTTCGGCAGCACTTATAGAAAATATCTTTGCACCCAACACACCGCTTCATGATGGTGCTGTGATAGTAAGAGGTGACAGAATTCATACAGCAGGCTGCTTGTTGCCACTGACATCTAACCCTAATTTGTCACGTGAGCTTGGTACAAGACATCGTGCGGCGCTCGGGGTTTCCGAGGCATCTGATGCTATGGTTGTGGTTGTCAGCGAGGAAACGGGTAAGATTTCAATTGCAATAAATGGTACACTTACAAGAAATCTTGACAGAGAGTCGCTAAAACGTGCGCTGATGCGTGTCTTTGCTGCAAAGGATGAGTCTGATACCGAAAAATTTAAGTTCTGGAGGAGTGCGGGCAATGATTGAGAAGGTTAAAAATATGCGCATAACAATGAAGCTGTTCTCGGTTGTCCTTGCTGTCGTAGTTTGGCTTATGCTGATTTACACAGTAAATCCTACCATATCACAGTATGTTAAGAATGTTCCGGTAACATTTAATGGCGAGGATGCGCTTGCCGAGAAGGGACTCGTGTTAATAAATAAAGACGAAACTGATACAGTTAATGTTAAAATAAGAGGTGCGAGAAGCTCTGTTATAGACGCTCTTTCTGCAATAAGAGCAAGTGTTGACGTATCTGACATTGACGGGGTCGGTACCTGGAGAGAATATGCCACCTTTGATATTGGCGTTTCGGGAGTATCTGTTGAGGGAAGAAGCAACACGGTTATAAGCGTTCAGACAGACGAGCTGGTAGAAAAGAATATACCTGTAGAGGTACGTCAGACGGGGACAGAGAAGAATAAACAGATTATAGTTGCTTCAACTGCGGAAAAGGACAGCATAACTATTCGTGGTGCAAAGAGTGAGCTGGAGAATATTAAGTCTGCAGTTGTCGCAGTAGATGTATCCGAAATAGCTTCGGATAATCGAGGTAGTTATAAATATCATTTTATTGATAATAATGATACCGAACAGGATTTTGTAAGTCTTGTAAATCCGCCCGGAAGTATAAGTATCCAAAACATCGTATACGAAAGACGTACTGTTAATGTCGAGCTGTTGCTTTCAAAGGACAGGGATAAGTATGCCATCGATGTCAAATCCTTGCCTAAGAATAAAATAGATATAGGCATAAAGCAAGATAATATTGATGCGGAAAAGATTTCGCAAATCACATATATGTTTAATCCCGACGATTATAAAACAAGCGATGTGGATTATACTGTAACGGCTGAAGTTCCTGATGGCATCTATATTCCGCTAGATAGTATTAACATTACCGCAAAGGTTGAACTTAAGAAGCTTGAGAGGAAGGAGCTTGAGCTTGGTGTTGAGGTTCGTAATATCTCGGAGGGTATGACAGCGATTGCAACCCCAAATAAAGTAAGGCTTACCGTACGTGCACCAGAGGGTGCTGCGGAAAAGATTAAGGCATATGCAGATGTGAGCGGTCTTAAAGCAGGTCATCACGAGCTTGAAGTAAAGACCGAGAATGATAAGGGCGTTATATTCGAGGAATCGGCGCATATCAGAGTTACAATAAACGAGAAGAAAGGATAAACTGAGGAGAATGAGTGATAAGCTTGTAAGAGGACAAAGTGCTGACGGCGCAATCAGAGTATTTGCTGCGGTTACGACAGAACTTTCGGAGAGGGCGAGACAAATACACAAAAGTATGCCCGTTGCAGCTGCGGCGCTTGGCAGAACTCTGACGGTTGCGGCTATGATGGGTGCACAGCTTAAAAATGAGACGGATACAGTTACGCTGCAATTTGCAGGCGACGGACCTTTGGGCAAGATTGTTGCTGTAACCGACAGCTCCTGCAAAGTGCGAGGATATGTGGAGAACCCATTGGCGGATCTGCCGCTTAACAAAAAAGGGAAGATAGATGTTGGCGGCGGAGTAGGCAGGGGCAGACTCAGCATTGTCCGTGACCTCGGTATGAAGGAGCCTTACGTTGGACAAGTTCCGATTGTAACAGGTGAGATTGCAGAGGACGTAACATACTATTACGCAAAAAGTGAGCAAATTCCGACAGCGGTTGGTCTGGGTGTACTTGTTGACACCGACTACAGCATAAAAGCATCAGGCGGTTTTATGATACAGCTGATGCCCTTTGCAACAGAGGAAACGGCGGCTAAACTGGAGGAGCAGGTAAGAAATATGCCCAGCGTAACCGAGATGATTACATCAGGAATGACAGCGGAGGATATACTTTTTAAGGTGTGCGACGGCTTTAGTATGCTGATGGATAACGCGGCAGTAACACCGCTTTACGAGTGCAAATGCTCGAAAGAACGCATGGAACGTGCGCTTGTTTCGATAGGAAAAACAGAGCTTCAAAAGCTTATCGAGGAAAACGGCGAGGCGGAGCTTACCTGCCAGTTCTGTGATGCTAAATATAAGTTTGATAAATCTCAGCTTGAAAGCATATTAGAACGTGCAAAATAATCTAAAAAAACACTTGACAACGGCGTAAATAGAGTGTATAATGGTATAGATGTCCGATTTCGTGCGCGAGAAATCGGTTAGAACTGCTAATATAATTGGAGGTGTTAAGAAATGAAAAGAACTTATCAGCCTAAAAAGCGTCAGAGATCAAAGGAGCACGGTTTCAGAAAAAGAATGAGCACAGCTTCAGGTAGAAAGATTTTGGCAAGAAGAAGGTCAAGAGGCAGAAGAAAGTTATCTGCATAAGATTAAGGCGAGAAGTTGTGCTTCTTGCCTTTTTGACATTTTAGTGAATAATTTTTGATTATGAAATTTACCGAAAGTATTATCGAAAACAGAGTATACCGACAGATGTACGCTCGCGCAAATAACGTCGTCTGCAGAAATATTGTGGTATACCTAAGACGGAACAGATTTGGCATAAATAGACTAGGACTCACCTGTACCAAAACGGTAGGAAAGGCTGTTGAGCGTAATCGTGCAAAACGCCTTATGAAAGAAGCGTACAGGCTTAATGAGCATAAACTGGTGCGTGGTATTGATTGCATAATCGTGGCACGCACAAGAGCGAAAGATGCAAAGCTTCAGGATATTGAGCGTGATTTTCTCTATGCCGCTAAAAAGCTTTCGTTTCTTTTGGAGGAATGATGATGAAAAAGCTGTGTATGATTTTGATACGCTTTTATCAGACAAGCATTTCGCCGCTTAAAGGCGCTCCGTCATGTAGGTTTATTCCTACCTGCTCGGAGTATGCGTATCAGGCGGTTGAAAAATACGGCTTTTTTAAGGGTACATACCTTGCAATACGCAGAATTTTGAAATGCCATCCGTTCCACAAAGGCGGATATGACCCGCTTGAATAGCCTTACACGAAAGGAAAAGTCTAATGTTTGAATTTTTTATAACAAAGCCTCTCGGCTTTATTATTCAGTTTATCTATAATATCGTACAAAACTACGGCTGGTCAATTGTGCTTTTTACTGTTGTAGTAAAGCTTATCCTTCTTCCGTTGCAGGTAAGATCGCAAAAGAGTATGAAAAAGCAGCAGAAGATACAGCCTGTAATAATGGAGCTGCAGAAAAAGTACGCAAATGATAAAGAAAAGCTCCAGACCGAAATGATGAAGATTTATAAAGAGAATAATGTAAGTATGACAGGCGGATGTCTGCCTTTGCTTATTCAGTTTCCGATACTTATTGGTTTGTATCAGGTTATACAAAAGCCTCTTAGTTATCTTTTGAATGTTGATTTTAGCTTGCAAAGCGTAATTGAGAGAATAAGTGATGTTATAGCTAAAATGGCTGCAGACCCTGCTGTTATGCACGCTGTTGAAGGACTTAAAAACCTCGAGCCTGCAAAGCTTGCAGCTGATGTACAGAAGATGTACCAGATACCGTTTCTTACTTGGACAAGATACTTAGAGGAAACTGTCGGCGGATTTTCTGATTGGGTACTTAATTTCAATTTCCTCGGACTTGATATATCCAAAAACCCGACAGCTGCCTTTTCGGCGCTGTTTAACGGAAATTTCGAAAATTTAAGTACAATACTGCTTCTTTTGATACCTGCTGCTGCTGTACTTACAACATGGCTTTCTATGAAGCAGACGCAGAGTATGTCGGGTGCTAAAAAGACCGACGATATGTCAGGGGACAGTGCTGCGCCTATGAACTCTATGACAAAGTCGATGAGTTATATGATGCCTATTATGACTGGTGTATTCACCTTTACACTTCCGGCTGCAATGGGTGTCTATTGGATAACATCAAGCATTATGCAGATTGTGACACAGTATATTCTTAATGCTTATTTAGATAATAAGGAGGATGATTTCGTTGTTAAAATTCCTGAAAAAAACAGAAAAAACCGCAAAAAGCATTGATGAGGCAAAGGAACTTGCCTTAAAAGAGCTTGGCGTTAGTGAAGATGAGGTTGAGTTTTCAATTGTAGACGAGGGCACAAAGGGCTTTCTCGGTATTGGTGCAAAGGAAGCTGTTGTAACCGCTGAGGTTAAAGACGTTGTGTCAGGAGCGGCTAAAAAGTTCCT
>JAZRPK010000070.1:0-2981 GCA_045649145.1 Clostridia bacterium
CAAGAAATTATCTGCTATCGACATAACCGTTGACGGTGATTATGTTGATTTGCGCTATACCTTTGAGCCTGTTCCCTTTAACCGAATAAGACGTGTTACAGGGTATTTGGTAGGAACTCTTGACCGCTGGAACGATGCAAAGAAGTCGGAAGAGGCAGACCGCGTAAAACACGATGTCTGTTGCTGACAGTAGGGGTCGATATCACATCGGCCCTTTTTTATTTGCACAAATATCCCAGTACTGTTACTGTCATAATTGCCGCAATCGGCACAACCACACGAAAGCTTGTATGCCTTGTTTTGTGCCTCCATACTTTCATTCCAAAGAATGCACCCACTCCCCCCAGCAGAAACGCTGTCACAATGAGCGTTCTTTCACTTATTCTCCATCTGTTTGTCATTGCGCTTAGCTTATCCTTTCCGTAAAGTAAAAAAACAAACACATTCCATATAATTATTATGCTCAATAATATTTTCATAGACTTTGTCCTTTCTATAAATTTCCGAACATATTTTCGTTTTTTCTTGACTTCATTACCGACCTGTGTTATTATAATTATACGAACATACATTCGTATAACGGAGGTGTTTATGGATAGGTTTATTCTTCACATAGATGCGAACTGCTTTTTTGCATCGGTTGAAACGGCGTACAATCCACGTCTTGCTCTACTTCCCATCGCAGTATGCGGTGATAAGGACGCACGGCACGGCATAATACTTACTGCAAACTATAACGCAAAGCGCACATTTGGCATCAAAACGGGCGAACAGATAGCTTCTGCTCTTGCAAAGTGTCCCCAGCTTGTTACCATTAAAACCAACCCCGACCGCTACTTAAGACATTCCGAGCTTATGCGTGAAATACTTTCCGATTACAGTAATAATATCGAGCCTTTTGGCTGTGACGAGGCGTGGCTTGATATTTCCGAGATAGCGACAAGCTTTAGCGACGCCAAGGCGATAGCGTATGAGATTTCCCAAAGGATTAAGCGTGAGCTTCACATAACTGTAAGCATAGGTGTTTCCTTTTGCAAGGTGTTTGCCAAATTCGCATCCGATTATAAAAAGCCCGATGCAATAACGGTAATCGACCGTGAAAATTACAAAGATATCGTGTGGAACAGTCCGTGTGACAGCTTAATTTATGTAGGGCGTGCCACAAAGGCAAAGCTTGCCTCCCGAGGTGTTTTTACCATAGGGGACATTGCACGTACAAAACCAGAACAGCTTAAAAGCTGGCTCGGCAAAAACGGACTTCTCCTCCACTGCTTTGCAACAGGTCAGGACCTTTCGGTTGTAAGAAAAGCCAGTGCAATCCAGCAGGTAAAATCAATCGGAAACAGTACAACCGCTGTGCGTGATTTAATCTGCGACGAAGATGTTAAGCGGATATTTTTTGTACTTGCAGATAGTGTAGCAAGACGTCTTAGAGAAAAATCTTTAAGCGGAAATGTTGTTACCATATGGCTAAGACGCCGCGACCTTACTTCATTTACACACCGCAGAACGCTACCCGAAGCAATAGATACTGCTTTTGATATTGCGGACGTTGCCTTGTCGCTTTTTCACGAATGTTATACATTGAATGATGATGAGCCTCTAAGGTCTATAGGAATTAACGTCAGCAATGTTTCCGATTATAAGCCGACCTCACAGATATCCCTCTTTCCCGACGAGGATAAAAGTCAGCGAAGACGTAGCTTAGAGCTTGCTATGGACAATGTACGTGCCGATTACGGCTATTATTCCATCTGCCGTGCAAGCCTTTTGGCCGATAAGGCTCTCACTCACTTTGACCCCAAATCAGAGCATACCCTCCACCCTGTCGGCGATTTTAATGCAGTAAGACCTGCATAAAGTAGCAAAGCCCCCGAAAGAGTAGTTCGGGGGCTTTTTTGTGGTTATATATCCAAATTCACAACGTATTTTGCGTTCTGCTCGATAAACTCTCTTCTTGGCTCGACCTTATCACCCATCAAAACGGTGAATATCTGGTCAGCTGCGATGGCATCCTCGAGTGTAACTCGGAGGATTGTTCTGGTTTCGGGGTTCATTGTAGTATCCCAAAGCTCGTTTACGTCCATCTCACCAAGACCCTTATATCTTTGCACCTTACAGCCGGGGCCCATCTCGGCAATCAGTCTGTCACGCTCCAAATCGCTGTAAGCAAATTTTTCAACAAGGTTTTTGTTCTTGCCCTTAAAGACCTTAAAAAGCGGCGGCTGTGCCAAATAGATATTGCCGTTTTCAACCAATGGACGCATATAACGGAAGAAGAATGTCAAAAGCAAAGTTCTGATATGCGAGCCGTCTACGTCGGCATCGGCCATTATGATAATCTTGCCGTACTTTAGCTTTTCGATATCAAACTCGTCACCGATACCCGTTCCGAGTGCCTGTATTACAGGAAGCAGCTTATCATTGCCGTAAACCTTGTCTATTCTCGATTTTTCTACGTTAAGCATCTTGCCCCAGAGCGGAAGAATTGCCTGAAAATGTCTGTTTCTGCCCTGCTTTGCTGTACCGCCCGCAGAATCTCCCTCGACGATGTAGATTTCGGTATATTCGGCACCCTCATCAATACAACGTGCAAGCTTACCGAGTGTTGCAGACATTCCGGCACGGCTGTCCTTTCTCGATGCATCTCTTGCTCTTCTGGCAGCTTCTCTTGCACGTGATGCGCTGATTGTCTTTTCGACAATGGTCTTTGCAATCTTCGGATTTTCCTCCAAAAATGCTGACAGCTTATCGCCCAAAGCACCCTCAACAAGCGCTCTTGCCTCGGAGTTACCGAGCTTTGTCTTGGTCTGTCCCTCAAACTGTGCCTCAGCCACCTTAACACTGATAACTACAGTAAGACCCTCTCTTGTATCTTCGCCGGAGAGGTTATCATCCTTTTCCTTTAAGAGATTATATTTTCTGGCATAGTCATTGATAACTCTTGTAAGTCCCGACTTAAATCCCGTTTCGTGCATACC
>JAZRPK010000071.1:0-1794 GCA_045649145.1 Clostridia bacterium
GTAAGAACCCCCTGCGTTAAAGTGAAATTTAATGTATATAATTTACTTTTGCTTATACCAAGTTGGATAGTAACCAATTATGTGTATAGCTGATGTTCGCCATTGTCGTCCTACGAGGCCGTTTGAAGGGGTCCGGGGGAAATCGGAATCCCCCGGCGGGTTTTGGTTCTTTTGCACGCGCAAAAGAACGTAAAAGAGCAAAGATAAGATTAAATTTTAACATTAAAATTAATGGTAACTCTATAAATATTTATCAATAAACACAAAAGTATTATAAACAACAATTTATTGAAGGGAGCATAAAAAAATGTTAGTATCTAAAAACCTGTCAATAAACAGCAATAACCATCTTGTAATCGGCAAAAATGACGCTGTTGATTTGGCGAGCGAGTACGGCACCCCGCTGTATGTTATAGACGAGGATTTAGTTCGTGAAAATTGCCGCACATATAAAAATGCTATGGACAAACATTACGGCGGAAATGGTATGGTTTTGTATGCAAATAAGGCTCTTTGCACGCTCTTTACCTGTCGCATTATGGCAGAGGAGGGCTTAGGTCTTGATGTAGTATCAGGCGGCGAGCTTTATACTGCCATAAAAGCAAAATTCCCTATGGAAAGAATATGTTTTCACGGCAACAACAAGACCCCCCAGGAGCTTGAAATGGCTGTAGAAAACGGAGTGGGACATATTGTTGTCGATAATATTTACGAGCTGGAGTTGCTTGACACAATCGCTGCAAAGCGTGGCAAGGTACAGAATATTATGTTCCGCATCAAGCCGGGTGTTGATGCACATACACATAGCTTTGTCCAGACGGGACAGATTGATTCTAAATTCGGTGTTGCGCTTGAAAACGGCGAGGCTTTTGAGATAATTGAAAAAGCATCAAAGCTTTCTAATGTGAAGGTTACAGGTATCCACTGCCATATCGGCTCGCAGATATTTGATATTGAGCCGTTTTTGAAGGCGGCTGAGGTGATGATGAACTTCATCGGCGATATCAAGGACAAGCTTGGACTTGAAATTGGCGAGCTTAACTTAGGCGGCGGCTATGGTATCAGATACACCGAAAATGATGACCCGATTGAGTATGATAAATATATCGAACACGTTTCCGAGGTTGTAAAGAATGTAGCTAAAGACCGTAATGTCAAGCTTCCGTTTATCTATATGGAGCCGGGCAGGTCGATTGTTGCACCTGCAGGAGTTACACTCTACACAGTCGGCTGTGTCAAGGATATAAAAGATGTAAGAAAGTATATCTCTGTTGACGGCGGAATGTGCGATAATCCCAGATATATTATGTACGAGTCGGAGTACACGGCAGTTGTTGCAAATAATGCAAATGCCAAGCCGACTCAAACGGTTACAATTGCAGGTAAATGCTGCGAATCGGGAGATATACTCTTAAAAGATACCAAGATGCCCGAAATTAAAGTCGGCGATACCCTTGCAGTTTTGGCAACGGGTGCATATAATTTCTCAATGGCATCAAATTATAACCGCATCCCCAGACCTGCTATGGTAGCTGTGTCTGACGGCAAGGCAAAGCTTGTGGTAAAACGCGAAACCTACGAGGATTTGCTTAGGAATGATTTGTAATAAATAGGCACCCCTCAAGGGAAGGCTTAAAAAGGGACAGTCCATTTTGGACTGTCCCTTTAACAATACACACTATGCAAATGTCAAGCGGTTCTTACCACTGTGCAACGATCTCTACCTGAGCGCCGCCTGATGTCTGCTGAATTTCAGCAGTTGTTGACGGAGCTAAGTCACCACTTGCTGTAATA
>JAZRPK010000072.1:0-14031 GCA_045649145.1 Clostridia bacterium
ATAAGATTATAGGAAGAAAGCTCGTTTTCTCTGCCTTCCTTTAACATTTCGCTGTCCTCAAGGTCATAATTGGAATAAACAAGAAAGGGAGCTCTTAATAATATTTGCCAGTGGGGTTTAAGCAAGTGCCCCTCAGGTATAAATCCGCTTTCAATATATGCCGCCTTATCAAGACCAAGAGTCGGCAGGTGGTCGCCAAAATAAATAAGCACAGTTTCCTTATCCCTTTTGTCTATATAATCAACAAGCTTTTTAAGAGCAAGGTCAGACATATATACACCTGTAGCATAATTCTCTACCGCTGTTTGCGATTCTTCGGAAAAGTTCGGGTTGGAGACCGTAATTTCAGGTGTTTCATACTTGTTGACATAGGGTTGATGATTTTCCATACTTATTCCGAACAGAAAGCACGGTTTTTCGCTGTCCTTGTCAAGAAGATGCTCTATGTACGAAACAAAGGTGTCATCGGAGAGATAGTTACCGCTGTAGTGCCATTCTATGCCGTCAATTGCAGTCAAATCGTCCTGAAAATAAACCTCGTCAAAACCGATAAACGGATACGCCTTCTTTCGCATATAGAACTGAGAACCGTAAGTGTGCATAAACACGGTGCGATAGCCCATATCTTTGTAATGCGAAGTGTAGGACGGAATATTATCTGTGACATACTGCCACGGCACAGAGCCTGCGGGCAATTGGTCGATTGCAAGACCTGTTATAACGTCAAACTCGGTGCGTACTGTTCCTCCTCCGTGAGTGGTAAGATACATATTACCTGCTCTGGCATTTTTGCGCTTGGAAATTGCATCGAAATTTGCTGTGGGATTTTTAGAAAAGCTTGTATTGGGAAGAAGCTTTGGATCCCAAAAGCTTTCCGAGAGAATTACTATTATATCAGGCTCGGCAAAAGACTCATCAGCTGCTTTTGCGGTATATGGCTCTAAAATCGAGTTTATCGCATTTTTGGAATATCCGTCGGGCGTAGGCACATTCATCGAAATAAGATTGACCAAAAATCCGCCCGTAAATCCGTGCGCTGCGTGGTTTATTTCCTGATTGGAGGTGTTACTGACTTCCATATTGAAAAATTTGAGGGTTATGTTAGCTCTTTTGAAGGTGCACAAGGGAGTTGCCATAACAGCTATGATTATTGCACATATCAATGCCCGCCACTTTGCAGCAAGACGGAATTCTGAGCGTGCAAAATATGTACCTGCAACAAGCAAAAATCCGACAAGAATAACAACTATACATCCTGTAGGCAGTCCGTTCTTTACAAACCCTGACAATTCGCCCATATTTCCTGTCTGATTAACTATATCCCACGGATAGAGGAAATCGCCGGTAAGCGTGTGCTTAAAATAGTTGGCGACTGCCATAAGGGAGCAGATGGGAGTCATTATAAGAGATGCGACAAACCCTCTTTTGAAAGCAAACCATATAAGCATATATATTCCGTACAGCACCAGAAGCGAGAATATACCCGGACCCTGATATATTGTAAGAAAATTCCATATTCCGCTAAATGAGCCGAAATGTATGTATTCTAATATAACAAACAAATAAACGGGTATCAATGCCGTAAAAATCATACCAATTATATGCAGGCAATCAGATTTTTTTGTTTTTTGTAGTTTTATTTGTTCACCGCTTTTTTCTTTCAGTAATGTTTTCATAAGATTCTCTCCATATAAAGAATACACTTAGTATATCATTATTCGACTTAAATTGCAACAAGAAAAAAGCCCCGTAAATACGAGGCTTTGAAAATTCTTATCTGTTCTTCAAGAAGCTGGGAACGTTGATGTTATCAATGTCGTTTCCGAGTGTTCTTGAGAAGATAGCCGAGTCATTTGATGACGGGCTGGTGAAGGTCGGAACACGCTTTTCCGGCTCGGCTGTTGTGCCGCTTACCGCAAACGGTGTTGTCGGCTTTGAGCCACGCTTTGAAGCTGCGTTAAGCCCTGTTGCGACGATTGTAACCTTGATTTCGTCACGCAATGTATCGTCGGTAGCAGTACCGATAATGATCTGAGCGTCGTCCGAAACCATTTCGCTAACTATAGCCGAAGCCTCGCTCATCTCAACAAGCGACATCTCTGTTCCGCCTGTTACGTTAAGCAGAATACCTCTAGCACCGGCAATGCTTGTTTCGAGAAGCGGTGACTCGACAGCCTGTCTTACAGCGTCCTGAGCAGCGTTCTCGCCTTTGCCGTAGCCGATACCCATATGAGCGATACCCGAATCACGCATAACGGTACATACGTCTGCGAAGTCACAGCTGATAATTCCGTCTTGTGCGATTATATCGATAATTCCCTCTACACCCTGACGAAGAACTTCGTCAGCAAGCTTGAAGGATTCGTTGATGTTTACCTTTTTATCTGCAATCTTCAAAACGAGGTCGTTGGGGATGGTTACAATTGAATCGACATTTGCTGCAAGCTCCTCAATACCTGCAACAGCCTGCTGCATTCTGGTCTTACCCTCAAAGAAGAAGGGCTTTGTTACAACTGCAACGGTAAGAACACCCATCTCTTTAGCCATTTTTGCAATAACGGGAGCTGCACCTGTACCTGTACCGCCGCCCATACCTGCGGTAACAAATACCATTTCTGTATTCTTCAAAAGCTCACGAATCTGGTCCTCTGTTTCCTCTGCAGCCTTTTTGCCGATTTCCGGCTTAGCGCCAGCGCCCAAACCTGCTGTAAGCTTAACGCCTATCTGAAGTGTAGTAGGTGCTTTAACGTGCTTAAGCTGCTGCAAATCGGTGTTTACGCAGATAAACTCAGCGTTCTTAACGCCTGCCTCAATCATTCTGTCAACAGCGTTATTACCGCCGCCGCCGATACCAATGACTTTAATTCTCGCTCCGTCGGTGGGCTGTACAGAGTCGAGGTCAAATTCTATGTTACTCATTTTGAAAATCCTCCTTAGCAAAACTACTTATATAATATCATTGTACTATGTTTTTTCGATTTATTCAATAGTATTTTGAAATTTTATTACAAAAATTTTAAGATTTTTTGATTTTCAATAAAAATTACACACCATTATTTGTAAATACTGTCAAATCAGGGGGTATATACAGCCTTTCCTGTCTTGGTGAGGTCAATAGTGCCACGTGAATTTTCGGTCAGCTTGTTTGAGGTAATCGCCTCACGGAAGAGCCCAAGCTTTCTGGTAAAATCCACATAAGGTCCACAGATGCCATCTATACGGTTTTCGTAGTTAAAGGTTATGTTGTCAATATCCTCGAGGCTGATTTTGGTAACACCTGTGAGGAGGCCTGATTTTTTAAAGCTTTCCAGAATGCCAATAACCGTTTTTAGCTTACTGTTATCGTCAAGAGATATTATCTCGCCCTCGTTAGCCGAGGTCAGCTTTAAGCCTGAAAGCTCGGCATATTCTGCCTTGCGGTCGCTGACCTCGAGGATTTTTCCTTGTATATCAACGGTAACAAAGCTTGAGTTGTGCATAAGCTGCACCGCAGGCTCACGCTCGGTAATTACGATGGTAAGTGAAGGCGGAAACAGTCCTCGTTTTACGGCAACCGAGTCCGCATATGCAAGGGGAAGAATAAGTTTTTCCGCACTGCCCTTGCCTGTCAGCAGAAGATTTGAGCCCTTTAATGATTCTGCAACAGGCTCAAGCTCGGCGGTTTCTATTTTTACATTACCGCTTATATTTACCTCACGGATATCGAGTATTGGTGTAAAAAAGATTATAATACACAGCAATATAACAGACAGCGTGCCTAAGGATATATACCTTCGCATAAGCTGTTGCCTGCGGCGTTTTTGCTGTCTTTTGGAATGTCGTCTTCTAATAGACTCATCCGGTCTTTCGCTGCGCATTATAATCACTCCTTTCGTGTAATATCGGCCCCGCACATTGCGAGGTATTTTTCTATATGTTCATAGCCTCTGTCTATAAACTGTGTATTTTCAATTATCGTAGTGCCGTCTGCCGCAAGACCTGCTGCGACTAATGCTGCGCCGCCTCTTAAGTCCTTTGCGACAACATTAGCACCTGTCAGCTTGTCGGTGCCAACAATTACTGCACACCTGCCGTCGATGCGGATATCTGCGCCCATTCGCACCAATTCGTCAACGTGCTGAAACCTGTTTTCGAATATATTTTCCACAAAAATACTCGTTCCGTCGGCAATCGCTGCAAGAGCCATAAACGGTGACTGTATATCGGTGGGAAAACCCGGATAGGGCATAGTCTTAACTGATGCTGCGGCAAGAGGTCTCTTGTCGCACTTTAGAGCTATGCGTGATTTTTCCCGATACACTCTGCACCCCATATCGGAAAGCAGATTTAATATTGCGCCCATATGCGTGATGTCAGCGTTAT
The DNA here is from genome assembly GCA_045649145.1 of Clostridia bacterium. Taxonomy (GTDB): domain Bacteria; phylum Bacillota; class Clostridia; order UBA1381; family UBA1381; genus HGM11525. The sequence continues at coordinate 4,363 of JAZRPK010000072.1, forward strand.
TAAGAACAAGCTGTCCTTTTGTTGCGGCTGCACATACAAGATACGTTCCTGCGGCAATTCTGTCAGGTATGATTGTGTGCTCGACTCCGTAAAGCCTTTCGACACCGTCAATCCTTATCACATTGCCACCGCCGCCGCTTATTTTTGCGCCCATACGATTTAGGAAATTCTGCAAGTCGATAATTTCCGGCTCTCTGGCTGCGTTTTCGATGGTGGTTGTGCCGTCTGCCATACAGGCGGCAAGCATAATATTCTCGGTTGCACCGACACTCGGAAAATCGAGATGTATGTCAGCGCCCGTAAGCTTATCTGCAGTGCAGTTTATGTAGCCGTGTGATTCGGTAATCCGTATGCCAAGACTCCTGAGTGCTTTAAGATGCAGGTCTATGGGCCTCTGGCCTATTTCACAGCCGCCTGGCATACTCACGCAGGCTCTTTTGCATCGTGCAATAATTGCGCCTAAAAAAATTATAGATGAGCGCATCTTCCGCATAAGAAATTCCGGTATTGTAAAGCTGTTCATTCCCGAAGAATCTACATCAAGCACATTGCCTCTGCGATGTACTGTACAGCCTAAATTTTCCAGTACCTCAACGGTGCTTGAAACATCGGAGAGGTCGGGACAGTTATAGACAACATTTTTTCCGCCGTTTAATACAGTTGCGGCAAGAATTGGCAAAACGGCATTTTTTGCGCCCTGCAAAACAAATTCGCCGTCAATACGATTGCCGCCTTCAATCAGCAAGCTGCTCAAATCAAAGAACACCTCCCCGGACAGCAATGCCGTCCGCGATATAATAAAACACATCAGATTGTGCTTATTATACAATATGAACTTGCCGATAAAGTGTTACGAAAGGCAATTATACAATCGTACACTTCATTATAACAGATATTTTTGTTAAAATCAATAATTTTCGCATCTTTGTAACGTAAGAGTAAATTTTTTTAGAAAAATAACCAAAAAAGGCTTTACTTTATCACGCTGATGTGATACAATGGTAAAGTAACAAAATAAGTCTTTGTGACTTACTATAGAAAGGGCGGTTAAAAATATGAAAAAGATTATGGCATTGCTGATGGCAGCAGTATTAGGTATGGGCGCGCTTGCAGGCTGTGCTTCCGAGCCGGCAACTACAGGCGAGGACACCTCTTTGGAGGATATCAAGGCAAAGGGTTATTTCGTGCTCGGTCTTGATGCAACATTCGCACCGATGGGCTTTACAGATGAGAACGGCGAAATTGTAGGCTTTGATATTGACCTTGCAAAAGCAGCAGCTGAAAAGCTTGGCGTTGACGTTAAGCTGCAGCCGATTGACTGGGACGCTAAGTCAATGGAGCTTTCATCAGGTAACATCGACGTTATCTGGAACGGTTTTTCTATCACAGAAGAGCGTAAAAAGGAAGTTCTCTTTACAGACGCATACCTCACAACTGGTCAATCTATTGTGGTTCCGGCTGATTCGGAAATCAAGTCAAAGGCGGATCTTGCAGGTAAGAAGGTGGCTCTTCAAGATGAAAGTACCAGTGAAAAAGCTTTAAAGGCAGATGTGGAAACATATGAATCTATTGGTGAGGATAATGTTTTGAAGTTCAAGGACAACACACTTGTTCTTATGGAAGTTGAATCAGGCAGAGCTGATGCGGCTGTTATTGATGAAATATTTGTAAAGTATTACCTTGAAAAAGAGGGTATGTCAGACAAATTTGTCGTTCTTGATGAACAGCTTACACATGAAGACTACGGTGTAGGCGGCAGACTTAGCGACGTAAGCTTTATGACAGCTCTTAACGATGCTATCAACGAGTGTATCGAAGAGGGTACTGCATCAGCTATCTCAAACGAGTGGTTCGGAGCAGACAAGTACGCAAAATAATATAAAATTATAAGTGCAAAAAACCGCTGTGCTCGAACAAAGCGAGGGCAGCGGTTATTTTGACGAAAGGAATGGAGTAATGGATTACGGGTACATAGTCGGACTCATACCGCAAATTGCAAAGGGTCTGGACGAAACACTCAATATTTTTTGGCTGACGCTGGTGCTGTCTTTGCCTTTGGGACTTTTGCTGTCGCTCGGCAGGATTTCGCGCTTTAAGCCGTTGTCGTGGCTGGTGGGAGTCTATCTGTTGATATTCAGAGGAACACCTCTTATGCTGCAGATGTTCTTTATCTATTTCGGATTGCCGTTTATAAAGATAGTAAATCCGTTTACAGGCGAGATAATGAAGCTTGTTCTTGACAGATTTCCTGCGGCTCTTCTGGCGTTTGTACTTAACTATGCGGCGTATTTTGCCGAAATTTTCCGTGGCGGAATAATCAGCGTACAAAAAGGTCAGTATGAGGCGTCAAAGGCATTGGGTCTTAACTCATTCCAGACGATGACGTTGGTGGTTATACCGCAGATGCTCCGCACAATAGTGCCTCCTGTTGCAAACGAGGCGATAGTTCTCGTTAAGGATACAGCACTCGTTTCGTCTATTGCGCTGATTGATATTCTAAAGCGTGCACAGCAGGTTGTAAGCCGTGATATGAATGTTATGGCATTCGTAATAGTTGCTTTGTTCTATCTGGTATTCAGCTATGTTATTACCAAGCTGTTCGAATTTACCGAAAAACGACTTTCAATATCTGCAAAAGAATAGAAATTTCAAAACAGGACCACAATCGGTCCTGTTTTTTCATATACAATATTTTGTATTTTTTTCAAAAAATACTTGCAATATATATCATTATAGGGTATAATAGACATATACTATTTATGAGCAGGTCATAAAAACAAATAATAAATCGTAATTTGAGGAATTTTAGAAGAAACGGAGGAGTCGTAAATGGGCAGAGCAGAAAAGAAACGTGCAAGACAGGAGCGGCTTGTCCGTGAAATTGGGAAAAATCCTTTCCTTAAAGATGATGAGCTTGCAAAAAAACTGAAAGTAAGCGTTGCAACTATACGGCTTGACCGTACCGAACTTGGTATCGGCGAGTACCGTGAGAGAATTCGTGACGTTGCCAAAACCAAGGCTGATGGGACGTGTGACTGTGGCGAGGTGCTTGATTTTAACCTCTATCACGACGGAATATCGGTGCTTAATACACTTGATGCGGTTGTGTTTGAGGGCGGTACGGTTATCAAGGGTCAGGCGATGTATGCCTATGCCGAAAATCTTGCCATGTCGGTTATAAATGCAAAAAGTGCGCTTATCCGTGTTGCCAATATAAAGTATCTTAAAGAGGTACACCGTGGTGATAAGCTCGTTGCAAAATACGAGGTTATGCGTGTTAAAAACAATGAATATGTTGTATGGGTACGAATTAAAAAGGATATGACTGAGATGTTTCGTGCCAAATTTAATCTTTCGGTTACAGATGAAAGGGACAGCTGATGAGGATTATCGTAGACGCAATGGGCGGCGACAATGCACCTTCCGCAATATGCGAGGCGGCTGCTAAATTAAGCGGTACAATCGGTGCGGATATAGTGCTTGTCGGAAAGGAAGCCCAAATTCGTCAAGAGCTTGCAAAACACGGCAGCTTTGACAACATACAAATAGTAAATGCAGACGATGTTATAACAAATAATGAAGAGCCTGTTAAGGCTGTAAAGTCGAAAAAGAACGCATCTGTGGTAGTGGCTGCCCAAATGCTTAAAGACGGCGAGGGCGATGCTCTCGTTTCCTGTGGCTCGACAGGAGCACTGCTTGCGGCAAGTCTGCTTATAGTCGGCAGAGTAAAAGGGATAAAACGTCCTGCACTTGCCGCATTGCTGCCAAGCGAAAAAGGCCCCGTTATGCTGATAGATTCGGGTGCAAATACCAACTGCAAGAGCGAAAATCTGTTGCAATTTGCAGTGATGGGCAATATCTATATGCGTGATTTTATGGGTATAAAGGAGCCTAAGATAGGACTTATATCAAACGGCGAGGAGGAAGAAAAGGGCAACGCACTTACCAAGGACTCGCATCAGCTGATTAAAAATTCCGACCTTAACTTTATAGGAAACATCGAAGGCAGAGACGTTATGCTAGGCACGGCAGATGTAATGGTTTGTGACGGATTTGTCGGTAATGTGATACTTAAAACGGTAGAGGGTATGGGCGCTGTGATGGGCAGGGCTGTTAAAGGAATTTTCCTTAAAAACATACTTACTAAAATAGGTGCATTGTTTACTATTCGGGGAGTTCGGGAATTCAAGAAAAAGATGGACTACCGTGAGTACGGCGGAGCACCATTTCTGGGTGTTAAAAAGCCTGTTATAAAAGGACACGGTTCGTCGGACAGCAAGGCTGCTGCGGCGGCAATTGTACAAGCAAAAATGTTTTGGGAGATAAACTATACAAAAACTCTTGAAAAAGAACTAAGCGGAAAGGAAGCGGAGAAGAATGAGTAGAATTATAGGGCTTGGATATTACGCACCCGAAAAGGTGTACGATAATGCGTATATGGAGAGCATTGTTGAAACAAACGATGAGTGGATTACACAAAGAACAGGCATCAAGGAAAGGCACATTGCGGCGGAAAATGAGTTCACCTCCGACCTTGCGACAGAGGCTGCAAAAAATGCAATAAAAGATGCGGGCATTACCGCCGAGGATATCGATTTGATTATCCTTACTACAGTTACTCCCGACTACTTTACGCCGTCTACCGCTTGCGTAGTACAAAAAAATATCGGTGCAGTAAATGCGGCTGCATTTGACCTTAACGCAGCTTGCTCGGGTTTTGCTACTGCTATGACGGTTGCAGACCAGTTCCTTACAAACGGAACATATAAAAAGATACTCGTAGTAAGTGCCGATGCACTGTCGAAGGCAACCGACTACAACGACAGAGGTACTTGCGTACTGTTTGGCGACGGCGCCGGTGCAGTGGTGCTAAGCGACGAAAAAGGCGGTATTTTAAGCACATGGATAGGCGCAAGAGGCGAGGGCGGCGACAAGCTTACAAGCCTTGCCTATCGTGAGGATGCAGAAGAAACCGAAAAGAGAGTTTCACACGACAAATCTACCGTCTGGATGGCGGGCAGCGAGGTTATGAAATTTGCAGTTAAGATTATGGCGGAAGCTGCAGAAAAAGTTGTTGCAGACGCCGGTCTTACATGGGACGATATTGATATAATCATACCACATCAGGCGAATATGCGAATAGTAGAAAGTGCCGCAAAGCGTATGGGCATCAGCACCGACAGAATGTTCGTAAACCTTGACCGTTACGGCAACACCTCCGGCGCATCAATCCCCATCGCACTCTGCGAGGCCCGTGACGCCGGCAGGCTTAAAAAGGGTGACAAAGCCGTTTTAGTAGGCTTTGGCGGAGGACTTACGTGGGCGGCAGCCGTAATAGAATATTAAGTCGGCTGGTTAAATTTCCGCATCGTCGGCTGGTTAAAATTACGCATCTCATCACTTCTCTCTCGGGGCGGTACCTGCGTACAGCTCCCTCGTTGCGAAGTAATAATCTGCGAAATTTTCCCTCAGCCTTGGGTTGATATATATTATAAAAGGAATTGAAAATATGAAAACAAGAATTACAGAACTTTTGAACATAGAATATCCCGTAATACAGGGCGGTATGGCTTGGGTTGCCACAGCCGAGCTTGCGGCGGCAGTGTCCAATGCGGGCGGCTTAGGACTTATTGCAGCAGGCGGTGCTCCTGCAGATGTGGTAAGAGAGCAGATTAAAAAGGCACGCACACTTACCGACAAGCCGTTCGGTGTAAATGTGATGATGATGTCACCATATGCCGAGGATATTATGAATATGCTTTTAGAGGAAAAGCCTGCCGTTGTTGCGACAGGTGCGGGAAATCCTGCCAAATATATTCCGTCACTAAAAGAGGCAGGTATCAAGGTTATTCCTGTAGTTGCCAGCGTTGCGGTTGCAAAAAAGATGGAGAAATCGGGCGCTGACGCTATTGTTGCGGAGGGTACAGAGGCAGGCGGTCATATAGGCGAGATTACGACAATGGCGCTTGTACCGCAGATAGTTGATGCGGTGGATATACCTGTAATTGCGGCTGGCGGTATCGCTGACGCAAGGGGAACTCTGGCGGCGTTTGCGCTCGGAGCAGAGGGTATACAGGTCGGAACACGCTTTATCTGTGCAGAAGAATGTATCGCTCACGAAAACTACAAAGATGCCGTTATTAAAGCAAAGGACAGAGATGCGGTTGTAACGGGCAGGTCGGGCGGTGCACCTGTGAGAGCGCTTAAAAACAAGCTCACAAGAGAATACGAGCGCTTAGAAAAAGAGGGTGCATCCTTCGAGGAGATTGAAGCGCTCGGAATAGGCGGGCTTCGCCGTGCGTTTGAAGAAGGCGACGTTGAAATGGGCTCTTTGATGGCAGGTCAGTCAGCTGCGATGGTTACTAAAACAGAGCCTTGCAGAGATATTATCCGTGACTTATTTAGCGGTATAACTCAAATGACAAACAATATAAATGAAAAATTAGGATAAAGGAGAAGATATATGGGAAAGCTTGCATTTGTATTTTCGGGACAAGGCGCACAAACTGTCGGAATGGGCAAGGAGCTTTGCGAAAATTATAAGGTTGCGGACGATGTATTTAATACTGCTTCCGATGCACTCGGCTTTGATGTAAAGGAAATGGTCTGGAACGGTGATGCCGAAACGCTGATGATAACCGAAAACACACAGCCGACTGTTGTTACGATGAGTGCGGCAGCATTGGCGGTACTTACCGAAAAGGGCATAAAGCCTGATGTTGTGGCAGGATTAAGCCTTGGCGAATATACAGCACACATCTGCTCCGGCTCGATAGAGTTTGCCGATGCAGTAAGACTGGTTAAAAAGCGTGGTAAATATATGCAGGAGGAAGTCCCCGAGGGTGTAGGATCTATGGCGGCGATAATTGCTCTCGGCAGCGACGAGGTAAAGGCAGCTTGCCAGGAAGCATCTGCAGTAGGTGTGTGCGAGAGTGCAAATTTCAACTGCCCCGGTCAGATAGTAATATCGGGTGAAAAGGCTGCGGTTGAAAAATGCTGCGAAATATGCAAGGAAAAGGGCGCAAAAAGAGCACTTCCGCTTGCCGTATCAGCACCGTTTCACTGCTCAATGCTAAAAGGTGCAGGCGAAAAGCTTGAAAAGGAATTAGAGGGGGTAAATATCGGCGAGATGAAAATTCCCGTTATAACCAACGTAACCGCCGATTACATAAAAGCTTCCGAAGACATCAAGCCGCTGCTCGTAAAACAGGTCTCAAATTCTGTTCTCTGGGAGGACAGCATTAGAAGAATGATTTTAGACGGAGTTGATACATTTGTTGAGGTTGGTCCGGGCAAGGCACTTTCAGGATTTATCAAGAAGATAGACAAGGAAGTAGCCGTTTACAATGTGGAGGATATGGCTTCATTGGAGAAAACTCTTGAAGGACTGAAAGAGAGGAACTGAGAATGTTAAAAGGAAAAACAGCCATCGTGACCGGCTCGGCGAGGGGAATAGGCAAGGCAATTGCCTTAAAGCTTGCATCGCTGGGCGCGAATGTGGTAATAAATGATATACCCTCGTCGGAGGATGCAGCTAAGACAGTAGAGGAAATTCGTGCACTCGGAGTTGGTGCCGTTGCAGCGCTCGGCGATGTGAGAAATGCTGATGATGTTAAAAATATGGTGGACACAGCACTTAGCGAGTTCGGCAGTGTGGATATTCTGGTTAATAATGCAGGTGTTACAAGGGACAATCTGATGCTCAGAATGAGCGAGGAGGATTGGGATTTGGTGCTTGATATTAACCTAAAAGGTGCATTTAACTGCATCAAAACGGTTGTAAGACCGATGATGAAGCAAAAGAGCGGTGCAATCATCAATATTGCATCGGTTGTCGGCGAGATGGGAAATGCGGGACAGGCAAACTACAGCGCATCAAAGGCAGGTCTTATCGGACTTACCAAAACAACAGCAAAGGAATTTGCCAAAAAGGGTATCCGTGCAAATGCGGTTGCCCCCGGCTTTATAGCATCTGCAATGACAGATAAGCTTTCCGACGAGGTCAAGGCAAAATACTTCGAATCGATACCCCTGGGTGCGTTCGGCAGAACAGAAGATGTTGCCGATGTAGTCGCATTCTTAGCAAGTGATATGTCATCTTATGTTACCGGACAGGTAATAAATGTTGACGGCGGACTTGTTATGTAATATAATGGATACAGAACCTGAAAGGAGGTGTACAGTGATGGAATTTGAAAAGGTAAAGAGTGTAATCGTTGACCAGCTTGGTGTTGACGAGGCAGATGTGACAATGGAGGCTAATTTCGTTGATGACCTTGGTGCGGATTCGCTGGATATTGTTGAGTTGATTATGGGATTGGAGACAGAGTTTGATATCGAAATCCCCGATGAGGACGCAGAAAAGATTGCGACCGTTGGCGATGCTGTTAACTACATCAAGGAAAGAGCATAAGCCCCAACGCACTTAATGTGCGCCGCACCGCATAAGGCGGCGCACACCGTTGCGTTTTTATTCTAAAGAAATTTACCCTATTGAAAAGGGAGTATATATACACAAACCGAAGGGAGAAAATCCTATGAAAAGAGTTGTTATAACAGGTCTTGGAGCACTCACTCCGATTGGCAATAACTGCGGGGAGTTCTGGGCTGCAGTTAAGGTAGGTAAAAACGGCGTGGGCGAGATAACCAGATTTGATACATCCGACCTTAAGACCAAAATTGCGGCAGAGGTTAAAAATTTTGACCCGACCGAATTTATTGATAAAAAAGAAGTACGCAGAATGGACCTTTACACGCAGTACACCATGGTGGCTGCAAGTGAGGCTATTGAAAATGCAAAGATAGATATGGAAAAAGAGGACGCATGGAGAGTAGGTATCATCACAGGCTCGGGCATCGGCGGTATGGAAACCTTTAACGAACAGCATGCTGCTATGCTGGAAAAGGGTGCAGGCAGAGTGAGTCCTTTCTTTATCCCGATGATGATTTCGAATATGGGTGCAGCTCAGGTTGCGATTAAGTACGGTATGCGCGGTGTAAACTATAATGTGGTATCGGCGTGTGCGTCGGGCACTCACGCAATTGGTGACGCATTCAGACAAATTCAGTACGGAACAAACGATATAATTGTTGCAGGCGGCGCTGAAGCGGCAATCACACCCATTTCGATGGCAGGATTCTGCAATATGAAGGCATTGTCTACCAGAAATGACGACCCTGCTACTGCATCACGTCCGTTTGATGCCGACAGAGATGGCTTTGTTATGGGCGAGGGCGCAGGCTTTGTAGTGCTTGAGGAGCTTGAACACGCTAAAAAGCGTGGTGCAAATATCATCTGCGAGCTTGTAGGCTATGGTGCAACCGATGACGCATACCATATGACAAGTCCTATCCCCGGCGGCGAGGGCGGCGCAAAGGCAATGAGTCTTGCGGTAGAGGACGCAGGTATTGATGTTACCCAAGTTGACTATATCAATGCACACGGTACATCCACCAAGTATAATGACAGCTTTGAAACGTCTGCAATTAAGTCGGTATTCGGCGAGCACGCGAAAAAGCTAGCAGTAAGCTCGACCAAGTCGATGACCGGACACCTTTTAGGTGCAGCAGGCGGCATTGAGGCTATTGTATGTGCTCTTGCGCTTAAAGAGGGATATATCCCGCCCACCATCAACTATCACAAAGTCGGAGGCCAAGCGGTCTTAGGAA
>JAZRPK010000073.1:0-11494 GCA_045649145.1 Clostridia bacterium
GCAGTCGGATGTCCGTATTTGGCTAAAAGCTCCTTTTCCAAAGAGCCGCCGTTTACACCTATTCTGATAGGGATATTGCGCTCCTTGCACGCATCTCTGACAGCCTTTACTCTGTCACGGCTGCCGATATTGCCCGGATTGATACGCACCTTATCAACACCGCCCTTTATTGCCTCAAGGGCAAGGCGGTAGTCGAAATGTATATCCGCCACAAGCGGTATGGTAATCCTCTTTTTAATCTCACCGACCGCCAGAGCCGCCTCCATATCAGGCACAGCCACACGCACAATCTGACAGCCCGCCTCGGTAAGACGTGCAATCTGCTCTGTGGTAGCCTTAACATCACGTGTATCGGTATTGGTCATCGACTGGACAGAAATCGGGGCATCGCCGCCAATTTGTACACCGCCGACAGTAACTTTTCTTTTCATTTCTATCACCTATTTTATCAACATCATTATATCCTTTGCACTAATCACCGCCGCAAACAGAAGCAGTAATATCAAGCCTATCATATGCACCATTCCCTCTTTTTCGGGCGGGACGGGTTTTCCTCTTATAAGCTCAAAGAGCATAAAGAATATTCTTCCGCCGTCTAACGCAGGTAAGGGCAAGAGATTAAATACTCCTAAGTTTATCGTTAAAAGTGCCGCCAGCGAAAGCACGCTGAGCCACGGCATCACTTCGGAATGTACGGCGGTATTTACCGCATCAACTATTCCCACAGGGCCTGAAACCTGCTCTATGCCTGCCTTGCCGCTTATCAAATCCCACAAGGACTTATATACAAGCTTTACCACAAATTTTGTGTTAAAATACGCCTCTTTTATAACGCTTATTATGCTACGCTCCTCCATCTTGGGCGAAAAGCCGAGCATCATACCCGAAATTTTAGTCTCTTGACCAATTATCTCGGCAGGTACTTCAAGATCCTCGGCGTACAGGTATTCCTCCGTTTCGGTTATGCCGTTCATTGTGGTTGTTTCGGTATATCCTCGCTCGCCGTAGGTGCGTATGCCTGTAAGCTCGCTCATAGGGAAGGTGAATTTTAATCTTTCGCCGTCACGTTTTACGGTCATTTCCACCTGTTTGGCTGTATCTATCTCTGATTTATAGAGTGTTATATCACGGTAAAAGCTGATATTTCTGCCGTTTATGTCAACAATCTTATCACCCGCCATAACACCCGCCTGGTACATCGAGCTGCGCTCGTCAAGGCTCTCAATAGTATTGGTGGCAAAGGGTGCGCTCTGCACGGCAATAATTACAAAAAGCACAAAGCCGAGTATTACATTAAGCACTGCACCCGCAACTACAACGGCAAATCTTTTCCACAGCTTTTGGTTACAAAATGCGCCTTTGCTCTCACTTGCGCCGTCTTCGCCCTCCATAGAGCAATAGCCGCCTATCGGGAAAATTCTAACCGAATAAAGCGTGCCGCCCTTCTCCTTTTTGAAGATAGCAGGCCCCATTCCGATTGCATATTCCCTAACTGTAATACCGCACAGCTTTGCAACTAAAAAGTGTCCGAACTCGTGAAGAGAAATCATCACAAGAAATATTAAAATTGTTACCAATGCTGTCAGCACCTGCTATCAACTCCGATTATTTAATATTATATACTTCATCACGTGCAAAACGGTCTGCGGCAAAAATATCGTCAAGCGATGGATTTATCACCTTTGGCGCTTTGTCCATAGCCGCTCTTATGCGCTCGGATATATCAAGATAGCCTATCTCTCCCTTTAAGAATAACTCAACAGCCGCCTCATCGGCACTGTTAAATACTGTAGGCAACACTCCGCCCTCTCTGCCTGCACGGAATGCAAGAGCGAGTGCAAAGAATGTTTCGGTATCAGGCTTATCAAATGTAAGCGTCGGATATTTGGTGAAATCGAGCACGTTATTCTTCATCGGTTTGCGGTATGGGTATGTGATTGCGTACTGAATGGGCAATCTCATATCAGGTGTGCCAAGCTGCGCAATTACAGCATTGTCGCAAAATTCTACCATTGAATGTACCACACTCTGTCGATGCACCAAAACCTCAATATCATCTATATCAACGTCAAACAGCCACCTTGCCTCCATAACCTCTAAGCCCTTATTTACGAGTGTAGACGAGTCTATCGTCACCTTTGCACCCATATCCCAGTTGGGATGCTTTAAGGCATCGGCAGGTGTTACATTTTTAAGCTCAGCTCTCTTTTTGCCAAAGAAAGGGCCTCCGCTCGCTGTTAGAAGTATCTTTTTGATTTCCTTTTTATCACGGCAGCCCTGTAAGGACTGAAAAATTGCCGAATGTTCGCTGTCAACCGGCAACAGTGCTACATTCTTCTCCCTTGCAAGCTTGGTTACGATATGACCGCCCGTTACAAGCGTTTCCTTGTTGGCAAGGGCGATATTTTTGCCTGCGTTTATAGCCTCAATAGTAGGCTTTAAGCCTGCTATGCCAACAACCGCCGTAACTACAGTATCCGCTCCGTCTGCTGTTGCCGCCTCCAAAAGCCCCTCCTCTCCCGAAAGGACCTTTATGTTAGTATCTGCAAGCTTGATTTTAAGCTCTGCTGCCGCCTTGCAGTCGGTTACCGATACAATGTCGGGATTAAACTCTCTCGCCTGCTCTTCCAAAAGCTTGATATTTCTGTGAGCTGCAAGTGCTTTTATCTTAATCTCGGGATTATCCCTTGCAATATCAAGGGTTTGTGTGCCTATTGAGCCTGTTGACCCAAGTATTGATATATTATGTTCATTTTTCATATTTATACCTTTTTCCTTATACAGCAGAAGCTGATATTATAAACACTGCGTTTATAATTGTTAAGATGTAATATACAAACGGTGCAATAAACACCACGCTGTCAAATCTGTCCATCAGTCCGCCGTGTCCGGGCAGGATTGAGCCGTAGTCCTTAACGTCTGAGTCACGCTTGATGCACGATGCGACAAAGTCACCGAGCTGCGACAATACCGAGCCGACAAGGCTCATAGCCGCAAGCGAAACAAGCACGCCCCAGCTGAATTTACTTCCGACATTTACAAGTATGATATAGTAAACCACACCTGCAACAACAGCCGCTAAAACACCACCTATTGCTCCCTCTACTGTCTTTTTTGGACTTATATGCGGTACAAGCTTATGCTTGCCCAAAAATACGCCCGCAAAATATGCACCGCTGTCGGTTATCCACGCAATTACGAACACCCACAAAGCCCCAAGTGCACCAAACGCCGCAAAAAGCTTGATTATATAGCACATAAATACAGTTATAAAGATTGTAACAAAGCCGTGAGAGAGTACATCTCTGGCATTGGTTTTTCCGTGCTTTAGAACTGCCGCTAAAGTATAAAGCATAATAACCAAAACAAAAGACAAATACACATAAGCTCCGTATTCATACATCATTGCAGCAGCCGCTGTCACAGCAGATACTGCACCAACTGCGTTTACAAGCTTGCCGCATTTTAATACGCCGTACATTTCGTAGAGCATTATAGCAATTACTGCAAAAATAGCGAGCATAAAAATTCTTGTCGGTGCAAAAAGTGCCGCAAAAAATACTACAACTCCTATCGCCGATGTTAATATTCGTGTCAGCATAATGTCTTCCTCCCGTTACACTCCGCCGAAACGACGGTTTCTTCTTTGGTATTCAATGATTGCCTTTTCTAAATCCTTTACGCTAAAATCGGGCCAGAGCTTGTCGGTAAAATACATCTCCGAGTAGGCAAGCTGCCATAGCATAAAATTCGAAAGTCTTATCTCGCCGCTGGTGCGGATTAAAAGGTCGGGGTCGGGCTGGTCCGCCGTATAGAGCTTTGATGAAATAAGGTCTGCATCAATTTCCTCTGCCGTTTTCCCCTCGGCTACAATAGTTTTTACGGCTGTTGTAAGCTCCTCCCTTGCACCGTAGTTAAGGGCGATATTCATTACAATGCCTGTATTTTTCGAGGTAAATTCCTCCGTCTTTATAATCTGCTTCTGAATTTCCTCGGAAAGCTCTGCCCGAGAGCCGATAGCACGGATAACTACATTTTCGCCCGCCAACGTGGTTTGGGCATCACGCAAGTACCCCAACAAAAGACCCATCAGGTAGTCTACCTCCTCCTTAGGTCTTGACCAGTTTTCGGTAGAAAATGCGTAAACGGTGATATATTTAATGCCCATTTTGTTACAGGCTGTAACTATCTTCTTAAGCGAGTCGGCTCCCGCCTTATGTCCTGCACTGCGAGGAAGTCCCCTCTTTTTCGCCCATCTGCCGTTGCCGTCCATTATAACGCCTATATGTACGGGCAGACGCGTCATATCTATCTCTTCCGATTGCTTTTTCTTAAAAAACATTTCCCAACTGTCCTTTCCCAAAAATGGCGCAAGGGACTGTCCCTTTCCGAAAATAAGGGGCAGTCCCGAAAAATCTTAAACCTCGAGAATTTCCTTCTCTTTATCTGCGGTTATGTCTTCAATTTCTTTAATATACTTGTCGGTAAGGTTCTGGATATCCTTTTCGATACCCTTTAAGTCATCCTCGGTAATTTCTGAGTTCTTCTTCTTTGTCTTGTAGTCCTCCATTGCATCACGGCGGGCATTTCTTATCTGCACCTTTGCCTCCTCGGAATACTTCTTAACCTGCTTTACAAGCTCTTTTCTGCGTTCCTCAGTATGAGGCGGGAAGTTAAGACGGATAACCTTGCCGTCATTTTGCGGTGCGATGCCGATTTCAGACTTTAGGATTGCCTTTTCAATCTCGCCTAAAACGCTTGTGTCCCACGGCTGAATTACCAGCATTCTCGGCTCGGGTGATGAAATTGAGCCTACCTGCTGAATGGGTGTCGGTGTGCCGTAGTAGTCGATTGATACTTTATCAAGGACAGATGCGTTTGCTCTGCCTGCACGGATAGTTTTAAGCTCGCCGTGGAAGCCGTCAACTCTTTTGTTCATTCTTTCTTCTATTTCGGGATACTTTGACATAATAATACTTCCTTTCCATTATTTTAATATGCTAAACCTAAGAACGTGATAAAATTTCGTAGATTGTTATTTTTCTAAGCGACGGCGTACGCAGTGTACTCCGAGCTGCAGAAAATGGCAAGCTACGGAATTTTTGCCGTTCTTTTTATCTTTTGCCGTCTTTGGTTACCAATGTTCCTATTTTTTCGCCCGTTACCGCTCTTACGATATTTTCGGGGTCATCTAAGCCAAATACGAGGATTGACATATTGTTGTCACGGCACATTGAAGCCGCAGTTGAGTCCATAACGCCAAGCTCCTTGCCGAGAATATCCGAGAAGGAAAGAGAATCGTAACGTTTTGCATCGGGGTTAATATTAGGGTCTGAATCGTATACTGCGTCGACCTTTTTTGCAAGAAGGATTATCTCGGAGTCGGTTTCCACCGCACGAAGTGCCGCCGCTGTATCGGTGGACATAAAGGGGTTACCTGTACCTGCGGCAAATATTACCACTCTGCCCTTTTCTAAGTGTCTTACCGCCTTGCCTCTTATGTACGGCTCGGCAACAGCACGCATCTCGATAGCCGACTGAACTCTTGTTTCCACGCCGCAGCTTTCGTGTGCGGAGCAGAGTCCAAGTGCGTTTATAACGGTTGCAAGCATCCCCATATGGTCGGCAGGGGTTCTGTCCATATTCTCGCTGCTCCTGCCGCGCCAAATATTGCCGCCGCCAACAACGATTGTAACCCTGACACCCATATCAACAACTTTTTTTATACTTTCGGATACCTTATCAAGCGTACTCTCGTCAAGGCCGTAGCCCTTTTCGCCCGCCAAAGCCTCTCCGCTGACTTTCAAGAGGATTCTTTTATATTTTGCTTCCATACTAAACCTCCGAGGATTTTTTTCTTAAAAAAGGGGAATACATTATTATTTCCCAAAAAATGTATTCCCGTTTATGTTTATTCTATTTTAACATATAAATTTCAATCTTGCAAGACATATATTGAAATTATTTATCTTCTTCCACATCGGAGCATTTGTGGCAGCAAACACCGCAATCGGAGCAACCGCCGTTACCGCCAAGACTTACACCCATACGGCTTTTGTAGTTGTCGATGGCAGCTTTTATAGCCTCCTCCGCAAGCACCGAGCAGTGAATTTTCTCGCTCGGGAGTCCATCTAATGCTTCCATAACAGCCTTATTGGTAAGAGAAAGAGCCTCGTCAACAGTTTTTCCCTTTACCATCTCGGTCGCCATCGAGCTTGTCGCAATAGCAGCTCCGCAGCCGAAGGTCTTGAATTTAACATCTTTTACGATATCGTCCTCGATATCCATATAAATCTTCATTATATCGCCGCATTTTGCGTTTCCGACCTGTCCGACAGCGTTAGCATCTTTTATCTCGCCGACATTTCTCGGGTTTGCAAAATGGTCCATTACCTTTTCAGAATACATCTTTATCTGTCCTTTCCTTAAGTCTTATCCCTCGTAAAGCGGGGACATCTGCCTTAATCTCTCCACAATCGGCGGCAGAGTTTCGATTACGTAATCGACCTCCTCCTCGGTTGTTTCGTTTGAAACCGAGAGCCTTAAAGAGCCGTGTGCAATCTCGTGCGGGAGACCTATTGCAAGCAGAACGTGCGACGGGTCCAACGAGCCCGATGCACAGGCACTTCCGCTCGACGCACAAATGCCGTACATATCCAGCATCATAAGTATGGACTCGCCCTCTATATACTTAAACGAGAAATTTACGTTATTGCAAAGTCTGTCCTCATTTTGCGGTCCGTTCAGTCGACATTCGGGGATACTGTCACTAATACCCTTTATCAGCCTGTCCCTGAGCTGTTGCATTTTCTCGATATTCTTATCTAAATTCTCATTTGTAAGCTCAAGCGCTCTGCACAGTCCTGCCATACCTGCCACATTCTCGGTTGCGGCACGCTTTCCTCTTTCCTGTCCGCCGCCGTGGATAAGATTTGATATCTTAACACCATTTCTGATATAAAGCGCACCCACTCCCTTAGGACCGTGGAATTTGTGCGCAGAAAGGGATAACAAATCAACTCCCATATCCAAAACATTTATTTTCATATGTCCTATTGCCTGAACAGCGTCCGTGTGCATCAGCACGCCGTGCTTTTTCGCAATTTTTGCAATTTCAGCAATCGGCTCTATTGTACCGATTTCGTTATTTGCTGTCATAATCGAAATCAAAATGGTCTTATCTGTAATAGCCGCCTCAACATCGGCAGGGTTTACTCTTCCCTCGCTGTCAACACCGAGATATGTTACCTCATATCCGTTTTTTTCGAGAAATTCACAGGATGAGAGTATTGCGTGATGCTCGATACTGCTCGTTATGATGTGATTTCCCTTTCCCTTATATGCGTCGGCAATACCCTTGATTGCCCAGTTATCCGCCTCACAGCCCGATGCGGTAAAATAAATCTCGCTGGCTTTAGCGCCCAGCTCATTCGCTACTCTTTCGCGGAAATCCGCAACAGCAGCCTCCGCCTTTCGTCCCGTTTCGTAAAACTTTGACGAGGCATTACCGTAAATCTCGGTAAAGTACGGCTTCATCGCCTCAAACACACGCTCGTCAAGCTTGGTTGTGGCGTTATTATCCATATATACAGGTTTATTCACCCTTAGCACATCCTTTGTTTTTATGTAACATATGAACGATTATTCATATGTTGTCTATATTATTGTACCGCATTTCATATTTTTTGTCAATAATTATTATACTATTTTGAAAATAATACTATACAAATTTATATTTTTTTGGTATAATATTATATGAATTATTTACAAGGGGTATTTTTTTATGAAAATTGGTGGTATAATCGCCGAATACAATCCTTTTCATAACGGACACGCTTTTCAGATTTCACAGGTACGCAAAGAGTGTGACGCTGTAGTTGCTGTAATGAGCGGCAGCGTGGTTCAGCGTGGCTCTTTGGCTGCGTTTGATAAATTTTTGCGTGCAAAGGCAGCAGTCCTGGGCGGTGTTGATCTCGTCATAGAACTGCCTTGCGTTTATAGCCTTGCTCCTGCCGAGCTTTTTGCAAGAGGTGCAGTAAGTGTGCTTGATGCGTGTAAGGTTGTCGATTCGCTGTGGTTTGGCAGTGAGTGTGGCGATACCGATTCGCTTACCCGTGCGGCCGAGATTATGCTTAACGAAACGCCCGAAATCTCGGAAAAAATAAAAGAAAATTTGCGTGCAGGTATGGGGTACAAGCTTGCGCATATGTCGGCGTATGTCGGTACAATCCCCGCCGAGCTTATCAATCAGCCGAACAATATTCTTGGTATTGAGTACATAAAAGCATTGCTTCGCTTGAAAAGCAAAATAAAGCCTCACGCACTCCTTAGAAAATTTGCTAACCATCACGATACATCGCCGTCTAACGGCTTTGCATCAGGCAACGCAATCCGTGATATATTCGAGGAAAACAAGGATATATCTGAATATATCCCCGCAACAACACATCAGTTATATGATGATGCTGTTATGTTTGACCGAAAGCTGCTTGATGCGATTGTTCTTTATATGCTGCGTGTCAAGGGGCTGGGCATTTTTAACTCGGTGTTTGACGCACCGCCCGAGCTGGTAACACGTGTACTGCGTGCAACTCCGCAGGCAACCTCGCTTGACGATATCTTGAACCACGCTTGTACCAGACAGTTTACCAACGCAAGAATTCGCCGTGCTATTATGTCGGCTCTTTTGGATATTGACGGCGCTTTGACAAACTCAAAACCGCAGTATTTAAGAGTTCTTGCATTTAATGACAAGGGCAGGGAGATATTAAATGCTATCCAAAAGAAAGCAAAACTCCCCATTATAACCAAGGCGGCAGATTTTCGTGAAAATTCGCCTATGTTTGATGCTGAAGTGCGTGCGACAGAGCTTTCGTCCATATGCCGCGGCGTAAGACGAGGACTCGACTTTACAACCAGTCCGATATATGTGCGTCCTGAGGCGTATGACGTTAAGGCAAAGCCTGTTGTAAAAAAGCAGGCAACCCAAAAAGGAAAGCCAAAAAAGAAAAGACCTGCATCAAACAAAAAGAAGACTACTGCGAAAAAGAAATCCAAATAGAGAAAAACTGCACCAATCGGTGCAGTTTTTTATGTTCTTATTAGTTACATTCAGCCACTAACGGACCTGCAAGCTCCTTAAGGTAGAACAGCTTACCGGGAAGTGTCGGCATATATGTAGATGTGATATTCATATCCGGACCGTAGTGAAGAGTTGTCAGGAAGCTCATTCCCTGCCAGCCCATACCTCTGCCAAGAGCACCGTCACAACCGCCGATGATATAATCAGCCTGTAAGAACAATCCCGGTCCGATTGTATTTGCACGGCACGGTACGAGTGTTGTTCTGCTCTTAAAGCTGGTAATAGCGTTCTGCTCGATTGTCAAGGGGTGCAATTTAGCACCGATGCGGTAGCACTGACTCTTCCACTCTGCTTCAGTTGCATAATCATCTGCAAACTGCGGCTCCCAGAATGCGATATGGCACATTCTGCCGATACCGAATACCAATACAAGCTTTACACCCTCAGCCTTTAATTTAGCAAGCTTTTCGGGGTAAGTGGGAAGGTTTTCCTTTGTAGCGAAGTTACGCTGTGAGGGCGGGATTGTATTCTCGCCAAGCTTATCAAAGAAAGCCTCTTTCATACTGTACTCAAATGATGCGGGGTTTGTATTCGGAAGTGTGTTACCCTCGCTGTCCGACCACTCGTCCATATTGAAGGTGTAAACGTGGTCGCACTTTACATTCCACGCCTTAAGGAAATATACAGCCCACTTGTACATACCCATCGGGCCGACAGGCAGAATCATAGCAAGCTTCTCGCCCTTTTCACGTGCATTTTTAATCTGCAATGCAATCTCGTGACCCATAAGTGTGTCAAACTCGTAGATGTTTTCACATTCTACGGGGTTGAAGTCCTTGTGCCAGAAATCCTCTCTTGAAAGGCCCTTTTCACAGCACTCGTCAATCTTCTTCATGTCCCAGCCCTTCGGATAAAAATCCTCCAGAAGACTTCCCTTAACAGTAGTTAAAAAATCCATTTTTCTTCTCCTTTCAGAATTTAAGCTTTTTTATCTTCAATGAATTTCATAATCTCATCATAGCTCTTGATACCGGTAGTTGCACCCTTTGCCATTACACAATGTGCACCTGTTGCATTTGCAAACACCATACACTCCTCAGGAGTCTTTCCCTTAGCGAAAGCTGCCAGGAAGCCTGAACAGAAGCTGTCGCCCGCTCCTGTGGTATCAACAGGGTTTTCTACATAGAACGGCGGATAAAGTGTACCCTTTGTTTCGCCCTCTTTTCTTAAGTAACTGCCCTTTGAGCCTACCTTTATAATTACGTTCTTTGCGCCCTTTGACATAAACACATCTGCAATATCATCGGGGTCGTCCTTGCCCGCTATCAAAACCGCCTCGTCAATACTCGGCATCAGGTAGTCTATATACGGCATGGACATATCAAGAAGCTTGCCCCACTGTCCTTTTGCGTCCCAGCAGACATCAAGGAAGGTGGTCTTGCCCATTTCCTTACATTTTTTAAGGAATTCCATTGTTTCCTCGCCGTCGAAGGTGTCCATAAGGAAGCTGCCCGTTACAAATACCATATCGCACTTTTCAACAGCGCTCATATCAATATCCTCGTTCGCAAACACTGCATTTGTACCTGTGCAATGGAAGAAGGAGCGTTCGCCCGTCTTGTCTATCATAAGAACAGATGCCGAGGTCTGTGCCTTGTCGCTTACCTTAAGACCGCAGGTATCAACACCCGCCTTGTCCAGTCTGCCCTTTAAGAACTCGCCGAACATATCGTCGCCGACCATACCTACCATAACCGACTCAACACCGAGTTTTCTAAGGTTTATGGCTGCAGTCATTGCGTTTCCGCCATTATGCATAGTGATTGAGTTTACAGGCTCTAAAACGCCCTTTTCGGGATAATTATGTACAGGTTCAACTATTGCGTCAGCCACTAAAATACCAACACAAGCTACCTTTTTCACGGTAATAACCTCCGTGCGACAACCTTAGGCCACACAAGCTCCTGACAAAAAGCCTCCGCATACTGAACTCCGCACTGAATTCCTCTAAATCTCGAGCAAGTGCGTACAAACTCAGCAAAGTCAATGTGGTCATGGTCACGCATCCATTTAAGCTGGCTTTCGTGACATTCGAGCATCTGTATCTTAAGCTCGATTTCGTCTGATATATCCACATATTCTGTGGGGTTAAAGTTCATACCTGCAAGGTTGTCCATATAGAAAATAGGAACAACAGCCGCCTTGCCCTCAGCGCCGTAATGCGGTACGCTTGCCGCAAATGACGCATCAAACACAAGCTTTGAAACAGCAAGATGGTCGGGCATATAGTCGGTGGGTGAGTGTGTGATTATAAAATCAGGCTGTACCTTTTTAATCAAAGCAACCAGCTTATCACGCTGTGCAATATCACAGCCGTTGGGCAAAAGGTCGCCGATATCAAGTGTTACAACC
>JAZRPK010000074.1:0-11860 GCA_045649145.1 Clostridia bacterium
CTTTTAGCCGACGAATTTGAAAAGGATTATTATAAACAGCTTGCCGCTTTTCTAAGCGAAGAGTACAAAGAGCATACAGTATATCCGGAAAAGAATGATGTATTTAATGCCTTAAAGCTGACTGCATACTCTGATGTCAGGGTTGTTATTTTCGGTCAGGACCCGTATCACGGCGACCGTCAGGCGCACGGGCTTGCCTTTTCGGTACGTCCCGAGGTGGATATTCCGCCGTCACTTCTGAACATATACAAAGAGCTTAACAGCGAGCTTGGCTGTTATATCCCCGACAATGGCTGTCTTACCAAATGGGCACAGCAGGGAGTTCTGCTCCTTAATAACGCCCTTACCGTACGTGCCGATATGCCAAACTCGCATCAGGGCAAGGGCTGGGAACAGTTTACCGACCGCATTGCCCAGCTTCTAAACGAGCGAAAGGAGCCTGTGATATTCTTACTTTGGGGTGCGAATGCACGTAAAAAGACCGAGATAATTACAGCGCCGCAGCATTTTATACTTGAGGCTCCGCACCCGAGTCCGCTTTCGGCGTCGAGAGGCTTTTTCGGCTGCGGACACTTTGCAAAAGTTAATTCCATACTAAAGGCAATGAACAAAAACGAAATAGACTGGCAGATAGAAAATCTGAAAGGATAAGTGTATGAAAAAACTACTCATTATCGACTCAAACAGCCTTATAAACCGAGCATATTACGGAGTGCGTTTTCTTTCCGCACCCGACGGTACGCCGACTAATGCTATCTACGGCTTTCTTATGATGCTGTTAAAGCTTGTTTCCGACCATAATCCCGACTATATTATGGCTGCATTTGACTTAAAGGCTCCCACCTTCCGCCATAAGATGTTTGACGGCTACAAAGCACAGCGAAAGCCGATGCCCGAGGAGCTTGCTTTGCAGATGCCCATTGCACGTCAGATTGTTGATGAAATGGGTATTTTGCGTCTTGAAAAGGAAGGCTATGAGGCTGACGATATAATCGGAACAGTATCACGTCTTTGCGGCGAAAAGGGAGTAAAATGCCTTATCGCAACAGGCGACAAGGACGATTTGCAGCTTGCTGACGATTTTACGAGCATACTTCTTACCACCACCAAAAGCGGAAACACCGAAACGGAGGAATATACCCCCGAAAGAGTTTTTGAACGCTATGGAGTAACGCCTATGCAGTTTATTGACGTCAAGGCGCTGATGGGCGATGCGTCGGATAATATCCCCGGCGTTGCGGGAATAGGCGAAAAGACGGCTACTGCACTTATTGCAAAGCATAAAAGTATCGAAAATATATATCACGATTTTGACAGTCACGGCTTTAAGGGTGCACAGCTTACCAAGCTTAAGGAGGGCAGGGAGTCGGCATACCTTTCTAAAAAGCTTGCTACTATTGACAAAAATGTGCCTATGGAAATTGACTTTTCCGTGGCGGAGGGCGGTATCACACCCTCGGGTGAGCTTCTAAATACCCTGTCAAAGCTTGGACTTAACAGCATTATAAAGAGAATGGACTTTTCCCAAGTAAAGACAGAGCAGGTATCAGCGGAAAATCCGATTGCAGACTGCATTAAAGAGGTTATAGAGGACAAAGCAGCTTTATCTTTACTGCTTGACAAAATACGCCAAAACGGCGAGGCTGCGTTTGTTTTCGGCATACAAAACGGCTCTGTTACGAGAATTGGTGTTGCACTTCCCAAAGGCGAGGGATATCTGGTCGAAGGGGCAGAGCTTATAGCAGGTATGAGTGATGTTTTATCAGATGACAGTATAAAAAAGCTGTGCTTTAATGCAAAGGACGCTATAGTTGCGCTCTATCCCGAAATAAGATTAAGAGGTATTGCATATGATGTGGCGATTGCGGCATATCTTATAAATTCGTCCAGGTCGGAGTATACTTTGGATGCTCTTTCGGTTGAATATTTTGGTGTAAGTCCTATTGAAGCGGGAGAAAAGCAGATTTCACTGTTTGATGATGAGGAGAAAGCAGACGAGAATATAATCTCGGAGGCACTTTTGATATATCCGCTTAAGGAGAAGACTCTTGAGAAACTAAAAGCAGCTAAGCAGGAGCAGTTGTATTTTGATATCGAGCTGCCGCTTGCAGAGGTGCTTGCCGATATGCAGATTGAGGGAATGTATATTGATAAAGAAAGACTCGCTGCGTTCGGTGCTATGCTCGGCGAGAGAATTGATACACTTTCGGCAGAGATTTACCAGATGGCAGGTGTGGAATTTAATATAAATTCGCCCAAGCAGCTTGGAGAGGTTTTGTTCGAAAAGCTTAATCTGTCACCCAAGAAAAAGACAAAGAGCGGATATTCCACAGGTGCGGAGGTATTGGAAAATTTACGGGACAAGCACCCGATTATTGATGCGGTTTTGGAGTATCGCCGTGCGGCTAAGCTAAAGTCCACCTACTGTGACGGCCTGGCGGCTGTTATATCGGAGAAAACGCACAGAATTCACTCGGTATTTAATCAGACGGTTACCGTAACGGGCAGAATAAGCTCGACAGAGCCTAATATGCAAAATATTCCTACAAGGACAGAACTCGGGCGAGAAATACGCAAGATGTTTGTGGCAGAGTACGGAAAGATTTTTGTAGATGCTGACTATTCGCAGATTGAACTTAGAGTTCTTGCGGCGATTGCAGATGATAAAGCAATGAAGGACGCATTCTTAAAGGGTGCGGATATTCATACCGAAACGGCGGCACAGGTCTTGAAAATCCCTGCAGATAAGGTTACTAAGGAGCAGCGCTCTGGCGCAAAGGCTGTCAATTTCGGTATAGTTTACGGTATCGGCGAGTTCTCGCTTGCAAAGGATTTGAAGATTTCGGTCAAAGAGGCGAGGGAATATATCGAGGGGTATCTTGAGCATTACAGCGGTGTCAGGGATTATATGGAGCGTATAAAAGCTGAGGCGAGAAACAACGGCTATGTCAAAACGCTTATGAACAGAATACGTTATATACCCGAGCTTAAGTCGAGTAACTATAACACCAGAATGTTCGGCGAGAGAGTGGCATTAAACACCCCCATTCAGGGAACGGCGGCGGATATAATAAAGCTTGCAATGGTAAGAGTGCATAAAAGGCTCAAGGAGGAAGGCTTAGAGTCCAAGCTTGTGCTTCAGGTGCACGACGAGCTGATAATAGAGGCTGTTCCCGAGGAGGAGGAAAAGGTGCGCAAAATACTAAAGCAGGAGATGGAAAATGCCGCCGATATAGGTGTACCGCTGGTAGCGGATATGGCGAGCGGGAGGTCTTGGTATGACTGCAAATAAAATTGTATTCGGCATAACAGGGCCGAGCGGGAGCGGAAAAAGCTATATATCCGACCTTTTCCGCCAAAGAGGAGTAGACGTTTTCGACGCCGATAAAATAGCAAGAGAGGTTGTTATGCCCGATGGCGCGGCTTACGGCGAGCTTTACGCACATTTCGGCAAAGAGTATTTTGATGAAAAGGGACTGCTTTTAAGAAAAAAGCTTGCCGACACTGTTTTTTCGGACAAACTGGAGCTTGGAATATTAAACGAAATTACGCATAAGCATATAAAAAAGCAGATAGAAACAGGACTAAAGGCGGCATCTGAGATAGCTGCAATAGACGGTGCGGTGATAATAGGTAGCCCTGTTGAAGATATGTGCGAATTTCTGGTTGGAGTAGTGGCAGACAAAAAAGTGAGGACAGACCGTATTGTTAAGCGTGATAACATAGACGCATCTGCTGCAGAGAAAAGGTTTGCTGCACAGCCTTCTGACAGCTTTTATAAAGAGCATTGCCGATATATAATCGAGAATAACGGCGATGGTGATTTGGCAGCAGAGGTAGACAGAATTCTATATGATATAAGGGTGAAATTTTGAGGAAATTAATAAAAATCACATCTGTTTTTGTGCTTTTGGTGATTGTCGCAGCAACGCTGTGGGGCAATTTTGCAAAAAGCCTGTTTCCGTTTGAGTACAAACTGGAAATATCCAAGGGTGCTGCAATGTATAATCTTGACGCATACCTTGTAGCGTCGGTGGTTAAAACCGAGTCGGGCTTTGACGAAAACGCCAGCTCTGGCGTGGCTCACGGGCTGATGCAATTAACCGACGAAACGGCACAGTTTGTATCCGAACGTACCGACTTTCATTACGAAAAGAGATTAGAGCCTGAAACGAATATACTTATGGGTTGCTATTATCTTTCTTATCTTAAGGATAAGTTTGATGATATTGATTTGGCACTTGCGGCGTATAACGCAGGCCCTGCAACTGTTGAAAGGTGGCTTGGGGACAGTCGGTATTCTGCTGATGGGAAAGTGCTTGATAATATACCATATCGGGAAACCAGACATTATCTTAGGAAGGTAAAGCTCTTTTACCGTATTTATAAGCGTATTTATGAAATATCTTGAATTCGGGATGATTGTTTGATATAATTATCAAAGAACGGCAAGGAGGTCGATTTGATGGCAAAGAATATAGTTGTAACGATAGGCAGACACTACGGCAGCGGCGGCAAGGAGATAGGAAAGAAGCTTGCTGATGCGTTGGGTGTTACATTTTATGACGAGGAACTTGTTACAATGGCTGCCGAAAAGAGCAGTATTGACAGAGATGTCATTACAGGTATAGATGAGCGTGCTACAGGCAGCTTGCTGTATTCGTTGGTTATGGGCGGCGGATTAAGAGGCCTTGCTACACCTATGTACTACGAGATGCCGCTTAATGACAAGCTGTTTATTGCACAGTCGGATGTTATTAAAAAGCTGGCAAAGGACGGCTCCTGCGTTATTGTCGGCCGTTGTGCCGATTATGTGCTGGAGGCGGAGGAGTGCGAAACCTTTAACGTCTTTCTTTATGCCGATATGGAATATAAGTTAGAGAGAATACAAAAATTGTATAACCTTACCCGCAAGGAAGCACAGGATAGGATAACCAAAACCGAGAAACAAAGAAGAGCGTATTATAACTACTATTCCAACAAGGATTGGGGTAATATGAACGGCTATGACTTATGCCTTAATGTTTCAAAATTGGGAATTGACCACGCAGTTGAGATTATCAAAGGCTGCGTAGAGGAGCTTAGTAAATAAGGAGTAATTATTAGTATGCTGATAATTGATATGATAAAGTCTGTTATACTGGGTATTGTGGAGGGCATTACCGAGTGGCTGCCCATTTCAAGTACGGGGCATATGATACTTGTTAATGCTTTTATTAACAACGAAAACAGCTTTACTGCATCGGATTTGTATCTTTATGTAATTCAGCTTGGTGCAATTTTAGCGGTGGTTACGCTTTATTTTAAGAAGCTAAACCCATTTTCGCCGTCTAAAACACCTTTAGAGAAATCGGATACGTGGCAGATGTGGTTTAAGGTCATTGTGGCTTGTTTGCCTGCAGCGGTAATAGGTCTTTTGCTCGACCCCGTTATGGAAAGAATAGAAAATCCGTGGGTTGTGGCATCGATGCTTATTTTGTACGGTATCGGGTTTATTGTTGTTGAGAATATAAATAAAAAGGAAAACGTCACCGATATGAAGTCGATGAGCTACAAGACTGCACTTTTAATCGGAATGTTTCAGGTGCTCTCGATAATACCCGGTACATCACGTTCGGGTGCTACGATATTGGGTGCAATAATTTTAGGCTGCTCACGCTCTCTTGCGGCGGAATTTTCGTTCTTCCTCGCAATCCCCGTGATGTTTGGTGTAAGTCTTCTTAAGATACTCAAATACGGACTCAATATGCCGCTTGCCGATTGGGCGGTATTGCTCACAGGAATGGCGGTGGCATACATTGTGTCGGCACTTGCGATAGAGTTTTTGATTAACTATGTCAGAAAACACGATTTCAAGGTATTCGGCTGGTACAGGATTGTGCTTGGAATAATTGTGTTAATATACTTCTCCTTAGTATAAATTTACATACCAAAAGACCGCATTGTGCAGATGCGGTCTTTCGATAAAATATTAAGGGGAAGGTATATTTTTTGTGAACGGTCTTTCTCCAGTTCACAATTATAATATAACATAGGAATATGTATTCCATATGAATTAATTGTGAAATTTTATTGAACTTTTTAGAGGAAATTATGAAAAGGAAAGATATACCGATTATAATACTGACGGTAGTCCTTGCGGTGTTGGCATATGTTTTTGCCACAAGCGGCGATGCGGACAAGGTCAGTGTTTATAAAGATGGCAAGCTTTTGGGCGAATATTCGCTTTCTAAAAATCAGAGTATTGATATAAACGGGACAAATATGCTCGTGATTGAGGACGGAGAAGCCTTTATGACCGAGGCAGATTGCCCTGACAAGCTGTGTATAAATCAGGGTAAAATCGGCTCTAAAGGCGGAAGTATAATCTGTCTTCCCAACAAGGTGGTAGTTGAAACAAAGGGCGGAGCTGACGCTGTAAGCAGGTGATATTGATTTGAAAGCAAAAGAAATATGCCAAATCGGAGTACTGTGTGCGATTGCGGCTGTGCTTGGATACATAGAGGCACTGTTGCCGCCTGTTGTGCCTGTGGCAGGGTTTAAGATAGGGTTGGCTAACATAGCCGTTATGTACACGCTGTATCGGTTTGGGAAAAAACAGGCATTCTTTGTAATGCTCGTCAAGGTACTGATAACAAGTCTATGGTTTTCGGGACTCAATGCACTTATCTATTCTATGTCGGGAGGGATATTGTCATTTGTTGCAATGTCACTGTCGCAAGGCTTTGGAATGTCCAAAGTCGGAGTGGGTATGAGCGGGGGAGTGTTTCATAATGTAGGTCAGCTTTTGGCTGCGTGTATTGTACTCTCGACAAGCTCGGCACTCTATTTTGCACCGCTGCTTATCCCGTTGGGACTTGTTTCGGGAGCGTTTGTCGGCACTGCGGTCAGACTTTTGATAAAGTATACCAAAAAAATATAAACACGGCTTAAAAAAGCCGTGTTTTTTTACATTCTTTTATCGAGTTTTTCCGAATATTCCTTTCGGAATTCGTCAAATCTGTCTTCTTCAATCGCCTCGCGGATTTTTGCCGCCAGTTCGTTGTAGAAGTAGAGATTATGCAGGACCGAAAGACGCATTGCGAGCATTTCTTTTGCCTTGAAAAGATGCCTTATATATGCCCTTGAGTAATTTCTGCAGGCGGGGCAGTTACAGTTGGGGTCGATAGGCAATGGGTCACGCTCGTATTTTTGATTCATAAGGTTCATAGTTCCGTTCCACGTAAATATAAACCCGTGTCTTGCATTTCGAGACGGCATAACGCAGTCAAAGAAATCAATACCCCTTGCAACACTTTCTATAATATTACCGGGTGTTCCGACTCCCATTAAATATCGAGGTTTATCATCGGGTGCATGTGGGAGAGTTACGTCCAGAATATGATACATCTCCTCCGCCGTTTCACCTACCGCCAGACCGCCTATCGCATAGCCGGGCAAATCAAGCTTTGCAATTTCTTTCATATGCCATATACGAAGGTCATCATATATTCCGCCCTGATTTATGCCGAACAGAAGCTGATTTTTATTAATTGTGCGGTCTTGGGTATTAAGGCGTGCCATCTCCGATTTACAACGCTCAAGCCAACGATATGTCCTCTCGCACGATGCTTTGACGTAATCGTAGGGAGCGGGATTTTCCACGCACTCGTCAAACGCCATTGCAATTGTTGAGGCAAGGTTTGACTGTATCCTCATACTTTCTTCAGGTCCCATAAAAATTCTGTGCCCGTCTATGTGAGAGCTGAAGGTCACGCCCTCCTCGGTAATCTTCCGAAGTCCCGAAAGAGAAAAGACCTGAAATCCGCCGCTGTCGGTAAGGATAGGTCTGTCCCAGTTCATAAACTTGTGCAGACCGCCAAGGTCGTGTACAACCTCATCACCCGGACGAAGATGCAGATGATACGTGTTGGAAAGCTCTATCTGGCATCCGATTTCTCTTAAATCCTCGGTCGAAAGAGCACCCTTTATTGCGGCAAGAGTGCCTACATTTTGAAAAACGGGTGTCTGTACCGTGCCGTGTACGGTTGTAAATTCACCACGGCGTGCAAGACCGTTTGTATGCAGTATCTTAAACATAATTGTATACCTCTTTACGAAATAAACATCGCATCGCCAAACGAGAAGAAACGGTATTTTTCTAAAACCGCCTCGTTATATGCTGCAAGAACATTTTCTCTGCCTGCAAGTGCGCTGACAAGCATTATTAAGGTCGATTCAGGCAGGTGGAAATTGGTGATTAGTGCATCTATCACGTTAAAGCTTTTGCCCGGATAGATGAAAATATCCGTCCAGCCGCTTGATTCCTTTAGCGGCAGACCTGCTTGACCTGCTGTTTCAAGTACTCGTGTCGCTGTTGTACCGACCGATATAACCCTGCCGCCTTTTGCCTTTGTGCGATTGACCGCCTCGGCGGTATCTTGGGGCAGGACATAGTATTCTGAGTGCATTTCGTGCTCTGTAATATTTTCCGCCTTAACCGGACGAAATGTTCCCAATCCGACGTGTAGTGTAACAAAGTGTACCTCCACGCCCTTTTCTTTAATTTTATCCATCAGCTCGGGCGTAAAATGCAGACCTGCCGTAGGTGCTGCTGCCGAGCCTGAATGCTTTGCATAAACTGTCTGATAACGTGATTTGTCCTCCAGCTTTTTTGTGATATAAGGAGGGAGCGGCATTTCGCCCAGTCGGTCTAATATTTCTTCAAAAATACCGTCATAGCTGAACTTTATAATTCTTGCTCCGCCGTCGGTAATTGATAAAACCTCGGCAGTAAGCTCGTCTCCGAACTTAAATTTAGCACCGACCTTTGCACGTTTGCCGGGCTTTAGGATAACCTCCCATTCATCAGCAGTGCGGCGGTTAAGGAGCAGAAACTCAATCGCCCCGCCCGTGCCGACCTTTTCGCCGTAGAGTCTGGCAGGTATAACCTTGGTATCATTTAAGATAAGACAGTCGCCCTCTTGGAGCATATCTACAATATCATAAAAGTGCTTGTGACAGGTTTTGCCTGTTAGCTTATCAAGGCACATAAGACGTGAGTCGCTGCGGTTTTTTGCAGGCTCTTGTGCTATAAGCTCCTCCGGCAAATCGTAGTAAAAATCACTCGTTTTCATTTGTTTCTGATTCAGTCCCTTCGGTTTCTACGCTTCTGGGTGCGACGGGAGGAATTTGCACCTCGTCAATATTGTCAATAATTGCGGCTGCGATTGCACCTGCCAATAAATCCTGATATTCTTCTGAGTATAGATTTGCCGCCTCGCCTTTGTTGGTAATAAAGCCAAGCTCAATCAGGATTGCGGGCATCTCGCTCGTTCTGGTTACAAGATGCTGCTCGGTTTTCACCCCTCGCTGTGATGCAGAGGTATTCTTAATAAGATTTTTATATACATCTGTTGCAAGAGCCTTGCTTGTAAGAGAGTATCTGTCGCCGTTATTTGTTTTGGAATAATACACTTCAATTCCTTTTACATCGGTATTATTAGGGAATGAATTTGAGTGTATGCTAACAAACATCGCAGCGCCAAGCTTGTTGGCAAAATCTGAACGCTCAGAAAGAGTGGGGTATGTGTCGCCCGAACGTGTCATTTCTACACGTATTCCGTTTTGAGTCAGAATATTGTACACCTTTTTCGCAACAGCAAGGTTTACAACCTTCTCTTTGTATTCAACTCCGTCGTGAGTGTATACAGCACCCGGGTCGCTGCCGCCGTGACCTGCGTCGAGGACAATTATCTTCTCGCCTGTTATATGTGACTCCGGTGTCGGAGTGGGCTTGGGTGTTGGAGTCGGTGAAGCGGTTGGTGCAGGCGAAGCCGATGGCGATGTTGACGGTGACGGTGAGTCATCAGGCTGTTCCGAGTTGGACTCGCCTGCTACTGTAATTTTAAGAAGAGAACCGTCAGAGGACAGCTTTTTATAAAAGTGGGTTGCGCCTGAGGTATCAATTGCGACACGCGTATAGTCGTCGTGTTCGCCAAGGCGTATCGTAGTTACAGCGCCTTTATTTACTGTTATCTTATTTGAAGTGGAATAGTCAGTATCGTAAATATCCACATAAAGCACCCCCGAGCTTTCGATAAATACAAGCTCACCTATCTTCTCGGGAGGAGAATCGAGTGTGATGCTGATAGTTACTTCGTCATCTGCTTTGGAAGTTTTAATATCTGTTATCAGTGATGACGGAACATACTCGGGAGTAGATTGTGCAGGGTTATTTATGCGTATCTGTCCCCTTGCAGAGTCGAATACTACGTTCATACCCAAACTTTCCGATACAAAACGCACAGGTACCATTGTTTTGGCACTCTCGCCAAGCTTGGCAATAAGCATAGGCACTACGCCGTCGGGTATTGTTTTGCGGTCGCCGTTTATGCTGACTTTTTCCGAGCCTATCTGCATCGAAATATACGAGTGTCCGAGTGTTATGTTGATTTCACGTGTTTTGGTTACATATGTAACCTCTGCGCCCATAGCCTCAAAAACCTCACGCACGGGAACGAGTGCACGGTCATTGAAAATAATCGGCTCAAGGGGCGTTGAAACAGCCCTTCCGTTCACTATCAGCGAGTAGACAGAGCCTGTGTAATTATGCTGTTCCCCGTTATATTCAAGTATCATAGCGGCATTTGCCGACATTGAAAAAGTTGTAAGCGCAAGAATGAGCGCAAATAGCCTTTTCATTTTTTACTTCCACCTTTCAGACCTTCCCTTTTACTCGGTAAATTCAAAACCGAAATGCTCGTACCCAAGACGAGTTACAATTCTGCCCCGTGGAGTGCGGGACAGGAAGCCTATCTGCATCAGATACGGCTCGTATACATCCTCGATTGTGTTAGGCTCTTCGCCTATCGAGGCGGCTATTGTTTCAAGCCCGACCGGACCGCCGTGAAAACTCTTAATCATACAGGTTATCATTCTGCGGTCGGTCATATCAAGACCTTTATCGTCTATATCCATCATTTTAAGAGCTTCGTCGGCAACCTGCTTTGTTATCTTGCCGCCGAACTTAACCTCTGCAAAATCACGTACTCTTTTCAGAAGACGGTTTGCAATACGGGGCGTACCTCTTGAGCGAGCGGCGATTGCACGTGCGCCGTCTTCGTCAATTTCCACGTCTAAAAGCCCTGCCGAACGGCGTACAATCGTGATAAGCTCGTCAGGCGTGTAAAGCTCCAGCCTTGCCATAACGCCGAAACGGTCACGAAGCGGTGCGGTCAAAAGTCCTGCACGGGTGGTTGCACCTATCAGTGTAAATTTCGGCAAATCAAGACGAATTGATTTCGCTGACGGACCTTTTCCTATAATGATATCGAGTGCATAATCCTCCATTGCAGGATACAAAATTTCCTCAACTGTACGTGACATACGGTGAATTTCGTCAATAAAGAGTATATCATTTGCGGAAAGGTTCGTGAGTATCGCCGCAAGGTCGCCTGCTTTTTCAATTGCAGGTCCGCTTGTTATGCGGATATTAACGCCCATTTCGTTTGCGATTACACCTGCAAGAGTCGTCTTTCCCAGCCCCGGCGGGCCATAGAGAAGAACGTGGTCTAATGCCTCGTGTCTGTCGAGTGCGGCTTTGATATAAATTTCAAGATTGCCCTTGACCTTATCCTGACCGGTATACTCCTCAAGACGTCGGGGTCTTAACCCGTATTCTATCTGCGAATCCTCTTGGGTAAAATCGCTTGTTATTATTCTTTCGTTATCATCAAAAATCATCGTGTAACCCCTCTTATCACATCAACAGCTTAAGTGCTTCACGTACCAAATCCTCGACCGAAAGATTTGGGTCAAGCTTTGATACGGCAGCCTTTGCGTCATTTGCAGAGTAGCCTAAAACGGTAAGTGCCGCAGC
>JAZRPK010000075.1:0-32893 GCA_045649145.1 Clostridia bacterium
TTCGGAGGATTTTTACTCCCAAAACAGAAAAAAGCTCTTTATTCCGCTTGCACTTTCGGGCGTGTCCTTCGGACTTGGCGTGGCGTCAAAGTGGACGGGAGTATATGCGGGAGCGGGACTTGCCGTGCTGTTTTTTGCAAACCTTGCTGTCAATTATTCCCACGCTAAAGAAAGCAATTTGACAGTAGCTTTTTGGAAACGTACTAAAGAACTAATATTGTGGTGCGTTATATTCTTTGTAATATTACCGCTTGCAATATATATTCTTTCATATATACCATTTATAAATGCGAATAAAACAGGCTTTTCGGGCATATGGGAAAATCAAATAGATATGTTTTCCTACCACAGCGGTCTGCATAAAACGCACCCCTATTCGTCCAGCTGGTACGAGTGGGCGGCTATGGCAAGACCGGTCTGGTACTATTCGGGCACGGTAAGCGAAACGGTCGGCGAGGGCATAAGTGCATTCGGCAACCCGCTTGTCTGGTGGACAGGAATACCTGCATTTTTGTATATTACTTATCTGGCATTTACAAAAAAGGACAGGACAGCATTGTTCTTAACTATAGGCTATCTGGCACAAATACTGCCGTGGGTGTTTGTTACACGTGTTACCTTTATATACCACTATTTCCCGAGCGTGCCGTTTGTGGTGCTGATGATAACTTATTCGGCAATAAAGCTTTTTGGGGATATAAAATCGGGCAAGAAGATTTTGATTATATATCTTATAGCGGCGGTGGCGCTGTTTGCAATGTTTTATCCTGTGCTTTCGGGCTATCCCGTCAGCATTGACTATGTAACCAAATTCTTAAAATGGTCAAGTGAATGGGTTTTGGTATGGGGAAGTTGATTTATACAAAAGGAGAAAAATATGATAAGAGAAGTTGATTCTGAGCTGATAAGTCAGGCGGTTTCCAAAATGTGTATAGAGGCAAATTGCATTATTGCGCCTGAAATCAAACAAGCGCTTGAAAACGCCAAGACTAAAGAAGAATCGGAGGTTGGCAGGACAGTAATTGCCAATCTGCTCGAAAATGCACGTATCGCTGATGAGAAAATGGTACCCATTTGTCAGGATACAGGTATGGCGGTCTTTTTTGTCGAGCTTGGTAAGGACGTGCATATTACGGGTAAAAATCTTACCGATGCTATCAATGATGGTGTAAGGCGTGGTTATACCGATGGGTATTTAAGAAAATCGGTAGTAAAAGACCCTCTTATGCGTGAAAATACCAACGATAATACGCCCGCCGTAATCTACACAGAGCAAACCGACGGCGACAAAATCAAAATAACCTATGCGCCCAAGGGCTTCGGCAGCGAAAATAAGTCTGCCCTAAAGATGTTAAACCCCTCGGACGGAGAAGAGGGTGTTATTGATTTTGTAGTAGAAACGGTCAGAAAGGCGGGTGCAAATCCCTGTCCGCCTATGGTTGTCGGTGTAGGAATAGGCGGCACGATGGATAAGGCGGCATACCTTGCCAAAAAGGCACTTACCCGTGAAATAACAGTTCCTAACACAAAAAAATATTATGCCGATATGGAAAAGCTTTTGCTGGAGAAAATAAATATGCTCGGAATAGGCCCGCAGGGAATGGGCGGCAGTGTAACGGCGCTTGGCGTAAACATAGAAGTTTTCCCGACACATATAGCAGGACTGCCCGTAGCGGTAAATATCAATTGTCATGCGACGCGCCACTCTGTAGTGGTGATTTAGTCGGCTGGCTGAATAAAATTTCGCATCTCACCATTTTTCACAGCTCGGTGTACCTGCGTACGCCGTCGCTGCTTAAAACGGCAATCTGCAAAATTTTCTTTCAGCCTCGAATGATGAGAAAACATCATATAAAAAATCTTTACAAACAAAAGATAATATGTTATCATACACTATAATAAATGAATAATCTTCAGGGCAGGGTGCAATTCCCGACCGGCGGTGACAGTCCGCGAGCGCAAGCTGATAACGGTGAAATTCCGTAACCGACGGTAGAGTCCGGATAGAAGAAGAAAAGTTGTGTATTTTGCACGCCCTGTATTTTCGGGGCGTGTTTTTTTGGGAAAGGTGATAATATGAACAGCAAAACAAAAATGTATGTTTCGGTAGGCGCATTTTCGGCGATTGCTTTTATTCTGCAGGTTATCGGCAGTATGATGGGGCTAAAGGTTGCGGGCTTTTTGGAGATTGAACTCTCCGACCTGCCGGCGCTTATTATGGCATTGGCATTCGGACCTGCGGCGGGTATATTTACCGAATTTATAAAAAATCTCCTCCATTGCACTATGACCTCTACAGGCTTTGTAGGCGAGCTTGCAAACTTTGTAATGAACGGAACCTTGTGTGCAGTTGCGGGACTTATATACAAGCACAACAAAACCAGAAAGGGTGCAGTGCTCGCTATGCTTTTTGCAACGCTCGCTATGGCAGTTGCAGGCGTTTTGGCAAATCTCTTTATTATGCTGCCCCTTTATATGCCCACGGCACCGTTTGATGCAAAATTAAAATTAGTACTGTTCACTATTTTGCCATTTAATATAGTGCGAGGCCTTGTGCTTTCGGTGATTACGTTCCTGATATATAAGCACATTTCGCCTATTATTAAGGGTAAGCGCTCATAATTTCGACAAAAATATGGCAGACAAACCTCCTAAAATAGAAAATAATACTTGATTTCTCGGCTTATATGTATTAAAATAGAAGTAATAAAAATGTGAAAAGAGGAGAAAGTTATGTCAGCTATCAGATTCAACTACAAAAAGGCACTTTCCTTTGTCGGTCAGCACGAAATAGACTATATGGCAGACTATGTAGCCGCAGCACACGAAATGCTCCACAAGGGCACAGGCGCAGGTAACGATTTTCTCGGCTGGGTGGATTTACCCGTAAATTATGATAAAGACGAATTTGACAGAATTAAGAAAGCAGCAGAAAAAATCCGTTCCGATTCGGATGTTTTAATTGTAATCGGAATAGGCGGCTCGTATCTTGGTGCGAGAGCGGCGATAGAGATGCTTTCACACTCTTTTTATAACTCATTAGACAGCGAAAAGCGCAAAGCTCCGCAGATATTCTATGCAGGCAACTCCATCAGCTCAACCTATCTGGCAGAGCTTTTGGAGGCGGTAGAGGGCAAGGACATTTCGGTTAATGTAATATCCAAGTCGGGTACAACCACTGAGCCTGCGATAGCATTTAGAATTTTTAAGGACCTTTTGGAAAAGAAATACGGCAAAGAGGGCGCAAAGGGCAGAATTTATGCCACTACCGACGCAAAACGAGGTGCGCTAAAGAGCTTGGCCGATGCAGAGGGCTACGAAAGCTTTGTCATAAGCGACGATATCGGCGGCAGATACTCGGTTTTAACTGCAGTAGGACTTTTGCCGATAGCTGCAGCAGGCATTGATATTGACGCTATGATGCAGGGTGCGGCAGACGCAAGAGAAAGATACAACAATCCCGTTTTGGCAGAGAATGAGTGCTATCAGTATGCAGCAGTCAGAAATGCACTTCTTAAAAAGGGCAAGTCTGTCGAGATGATGATAAACTTCGAGCCTGCACTGCATTATTTTGCAGAATGGTGGAAACAGCTCTACGGCGAGAGCGAGGGCAAGGATAATAAGGGCATTTTCCCTGCAGCAGCCGATTTCTCCACCGACCTGCATTCGATGGGACAGTATATTCAGGAGGGTCAGCGTATTCTGTTCGAAACAGCGGTGCGTGTCGAAAACCCTAAAAAGAATATCGTAATCGAGGCTACAGACGATAATATCGACGGCCTTAACTTCCTTGCAGGCAAGACACTTGATTATGTAAACCTCAAAGCAGCAGAGGGAACTGCACTTGCACATACCGACGGCGGTGTACCCAACTTAGAGGTTATTGTATCCGAGCTTTCGGCGTACAATTTCGGCCAGATGGTATACTTCTTCGAAAAGGCTTGCGGAATTTCGGGATATCTTCTGGGTGTTAACCCGTTTGACCAGCCTGGAGTAGAGGCATATAAGAAGAATATGTTTGCACTCTTGGGTAAGCCGGGCTATGAGGATTTGACAGCCGAGCTTGAAGCAAGACTCAAATAAGAAACGAACAGCCGACGGCTGTTAATATAAAATTCAAAGGAGGACAAAATTATGGTAGAACTTTTGATAGGTAAGAAGGGCACAGGAAAGACAAAGGTGCTTATCGAGAATGTTAATAACGCAGCGGCAGTTGCTAACGGAAACGTGGTGTTTGTAAGCAACGACACATCACGCAATATGTATGATATCAAATCAGCAGTAAGAATGTACGATACTTCTGAGTTTGAAATAGCTTCGTGGGAGGAATTTTTGGGCTTCATCTGCGGTATCATCAGCGGCAACTTTGATATTACAAATATCTTTGTTGACGGCACATTAAAGATTGTAAATCACTCAATGGACGGCTTTGAGGAGTTCTTAAAGAGAATTGAGGATATCAGCAAGAAATTTAACATATCGTTCGTATTGTCAGTAAGTGTCGATGCGGACACAGCACCCGATTACATCAAAAAATACGCTTAATCACTTAAGACTGCCAGGTCTTATATCGAAAGGAACAACGGAAAAAATGCAGTATCAAAGTACGAGAAATAAGAGCATTGCCATCACATCGGCACAGGCTATCAAGAAAGGACTTTCCGAAGAGGGCGGACTTTTTGTCCCCGATTCGATTCCCTCGGTAAGCCTTGACGAGATTGCCGGAATGAAGGGTATGAACTACCGTGAGAGAGCGGAGTTCATTCTCTCCAAGTACCTCACCGACTTTACCGGCGAGGAGCTTAAGTACTGTGTGGAAAATGCCTACACCAAGGAGAAATTTGAAACGGACAATATAGCCCCTGTTTACAAGCTTGACGAAAAAACATATTTCCTCGAGCTGTGGCACGGACCTACCTGTGCGTTTAAGGATATGGCACTTCAGATTTTGCCGTATCTATTAACTACATCTATGAAGAAAACCAACGAGAATGACGAGGTTGTAATCCTCGTTGCTACCTCCGGCGATACCGGTAAGGCGGCTCTCGAGGGATTTCGTGATGTGCCGGGCACAAGGATTGTCGTTTTCTATCCCGATAACGGTGTTTCGGAAATTCAAAAGCTGCAGATGATAACTCAGGAGGGCGACAACGTAAGCGTTTGTGCCGTAAAGGGTAACTTTGACGACGCACAAAACGGTGTAAAGCGCATCTTTACCGATAACGATTATAAGCAGATGCTTGCTGCAAACCGCTTTAAGCTCTCGAGTGCAAACTCTATTAACTGGGGCAGACTTGTTCCGCAGATTGTGTATTACTTCTCCGCTTATGCGGATATGCTCGCTGCAGACGAGATAGAGCTTGGCGAAAAGATAAACGTAGTTGTTCCAACGGGCAACTTCGGCAATATCCTTGCATCATATTACGCTTATCAGATGGGACTTCCCGTTAATAAGTTTATCTGCGCATCAAATAAAAATAACGTGCTGACCGACTTTATCAAGACGGGTAAATATAACAAAAACCGTGAGTTCCACACAACTATTTCTCCGTCTATGGATATACTAATCTCCAGCAACCTCGAGAGATTTTTGTATCATCTTTCGGACAGAAACGACAGCTTTGTTGCAGATCTTATGCAGAAGCTTAATTCTGACGGCGTTTACGAAATCCCTGCTGATATTATGAGCAGAATGAGCGCACTCTTTACTGCAGGCTGCACCGATGACGAGGCAACCTTGGCAGCAATTAAAAAGTGCAGCGAGGAGCACGGCTACGTTATGGATACACATACAGCCGTTGCCAAGTCGGTTTATGACGCATATGTTGCCGAAACGGGCGACACTACCAAGACGGTTATCGCATCAACAGCCAGCCCGTTTAAGTTTAACCAGAGCGTTCTGATTGCACTTGGCGGCAGCGGCGCTGTTGCAGGCAAGGATGAGTTTACACTCCTTGGCGAGCTTTCTGAAAGAAGCGGAATGAAGATTCCCGACTCTCTCGCATCGCTTAAGACAAAGCCGAAACTCTTCGAGTCGGTTTGCGAAAAGGGCGAAATGATAGAGGTTGTAAACGGATTTTTGCAGATATAAAGTAAAAGCGGACTTTCAAGTCCGCTTTTTTGGTACAATAAATAAATAATTTCTGCCCGATAGCATAAATTTTCGCCCACCCTCATAACTATATACCAAAACAGGCATTTATTATAATATGGAGGAAAGTCTGCAAAAATTTCTGCATCTTACCACAAATCGCAGCTCGGAGTACCACCGTACGCCGTCGCTGCTCATTATGGCAACCTGCAAAAATTTCTTACAGACTTGGCTTTTGCGAAAGGAGTTAATGATTTTAGCTATGGAGAACATTTACCGCGACATTGCCGAACGCACAAACGGCGATATATACATAGGCGTTGTAGGCCCTGTGCGCACGGGCAAATCTACGTTCATAAAGAGGTTTATGGACTATCTTGTAATCCCGAACATTGATAACGAGTATAGTGCAAGGAGAGCAAAAGACGAATTGCCGCAGTCGGCTGCGGGCAAGACTATTATGACCACAGAGCCTAAGTTTATACCCAACGAGGCGGTGGAGGTAAACTTAGGTGATAATGCGCATATGAAGGTGCGCCTGATTGACTGCGTAGGCTATATAGTTGATGCTGCCAACGGCTACTTAGAAGAAGACGGGCCGAGGATGGTCCAGACACCATGGTCGGAGGAGCCGATGCCCTTTGTCGATGCGGCAGAGCTTGGTACAAAAAAGGTCATACACGAGCATTCCAATATCGGACTTGTGGTTACCACCGATGGCAGTATTACCGATATACCCAGAAAGGAATATCTCGAGGCAGAGGAAAGGGTAATAAGCGAGCTTAAGGCTATAAACAAACCCTTTATTGTCCTTGTAAATTCAACCAATCCCACATCGCCCGAGGCAAAGGCAGCAAAACGAGAAATTGAGGATAAATACGGTGTTACTGCAGTTGCCGTTAACTGCCGTGAGCTTGACGGTGAGGATATATCAAAGATAATCGAGGCAGTACTGTTCGAATTCCCTGTCGAAAATGTCAGAATAAGCCTGCCACGCTGGCTGATGGGACTTCCCAGAGGGCATTGGCTCAAGGATTCTATCTATTCCGAAACAGTGTCAGCGTCCGAAAAGCTTTCTAAAATAAGCGATGTCAGATGCCTTAGTGAGCAGCTTTCGGGCTGTGAGTATGTGCAGTCTGCGTATGTTGACGGCATCGACCTCGGCAACGGCAGCGCAAGGATAGACCTCTCTGTACCCGATAAGCTGTTTTACAGGATACTTGGCGAAGAATCGGGCTTTGAGATTGAAGATGAAGAAGCGCTTATAGGACTTATTAAAGAGCTTGCCCGCACCAAAAAGGAATATGACAAGGTTGAGCAGGCGCTAATCAGCGTCAGACAGACCGGCTACGGCGTGGTTGCACCCTGTACCGAGGAGCTGTCGCTGGAGGAGCCGAAAATTGTCCGCCGTGGCAACAAATTTGGCGTCAAGCTCTCTGCATCAGCACCGAGCATACATATGATAGGTAACAAACCCAGGTCCTTAAAAACCGTAAAAATAGGCAAAATTCAAGCACAGACTGTTTGGTCTGTGCTTTTTAATTGAAATTCAATTGAACGTATGGTAAGCTGTATTTGATTTATTAACACTATTTTTTATAATATAATTTTACCTGCCTCTGCATACGCACAAAGTGGTTCGGCATCTTCCCACATAA
Source organism: Clostridia bacterium (assembly GCA_045649145.1). Classification (GTDB taxonomy): domain Bacteria; phylum Bacillota; class Clostridia; order UBA1381; family UBA1381; genus HGM11525. Next base: position 7,750 of record JAZRPK010000075.1, read on the forward strand.
ACACTTTGTATATAGTCCCGCTAATCACATCTGTAAAAACAATATTTTCGTCAAAATTTGAGGTTTTTGTTTGCAGTAATTTTCCTGACGAATTGTATACTGCAAGATATATCTTAACATCTGCACTTGCGGAAATATTATTGCTTTCAACATATATATTATCATCTATTTTTGTAATTTCAACTGATGGTGAATCAACTCTATCATAGTTATAAAAGATTTTAACACGTAATCCTTCGTAATCGTTATACTGAATTTTTTTCCATTCCTTAGATGATCCGGTATAATATATATTATTTATATTCTTACATCCTTCAAAGGTCCAATCATCTATTGTTCTTAATGACTTCGGTAAAATGATTTCGGTTAGATTTGAACAGCCAAAAAATGCTCCGAGCTCAATGGTTTCTACTTTGTCAGGGATGCGTACTTTTGTTAGGCTTATACATCTCTCAAATAGACCAACCGGAATGGAAGTAATGTTGTCTGATAAAACAACATTATTTAGTGATGTACAACAACAGAAAAGATCAGCTCCCAATGTAGTCACGCTATTAGGGATAATTACATTATTTAACGATATACAATTAACAAATGCATGAGAACCAATAGTTTCAAGATTGTTTGATAACGTTATTTGTTTTAAGTTTTCGCAATCGCTAAAAGCAGATTCGTCTATCTCTACCACACTGTCAGGTATTATTATTTTTTCTATTCTTTTGCAAGAATTAAAAGCTTCTTTTCCAATGAATTTAACGCCAGACGATATTGTAACATTCGTAAGATTTGTACAATACTCAAATGCGCTATCTCCTATTTCTTGCACTGATTGTGGAATCGTAATTTCTGATAATCCGTTGCAACTTTCAAAAGCTAAATTTCCAATAATTTCAACTGAATTAGGGATAGTTATGGATGTTAAACCCTTGCAAGATCTAAACGATTCTAACCCTAATTCCTTGACCGAATTAGGAATTTCGTACCTTCCTTCTTTACCATTTGGATATGCAATCAAAGTTGTTTTATCCTTATTAAATAAAACTCCGTTTTGCGAACAAAATAGCTGATTATCTTTGGATACATTAATTGATTTTAGATTATGATTTTGCCAAAAAGCATATCTGCCTATAGATGAAACTTTTTTTCCAATTGTAATATTTTCTAACGCATCACAATAAGAAAATGCGTTCTCACCAATATCTGTAATGGTATCTGGAAGAGATACACTAGTTATCTGTTTGTTTGAAGAAAATGCAAAAGATTTGATATGAGTCACAATATAATCATCGATTGAACTTGGCAATATTAAGTCAGTAATGGTTTGATCTGAGACAACTTGAAAACACAGCAAATCTGTTATTGTAGCAGTTCCATTAGAGACTGAATAACCATATTGTTGTTGCCATTTTGCATATAAGTTCAAATCTGTTGAAATCGTCATCGTGCTTGGCATTTTATTGGTACACGATTTATCCAAATACCATCCCAAAAAGATATATCCATTACGTTCCATATTGGGAATAGTAGTATTGCTACTATCTAACAAATCCGCTGTTATAGTTTTATTAGCGACATACGAACAATTTGAATTTAGTGTGATTTTCAATTCTCTTTTGATCCATTTTGCATAAAAAATCTTATCGGAGTCTAAAGTCACTGTACCTGTGGTGCTTTGTGTACATGCACTATCGTAATACCAGCCACAAAAAATATATCCAGGACGAGTTATAGTGGGAACATGCCAGTTGTCTTGATTTGAATAATATGTATACGAATAATCGCTGACATCGTTACAATTAGAATCAAAAGTAATTTTACACGAATAATTAGAACTACCGCCCGTATTAGGTGATAGAATTTGTATGTTATTCGTTGTGCTTGATTTTATATTATCAATACTTCTTACATACCGCGCCCACTCATCTAATAATTTCTTGTCCGATTGAGATATACTATAGGATGTGGCATTTGCCCCCGATATAATATCAAAAAATTCATCATCGGGATCAATACCAAGCATTGCATTAAAATATTTAGCTCTATTAGAATTTCTCACATCAAAAAGTCCTACCACACATTCAACTACAGCGGTATAATCATTAAGATCAACAGTTGGTAAGCCTGCTGCATCACCTATTTCATCAATTGCAACATCCTGCGCCAAATCCCATAGACTCTTACTCAGTTCTTTGTCGGCATAATCCAACAGTGAATCTCTAATCGCATTTAATCTTTTTTCATACAAGTTCTCATCTATCGTTTTATACACCAAATCTAAAAATGTCGATTTTATAATTAGATTATCAGTTTTTCCGGTTAGCAATTGGTAAAAAGCATTATCACTTTTGGGAGTGTACACAAGGCTTCCAGATAAAAATCTAAGAAATTTCTTTGCAGAATCTTCCGATAGCGAAGTGCTTGCACTAACATTGACGCATAAGCTAGATAAAACAGTTGCTATCACTAAAATCAAACATAAAATCCTTTTTCTCATAATTTTGTTCCTTCTTTCGGGCAATTCATATTAGTGTGCATAAAACAAATACATTCTCATTCTAGTTATTATGCCATAAACAATAGAAATAGTCAACAACATTGCTATAAAAAGTGTTAATTTGTTTTTGGGGAAGGTAGTATAATGAAAAATCACTTTGTTGCCATCGGAGGGACAAATAACAATGTGTTAATATGCACCGTTAAATGTAAGAATTTGGCGGTGCGTATTTTTTGTGTTAACTGCGGTAAATGCAGATTTCGGTCGGTATATAATTGTTGACAAATAAACCGTGCGATGATACAATATAATTGTATATATTTATAAAATGAGCACAATTGTACGGTTTTTTATAAGGTGTAGAAATTAACATATGAGGGATTAGATTATGAAAGAGAAAATCTGGCTTTCCACCCCCACTATTCACGGGGAAGAACAAGCATTTGTTAAGGAAGCTTTTGACACTAACTGGGTGGCACCTCTTGGCAAAAACGTAACAGAGTTTGAAAATGAAATAGGAAGATATTTAGGAGTAAAAGGCGCTGCGGCAATGACTGCGGGCACGCACGCTTTGCATATGGCGGTAAAGCTTGCAGGCGTGGGGGACGGAGATGTTGTTTTATGTTCCGATTTAACCTTTGCGGCTACCGTTAATCCTGTAACCTATGAGGGCGGAGTTCCGGTATTCGTTGACAGCGAACGGGATACGTGGAATATGAATCCCGAGGCACTTGAAGAAGGTCTTAAAAAGTACAAAGATAAAGTAAAGGCGGTAATTGTGGCAAATCTTTACGGAACACCCGCAAAGCTTGACGAAATTGCCGACATATGCAATAGATACGGCGTAATTCTGATTGAAGATGCAGCCGAGTCGCTTTCCGCTACATACAAAGGACGACAGACGGGTACTTTTGGCAAATATAACGCAATAAGCTTTAACGGAAACAAGATAATAACCACGTCAGGCGGAGGAATGTTCCTGTCCGATGACGAGGAGGCTGTGTCTAAGGTAAGATTTTACTCCACTCAGGCAAGAGACCCTGCTCCGTGGTATCAGCATAGCGAGATAGGCTATAACTACCGTATGAGTAATATTGTTGCAGGCATAGGCCGCGGTCAGCTGCTGCATATAGATGAGCATAAGGGTCTTAAAAAGGAAATTTACAATCGCTACAAAGTGGCATTTTCCGATTTGCCGGTAGAAATGAATCCGTATCTTGAATGTTCTGAGCCGAATTTCTGGCTCAGCTGCTTTACGATAAATAAAGAGGCAATGCATAAGGTAACGCCCGAGAAAATAAGGCTTGCGCTTGAGGCAGAAAATATCGAGTCAAGACCGATTTGGAAGCCAATGCATATGCAGCCGGTATTTAAGGACAGTGATTATATAACAGTTAATAATATTGATGTTGGAGCAGACATTTTCGAAAGAGGCTTGTGTCTGCCGAGCGATATTAAAATGACTATAGAGCAACAGGCAAGAGTTATTGATATAATAAAGGAGTTATTCTGATGTATAAAAAGTATCTGAAACGTCCTGTTGACATAATTTGTGCCCTTGCGGCAATAACGGTGTTTAGCTGGCTTTACATAATAGTTGCAGTGCTTGTGAGGATAAAGCTGGGAAGCCCTGTACTGTTTAAGCAGGAAAGACCTGGACAAAGCGGCAAAATATTTACACTTTATAAGTTCAGAACAATGATCGATAAAAAGGACGAAAATGGCAATCTTCTGCCTGATGGTGAAAGACTGACTTCGTTTGGAAAGCTTCTAAGGAAAACAAGTCTTGACGAATTACCCGAGGCGTTTAACATATTAAAAGGCGATATGAGTGTAGTCGGACCAAGACCTCTTTTGGTAAAATATCTCCCTCTTTATAACGAACACCAAAAAAGACGCCATGAGGTAAGACCGGGGCTTTCGGGACTTGCGCAGATAAGCGGTAGAAATGCACTCACATGGGAGGATAAATTCGATTTGGATGTCGAATATGTTGATAATATCACTTTTTTGGGCGACGTCAAAATTATTCTAAAAACCGTTTTGAGTGCATTTGTAAAAAAGGAAGGCATTTCGGCAGCAGGACAAGCGACTATGGGCGAATTTGTCGGAACAAAGGAGCAACAAAATGTGTAAAGAAGTCATCATAATCGGTGCCGGAGGACACGGCAAGGTTATTGCAGATATAATAGAAAAAAACGGTGATAAGGTTTTAGGTTTTTTAGATGACGGGACTGAGCAAAAAGAAGTCTTCGGCTATCCCGTTCTCGGAAAAACAGGAGATTGCAATAAATATAAGGATAAAGAATTTTTTGTTGCAATAGGTAACAATCAGGTACGAAAGAAAATCGCAACCGATAACGCAGACTTAAAGTTCTATACGGCAATTCATCCCAAGGCTGTTATTTCAAGGGGTGTAGAAATCGGCGTTGGGACTTGCGTTATGGCAGGCTCGGTAATTAATGCCGATACTAAAATAGGCAAACACGTAATAATTAACAGCGGCTCTGTAGTTGAGCACGATAATAGGCTTTCTGATTTTGTGCATCTTTCTCCTGGTGCAGTTCTTTGCGGAACGGTTACGGTGGGAGAATGTACGCATATAGGTGCAGGTGTCACTGTTAAAAATAATACGAATATCACAGGTGAAGCTGTAATTAGCGAGGGAGCCGCGGTTATCTGCGGTATAGAAGAACTCGGCACATACTGCGGAGTACCTGCGAAAAAGATGTGAGATATGAGAAAAATTTGTTATATTACCACAATATCAATTACAATAAAAGCGTTTTTTATACCACAGCTAAAATATCTCTCGGAAAATGGATATGAGGTTGTTGTAATTTGCTCCCCTGATGAAGACTTGCAAAAGGAGTTGGGAGATAAGGTCAGATTTATACCTGTCCATATTGCAAGAGGAATATCTCCAAAAACGCTTCTAAGCTCGATTTTGATGCTTAAAAAGGTTTTCCTAAAAGAAAAATTTGATATAGTTCAGTACTCTACCCCAAATGCTGCATTTTGCTCATCAATTGCAGCCAAACTGGCAAAAATCAAAATAAGAAATTACCATCTTATGGGACTAAGATATGTCGGAATGAAAGGTGTCTACAGAAAACTTTTTAAGCTTATAGAAAAGGTAACCTGCAGATTATCAACACATATTGAATGTATCACAAAATCCAACTTAAATTTCTCCATTGAAGAAAAGCTCTTTTTGCCCCAAAAGGCAACAGTTGTTTGGAATGGAAGCACCGGCGGAGTAGACCTTGAGAAATTTGATTATAAAAAAAGAGACGGTTATAGAACACAAGTTCGTAAGGAATTAGGGCTTTTGGAAGATGATTTCGTCTTTGGTTTTGTCGGACGGATTACCAAGGATAAAGGTATTGACGAGATATTAGAGGCATTTGGTGATATCAAAGGCGAAAGCAAGCTTTTGCTGATTGGAGCAAAAGAGGGTATAGGCACATTAAACCCTGTTTTGTGGGAAAATGCTCAAAAAAATGAGAAAATAATAATTCACGACAGCGTGTCGGATATTGAAAAATATTATGCGGCGATTGATGTCTTATTACTTCCCAGCTACCGCGAGGGGTTTGGTATGGTTATTGCAGAGGCGGCGGCGATGGGCACGCCTGCAATCGTAAGCGATATTCCGGGACCGATTGATGCTATCTTGGAAAACGAGACAGCTCTTACCGTCAAGGTAAAGGACGCACAGGATTTACAAGACAAAATGCAGATGCTTCTTGATGACCCTGTATTGTGCGAGAAGATGGGCAAAGAGTGTGTGAATTTTGTATCAGAAACATTTGATAGCCGAATTCTTTTAGAAAAGATTTTGGAGAGAAAGGAAAGCTTGTTGGTTTAGTTATGAAAGTTTTGGTTGTGACTAACGTTTTGTGGCGAAATGATAACGGCGTGGGAAATTCTTACTCCAACATATTTCGAGGTATGGATAATGTTGAATTTGCAAATGTATGTTGTCAGGAGGGTGTCTCCTGCAACGCCGTTTCTAAAAAATGCTTTCAGATTTCAGAATCGAGCCTTATTGCTAATTTGAAAAACAAAAAGGTCCCGTCCGGTCACGAGGAAAAGGAAATCAAGCAGAATAACGAAATAGTAGCCCCTGACAGTCGTATTTTTACAATCATAAAAAGGTCAAGACTTCAGGTTTTTTTGTGGCTTAGGAATCTTATCTGGAAGGTCGGAAGATGGAAGAGCGACGAGCTAAACCATTTTATTGATGAATTTTGTCCCGATTTGATTTTTGCACAGGTGCAAGACTGTATGTACCTTAACGACTTGATAGTTTATATTCAGGAATATACAAAAAAACCACTGCTTTTGTATGCGTGGGACGATGTATATTCGATGAAACAGTTTAGCCTCTCTCCGCTGTTTTGGATTGACAGACTGTTGCAGAGAAAATCGCTTAGAAAGCTTGTAAGTCACTCAAAGCTTTTATACACAATCTCAAAGGAACAAAAGGAAGAGTATGCAAAACTTTTTAAGAGGCACACCGATATTCTTTACAAGGGCTATGAATTTTGCGACAAGCCGCAAAATTCGGAACTTAAAGCCCCCATTCGTATGCTTTATACCGGAAATTTGTACAGCGGTCGGTGTAAAACTGTGGAAAAGCTGTGCAGAGAGCTTGCCGAAATAAACAAAAACGGAACAAAAATACAGCTCCAAATATATTCCGCAACGCCCCTGTCAAAAAGACAGGAGAAAGCATTGAACATAAAGGATACATCATATTTTCACGGCAGAATTCCCGAACAGGAGGTACAGCAAAAGCAAAAAGAGGCTGATATACTGTTACATATAGAGCCATTCTCCCTAAAGGGGAAGCTTTTATGCCGATTATCCTTTTCGACCAAGCTTGTTGACTATTTTAATAACCGCAAATGTATTTTTGCAGTTGGGGACAAAATATGCTCTTCTATGAAATACTTAAAACGCAATGACGCGGCAATAGTATGCGAAAGCATAGACGAAATGAGAAATAACATAAGAAGAGTTGTTGAAAATAAGGACTTTATTTCCGAATATGCCGATAAAGCGTGGGAATGCGGAAGCAAAAACCACAGAATTTCCCAGATACAGCAAAAAATATATGATGATATGATAAATATAAGCCAACCAAACTGACAAAAAGGATGCGCAAAAACCGATGAATATATTTCTGATAAATTTTATATTGATGCTTTTTGAGGCGTTGTTTCTGCTTTACCGCCCCCGAAAAGACCCGAATATTTCAAAAGAGCAGCTCCAAACCTACAAAAAATGGTTTGTTGTACTGCAATGCTTTCAATGGATTTTAATAAGTACCCTTAGGGACAATTCGGTGGGGTCGGACACATCAAACTATATAAGAATTTTTGAAATGGATGCCGAGCTTTCGTGGAGAGAATGCTTTGAATATTTTAAGAACTACTATTTCAGGGAACACACGGCGATGGATATGGAGCCAGGCTATATCCTGTTCGAAAAACTGATTGCATCCATATGGTATCATGAGGGCTTTTATAAGTTCGCAATTGCAGCCATTTTTATGCCTTCGATGGGCTATTTTATTTACAAATATTCCGATGACCCGTGTCTGGCATTTATGCTGTATTTCGGATTGTTTTACAATATGTTCTCGCTTACGGGATACCGACAAGTATTGTCTGTATCCATAGGAATTTTCTGGTCATACAAATATGTTAAGCAGCGAAAATTCTGGAAATTCTTGCTGCTGGTGCTTGTGGCTGCAACAATACATAAATCCACATTGGTATTTATTGCATTTTATTTTCTGTCACAAAAGAAAATAACGTCATTGTATATGACAACAGCCATCATAGCTATAGCGGGAATGATTGTTTTCAGAGAACAGATATTTGAATATGTTAAGATAATTGTAGGATATGAAGAATTTGGTGTAGAATCGGGATTTACTCAAAGAAACTTCCTTTTACTGTTCTCCGTTTTAACGATATTGGCGCTGTGGAGATACCCTTACGTTGCCAGACGCTATCCGGATGCAGGAATCTATTACAATGCACTTGTTTTATCTTGGGCGATGGTTCCGTTTGCAATGGTAAGCCCGACCTCGATGCGACTTGTTTATGACTTTGGCTTTATGCTTATGATATTGGTTCCAAAGATATATCGAAGCTTCAGAAATAAGAAGGACACGGTGTTAGCCTACACAATAAGTATACTGGTATTCGGATTCTTTATTGCAGTTAAGGCTATACCTTACAAATTTTTCTGGCAGTAAATTTAACCTTGAAAGGAGAAGGTGTATGGAAAAGTTTTTCAGCATTATTGTTCCGGTTTATAAGGTAGAAGAGTACTTAGAAGATTGCATAAATAGTGTCCTGAGCCAAAGCTTTACCGATTTTGAACTCATTTTGGTAGATGATGGCTCTCCGGATAAATGTCCGCAAATTTGCGACGAATATGCTCAAAAAGATGAGAGAATTACCGTTATTCATCAGAAAAACAGAGGGGTTTCCTGCGCCCGTAACTCCGGCATGAGAGTGGCTCTCGGGAAGTATCTTATGTTTATTGACAGTGATGATGCACTGCTCTATGATGATGCGTTAAGTGATATAAAAAATGAACTGGATGCAAAAAATCACCCTGACGTACTGCTTACCAAGTATCCGGGAAAAGATTTTGATGATGGGTTAAGCGGCGAAATGCTACTAAAGAAAATGCTGTCGCGCGCAATTGGCGGAAAAGGGTTTAATGTTACCGTTTGGGACAAGATATATAAAAGTGAATTTATCCTTGGAAGCAAGCTTTTCTTCAAAGAGGGGCTGGTACACGAAGACCTTCTCTGGATTTGTATGGTATTAGATAACGCAAAAAGATGTGAGTTTACAAGCACACAGTTTTATAGGCATAACACTGTAGAATCATCTATAACACGCTCAAAATCAGAGAAATCCATTCTAAACAGAGCTGTTTCAAAGCTTAGAGTTGCTAAAACCAACATAGATTATTTCAAAGCAAAAGACTGTCTGTGTAATAATTATTCTGATATATACGAATTCTTTACAGGAGTATATATTTCCGGAATTGTTGAAAGCGGCGGATTAAAGGAAAAATCGAGCAAAAAATTCTTTGATGATGTACTTTGTGAAACATCCGACGCTGTTAATATCGCCTTAAAATCACCCAGAGCTAAGTATAGGTTACTTGCTATACTGAAATCAATTTTTGGTATTAAGGCAGTAAAAGTTATTCGATTGTTAAAACGATAGGAGGTCTGCATATGCCGGAGGAGCATAAAACGGACAAAAGGGCTATAAGCATAATTGTCCCTGTATATAAGGTGGAATCATACTTAAATAAATGCGTTGACAGTATTCTTAGCCAGACGTTTACCGATTTTGAGCTCATTCTGGTAGATGACGGCTCTCCCGATGATTGCCCTTTAATTTGTGATGAATATGCAAAAAAGGATGCCCGTGTAAAAGTCCTGCACAAAGAAAACGGGGGCTTGTCAGATGCACGAAACGCAGGAATAGAGGTAGCAACTGGCGAATATATTGGCTTTGTTGACAGTGATGACTATATAGCGCCTGATATGTATGAGCGCCTTTATAAGCTTATTACCGAAAACAATTGTGATATGGCAATATGCCGTGCAGTGATTGTAAGAGAACAGGACGAGCCTGTTTATGAAGACTCGGATGACATACGGGTTATGGACAAAGATACTGCCAATTACCAAATGATATACAAAAGGTTGTTTGGTGTCAATGCGTGGAATAAGCTGTGTAAACGCGAACTTTTTAACTCCATTCGCTTTCCGAAAGGAATGCTCTACGAAGATATGGCAACCGCATATGCACTTATTGATGAATGTAAAAGGGTTGTGTATTCTCCTATGAAAAAGTATGCTTACCTTCAAAGAGGCGGGAGCATAATGAATTTAACAGGATATATGGTATCGACAGATAAAGTGCAAATTATTGAGGAAATGCTTTCTTATTTTAGGCCAAAAAGCATCAGCAATAAAGAAGAAATAGAAGTCGGTGCCACGAGGTTTTTGTTAGAAGATTTATATAAAATGGCATCTTGCGGAAATCTCACCAAAAACAAAGCATACTTAGATGAGTTTAGAAGGTTTTACAAAACGAACAAAAATGTATCTAAAAACAAGCTTCTAACACCGAAAGAAAAGATTGTTCTTTATTTAGCAGCAAATATGCCGGCTGTTTTGCAGGCAATATATAAAAGGTGAAAATGATGAGAAAAATTTTAGTCTTTGTCAACAGTTTTGACCTTGGCGGAATAACAAGTCTTATTCAGGATATTTACAGAAATCTGGACAGAAGTAAATACAGAATTTCTTTTCTAAGGACTGACGGGGATATATATGACTTCGACAAAGAGGTTACAACAAACGGTGACAAGGTTTATTACGTAAAAAACGAGCGATTAAATGGTATTCCTGTCATCAATTATGCAATAAGAAGAAGACATATGATTAAAAAGGTGTGTGAGGCGGTCGGAAGTGACAAATATGATGTCGCCTACATACACGCAAATGCTGCATATGCAGTCCCTAGCGCGAAAAAGCTCAAAATCCCCAAAATTATAATGCACTCACACGAGGCGGTCAGCGATTTTAACGGCAATGAAAAGAATTCATATATAACAAGATTAATGTGGAACAGGCGAGTAAAGATGTACAACCGCCTTGTTGATTATAAGCTGGGCGACAGCAAAAAGGCGTGTATAGCCAAATTTGGTGAAAATGTTGTTTTAGCCCCCAATATGATGGTTGTAAATCCGCCTATAAATATGGAAAAATTCGACCCTTCTGCTTATAGTGCCGACGATATCCCCCGCGAAGTTGATGCAGGAGAAAATACATTTAATATGATTCACGTTGGCAGACTATGTGCGGTAAAAAACCAGAAATTCTTAATAGATATATTAAGCGAAATTGTAAAAGAAAAGGACAGTCACCTGTATATTGTGGGCGAGGGGGACAGCGACAAGAAAATGCTTACCCAATACGCTCTTGAAAAGGGTGTTTCGGAAAAAGTGACATTCCTAAAGGGCAACACATCGCCTGCTATATATAAGGCAATGAACTGTTCTCTTTTGCCGTCATTTTCCGAGGCGTTCGGTATGGTTGCGGTAGAATCTCAGTTGATGGGCGCGCCGTGCTTTGCATCAACCAATGTCCCCGATGATGTTGATGTTGGAATGTGTAGCTTTATGGATTTGTCACTTGGTGCAAAAGAATGGGCAGACAGGATTTTGAAGTATAATTATGCTGATGCAGAAATTAATACCGAAAAGAAGAATACGTTTGATATAAAAAATATTATAAAAAATCTTGAAAAACTATACGACTCGGCAGGTTATTAGAAGGTGAATGAATGAATAAAAATTCAAGAACAACCAATGTTATAAGAAACGCTATAGGCGGCGTAGGCGGTCAGTTATTTACGAGCATTTTTATGTTCATTTGCCGTACATATTTTATAAAGCTTTTAGGCGCAACCTATCTGGGTATAAACGGCTTGTTCTCAAATATTTTAAGTATGCTTTCGCTTGCCGAGCTGGGCATAGGTCCGGCAATCGTATTTAGTATGTACAAGCCTATTGCCGAAAATGATGAAATTCATGTTGCAAAGCTTATGAATTTCTATAAAAGTGCATATCGGATTGTAGCAATTGTAGTTGCGACAATAGGGCTTTGCCTTTTGCCGTTTTTGGAATATCTCATAAAGGATGTTCCCGATGTAGAGAATTTGAAGCTTATATTTGTTTTAATTCTTTCAAACACGGTTGTTTCATACTTTTACGCATACAAAGGCTCTATGCTAAATGCCGACCAGAAGGCGTATATTACAGTTATATTCAGGAATATATTTTCGGTTATTCAGAATGTGTTGCAAATAGTTGTTCTGATTACAACAGGCAATTTTATCCTCTACCTGATAACTCAGATGATTACAACATTCTTGGGTAATTTGGTACAGGCGGTATATGTCGATAGAAAGTATCCGTTTTTGGTTTTGTATAAGAGCGAGAGGATTGACAAAACTGAGCGTGCTGATATAATGAAGCGTGTACGCGGAATGATGATGCACAAAATAGGTGGTTTCGTCTTAAACAGTACCGATAACCTTGTGATTTCCAAGTTTGTAGGTGTTGTTGCTGTAGGCATTTACTCAAACTACCTGATGATAATTAACCTTATAAAAACATTTGTATCTCAGGTTTCGGGAAGTATAGGTGCAAGTGTAGGAAATCTTATCGCCAGCGAAAGCGAAGAAAAAAGCTATACGGTATTTAATTCGGTATTCTTGGTATACTTTTGGCTGTACTCCTTTTGTACAATCTGCTTTTGGGTTATGTTCCAGCCCTTTATCGAATGGTGGATAGGCGACGAATACCTGCTCGGAGGTGCAACGCTGTTTTTAGTCCTGATGAATTTCTATTTCACAGGGATTCAGGACTGCGTTAATACCTTCACAAACGCAACCGGTCTTTTCTGGGAAACCCGCTATAAGCCTGTTTTTGAGTGTATAGTAAATCTTGGTGTGTCGGTTGTTCTGGCGCACAAAATAGGCATTGTCGGCGTCTTTGCCGGCACATTGGTAAGTTATTTGTGCACCTTCTGGATAAACCCCATATTGATATTCAAAAAACAGTTCAAAAGAAATGTGGCAGTATACTTTGCTAAGTTTATACTGTATTTTGCAATAACGGCAATAACGGCAATAGCCCTTGGAAATCTTTGCAACTATATATTTGATGAGGTATCTCTTTTGTCTATACTGATGAGGGCATTAATATGTGTTAGTGTACCTAATCTTTTATACATAGTATTGTTCTGGAGAACAAAAGAGTTCAGATATTGCTTTGACTTAGCCGAAAAAACAATAAAGAGAGGTAAAATTAAAAATGTTTAAGGACAAGACGCTTTTAATAACGGGAGGAACAGGTTCTTTCGGGAATGCTGTCTTAAACAGATTCTTAGATACCGATATAAAAGAGATAAGAATTTTCTCCAGAGACGAGAAAAAGCAGGACGATATGCGCCACGAATATCAGGTTAAATTCCCTGATGTAAGCTCAAAAATAAAGTTCTACATAGGTGACGTAAGAGATATACAGAGCATAAAAAATGCTATGCACGGCGTTGACTACGTTTTCCACGCAGCTGCACTAAAGCAGGTGCCTTCCTGTGAATTTTTCCCGATAGAAGCGGTTAAAACCAATGTAATAGGTACGGAAAACGTGCTTACCGCTGCAATTGACGCAGGCGTAAAAAAGGTTATATGCCTCTCTACTGACAAGGCGGCATACCCCGTTAATGCGATGGGGACCTCCAAGGCTATGATGGAAAAGGTTGCAGTCGCAAAGGCAAGAACAGTAGACCCCGAAAAAACGATGATTTGCTGCACACGCTACGGAAATGTTATGTGCTCGAGAGGCTCGGTAATTCCGCTTTGGATTGAACAAATTAAAAAGGGAGAGAGCGTGACGATAACGGACCCTGCTATGACACGCTTTATAATGAGCCTTGAAGAAGCAGTTGATTTGGTATTATTTGCATTTGAAAATGGCAAAGGCGGGGATATTTTGGTACAAAAAGCGCCTGCTTGTACAATCGAAACGCAGGCACAGGCTGTTTGCGAGCTTTTTGGCGGTGATAAAAGCAATATAAAAATAATAGGCATCCGTCACGGCGAGAAAATCTATGAAACTCTGCTTACCAACGAAGAATGTGCCAACGCAATTGATATGGGCGATTTTTACAGAGTGCCTGCAGACAACCGTGACCTTAACTATGACAAGTACTTTAAGGACGGCGATGCAAAAAGAAACCCGCTTACAGAGTTTAATTCCAATAATACACAGCTTTTAAGCGTAGCTGAGGTCAAGGAGAAGCTTTTGGAGCTTTCATATATAAAAGAAGAATTGGAGAAAAAAGATGTATAAGATTATCCGAAGCATACTGATAATTGCAGCGACTATGCTGTGTACAGCGGTTTTAGTATCTGCAAATTCCGAATACAGCATTTCGGGATTTATGATAACTAAATACAACGGCAATGCTGACGTTGTAACCGTCCCTGCCGTTATAGACGGTATCGAAATAGCAGGAATTGATACGAACGCCTTTGTAAACAAGGATATGCACACCGTTATAATAGAAGACGGTATAGAAGTAATACAGCCGAAAGCGTTTGTCGGCTGTGATAATCTGGAATATGTAAAAAGTCCCGAGTCTATGCTTTTGATAAACGAGAACGCATTCTTTGAGTGCTTTTCGTTGTCGAAGCTTGACGTAAGCAAGAATACATATGTTATGACCGACGAGCCTCTTTGTCTCCTTTCGGAAACGGAGAGCGAAAGCCACAACGGCTTCTTGTATTCGGATAACACCATAACAGGATACAATGGCGAAGATACAGAGATAACAATACCCAACAGCATAAATGATGTCACAATAACAACAATAGCCGCAAGCGCTTTTGCGGGCAATACAACACTTACATCGGTCACGATCCCCGATACCATAACAACCATAGGCGATAGCGCCTTTAAGGGTTGTACGGCGCTTGAGGAGGTTTCTTTGTCAAAGACGCTGAGCGCTGCAGGGACGGGTGTTTTTAGCGGATGCACAGCTCTTAAAAGCGTGACAGTGCCAGGCAGCTTAAAGAAATTAGCAGATAATATGTTTTATGGCTGCAGTGCACTTACTGATGTCATTTTGGAAGAAGGAGTGGAGAGGACAGGCAATTATGCGTTTTATAATTGCCATCTCTTGAAAAGCATATCAGTTCCTTCGACACTTAAAGGCATAGATGTATGGTCCTTCGGATACTGTTATGCGCTGGAAAGCTTTTATATTCCGGAGGGAGTAACCTATATCAGTACGGCAGCTTTTTATCTGTGTTGGACACTTGATAGTATTGTTATGCCCGACACCATTACATCCATAGAGAGTCATGCCTTTAGAGGCTGCAGTGGCATCACCAGTATGAAATTATCCGGAAACTTAGAAAGAATACCCTATCGTGCTCTTAACGGATGTGGGTTTTCCAAGATTACAATTCCTCAAAAGGTAATTTATATAGATGATGAGTCATTTTACCAGTGCCAAAAGCTTACATCAATACATATACCCGATAATGTAATATCAATTGGCAACTATGCTTTTTATGGCTGTTACACAATGACAGAGGGAATAATATACGGTGAGGGTGTTGTATTTGGAACGGATGTATTTTTGGGTGTTTACAGCGGTTGCAAGATATGGCTTCCCGAAAACTCTGCCACCTCAAAATCGGCAGAGGCAAAGGGCGTGGCATACTATCCTATACAGGACTGTGCATCAGTATCCAAGCAACAGCTGTATATAAATGACAGCTTGGTTTCGCTGGGGGAAGAAACTAATATTAAAGCCGGCGACGAGATATATGTAAAATATCGTGCCATAACGGCAAACGATACAAAAAACAGCGACATTCTCTTTGCGTTTATATTGTTTGATTCGGAGGGGACATTTATGGAAATAAAGCCTGTTCCGGTCGAAATGTCGGCAAATTCGGAAAAATACATCGAGCATAGTATGGAAGTTGCAGACGAAGCTTATGTAAAAGTTATTTTGCTTAATTCTTTGTCCAAAATGAAGCCGCTTTGCGCAGCAATAGAGGTTTGTACTGAGTGATGAGGTGTGTACTATGAAAGTGGTTCAGGTAAATGCAGTATGCGGTCGGGGAAGCACCGGTATTATTGCGGCAGAAATAGGTAAAATGCTGACAAGCAATAATATAGAAAACTATATTCTTCACACCGGCAAAAAGAGCACACAGGGAAATAGTATTTCCTATGCAGGCAATTTTGCTGTAAAGGCAAATGCCCTGCTGTCAAAAATATTAGGGAACTATGGCTTTAATTCCCATTATGAAACAAAAAAACTAATCAGAGAAATAGAAAAAATCAATCCTGATATAGTGCATCTTCATAATATACACGGCCACAATGTAAACTTAAGAACATTCTTCACATATCTCAAAAACAAGGGAGTGCGGGTTATCTGGACCTTTCACGATTGCTGGGCATTTACGGGCTATTGCACACACTTCGAATTTTTGCCTTGCGACAAGTGGAAGAAAGGCTGCAGAAACTGTTTGCAAAAGTCAAGCTATACTTGGTTTTTTGACAAATGCAGAAAACTGCAGTTGATGAAAAAGGAGCTATTTTGTGCTCTTCCCGATATGACAATAGTCACACCGAGCCAATGGCTTGCAGACTTGGTTAAGGAGTCCTTTTTGCAGGATTTCCCGCTTAAGGTAATAAATAACGGAATAGATTTGGATATTTTCAGGTACAAAAACCAAAAGATAATATCAAAGGCAGACGGACGGTTTGTCGTTATGGGTATGCCAAAAGGGAAAATTGATGCATTTGTGGAGCTTAATAATATATTGGATAAGTCCCAATATAAGCTCGTTTTGGCAGGACTTTCGGATGAGGAGATAAAGGCTCTGCCCGAGGGAATAACAGGTATAAGGCGTACCTCTGACAGAGAGTTGCTCGCCGATATTTATTCTGCGGCGGATGTTTTTGTAAATCTCACAATGGAGGACACCTTCCCGACTGTTAATTTAGAAGCACTTGCCTGCGGTACGCCAATAGTTACCTATAAAACAGGTGGCAGTCCTGAAACGGTAGACAGCAAAACAGGAATAGTCGTTTGTCAAAAGGACATCAAAGGTGTTTATGACGCCATACAGGAAATAGCAAACGGTCCGGACAGGAGAGAAGCTTGCGGTAAAAGGGCAAGGGAGTTATATAATGCAAAGGACAGATTTGCCGACTATCTGGATTTATATTTGAAAAAGGGGAGATTCAATTGAATATGAACAGATATGCCGGGTATTTAATGCACCTGCTCCGATGCGCAATAAGGAATTCGGCACCGTCGGCTTTTCCCGACGAATTAAATTTTGACGAATTTCTAAAGCTTTGCAAAAGTCACAAGCTGGAGAATATTGTATATCTGACGCTTAAAAGGGCTGATAACTCAGAAATTTCGCAACAGGATATAAAAAAGCTTGAAAGCATCTATTTGCAATCATTAATGATAACTGCAACACAGCAGCATTATCTTGAAGAAGTCGAAAAAGTATTTGAAGAAAACGCCATAGACTATCTTGTCCTTAAGGGCAGAGAGCTTTCAAGCCTGTATCCGTCGGCTGATATGAGGCAGTCTTCGGATATTGATATATATATTGGTACAGACGCCTCGGAAAAAGCAAAACAGCTTATGCTCCAGATAGGCTTTTTGGCGAAATTCTACAGCGAAGACGAAAATCACGACGAATACACCATAAATAATTGGGTGCTTTTCGAGCTGCACAGAGTTTTAATTCAGGGTAACTACCCGTGGAAAAGGTCCTGCAACGAAATTGTTGACAACCTGATACTCTGTGACGATAAAAAGCATTGCTACAAGATGTCTAAGGAAGACTTTTATGTATACAATCTTGCTCATGCGGCAAAGCATATGAAGCTTTCCGGTATAGGAATAAAGGCATTTTTGGATATAGAGATAATATATCAAAAATATAAGGACGATTTCGATTATGACTATTTGAGCAAAAAACTGGCAGACTGCTCCTTGACAGAATTTGACAAGAATGCACGTCTTTTGTGCGAATACTGGTTTGAAGAAAAAGGGGATGTCAGTCCGGTTATAGAGCAAATGGCGGAGTACGTCATATTAAGCGGATGGGTAGGAACTCCCGAGCAATTGTTTGCCACTCAAGCGGCAGAATATGCGGGAAAGACAAACTCAAAGCTTGTTGCAAAGATAAAAAAGTGTATAAATATTGTTTTATCTCCGTATGAAACAATGGTTGAGCGTTATCCCATCTTAAGAAAACACAAATGGCTTACACCGCTTTATCGCATTAGGCGGGCAATTTCTGCCATTTTGAAGAAACGCTCTCTCATACAAGAGGTTACAAAAACGATAGACGAAACAAATATGGATGCGGGCAAGAAAATTCTCGAATTTAAGAAAAGTATCGGGTTGTGAGGTAGAATATGAACATTTTGGTGACAGGAGCTAATGGATTTATCGGCAAAAATCTATGTGCGGCACTTTCCAATATCAGAGATGGGAAGGACAAAACAAGGAACATAACAGACAATCTAAATATTTTCCAATATGATGTTGAAACGGACAAGGAAAAGCTTGAAAGCTACTGCAAGGACGCAGACTTTGTGTTTAATCTTGCAGGTGTAAACCGCCCCAAAGACGAAAAAGAGTTTATGGACGGAAACTTTGGTTTTGCATCCGAATTGCTTGATTGTTTAAGAAAATATAACAACACGTGTCCTGTTATGTTGTCGTCATCAATTCAGGCGGCTCTTGATAACCCATACGGAAAATCGAAAAAAGCAGGCGAAGACTTGTTCTTTCAATATTCCAAAGAAACAGGCGCAAAGGTGATAGTTTACCGCTTTCCAAACGTTTTCGGTAAGTGGTCAAGACCTAATTATAACAGCGCAGTAGCCACCTTTTGCCATAATATTGCACACAATCTTGATATAACAGTAAATGACCGAAATCATATGATGAGATTGGTATATATAGATGATGTTGTAGATGAGCTTTTAAGGGCGCTTAAGGGCGAGGAAACACGAAAGGGCGATTTTGGTGAAGTGCCTGTCGTGCACAGAATAACCCTCGGCGAGATAGCAGACCTTTTGTATTCCTTCAAAGAAAGCAGGAATAACAAAAGCGTATGCGATGTTAATGACGCATTTACCAACAAGTTGTATGCGACATATCTTTCCTATCTTCCCGAGGACGATTTCTCCTATCCGCTCAAGATGAACTGTGACGAGCGTGGTAGTTTTACAGAAATCCTGCGTACAGAAAACCGTGGTCAGTTCAGCGTAAATATATCAAAACCCGGAATAACAAAGGGCAACCACTGGCACAACACCAAAAACGAAAAGTTTGTTGTAGTAAGCGGAAAAGGTGTTATCCGATTTAGGAAAATCGGCGAAAGCAAAGTGTACGAATATTTTGTTTCGGGTGACAAGATAGAGGTGGTGGATATCCCCACGGGATACACCCACAATATTGAAAATTTGGGCGATACAGATATGGTTACATTTATGTGGGCGAACGAGTGTTTTAACCCCGACAAGCCCGATACTTTTTTTGAAGAGGTGTAAAAATGAGCAAACTTAAATTGATGACAATTGTCGGCACACGTCCCGAAATCATAAGGCTTTCGGCTGTGATTAAGGCTTGTGACAGGTATTTTGACCACATTTTGGTGCATACAGGCCAGAATTATGACTATACCTTAAATCAGATATTCTTTGATGATTTAGGACTTAGAGCGCCCGATTACTACCTTGATGCAGTCGGTGACGGACTTGGACAAACAATCGGGAATATTATTGCAAAATCTTACGACCTTATGAAAGAGGTTAACCCTGACGCCGTTCTGGTACTGGGTGATACAAACTCGTGCCTTTCCGTTATAGGTGCAAAAAGACTGCACATTCCTGTTTTCCATATGGAAGCGGGTAACAGATGCTTCGACGAATGTCTGCCCGAGGAAACCAACAGAAGAATTGTCGATGTTACGGCAGATGTCAACCTCTGCTACTCAGAGCACGCAAGAAGATATCTAAATGCGTCGGGAGTGCCAAGAGAGCGTACATATGTTACAGGCTCGCCGATGGCTGAGGTTTTAGAGAATAATCTTGACAGCATTAAAGAAAGCAATATTTTAGACAAACTCGGACTTGAAAAGAAGAAATATATTCTCCTCTCGGCACATCGTGAGGAAAACATAGACACCGAAAAAAACTTCTTCTCACTTATGAATGCGGTTAACGCTATGGCAGAGAAATATGATATGCCTATTCTCTATTCCTGCCATCCGAGAAGCCAGAAGTTTATAACAGAGCGAGGCTTTAAGTTTGATAAGCGTGTTATCAAGCACGAGCCTCTCGGTTTCCACGATTATAACAACCTTCAGATGAACGCATATGCAGTAGTTTCCGACTCGGGAACTCTGCCCGAGGAATCAAGCTACTTTTTATCCATCGGAGCACCAATCCCTGCAGTATGTATAAGAACATCAACAGAACGTCCCGAGGCTATGGATAAGGGTAACTTTATATTGGCAGGAATAACGACCGAGCAGGTGTTGCAGGCTGTTGATACTGCAGTTTTAATGAACGATAACGGAGATTTGGGACTTCCCGTTCCCGACTATGTTGATAAAAACGTTTCCGCCAAGGTAGTAAAAATTATTCAAAGCTATACTGGTATTGTAAACAGAATGGTATGGAGAAAGGATATATAATATGAAAATCGCAGTAGCAGGACTGGGATATGTCGGATTATCAAATGCTATTTTACTGGCGCAACATAACGAGGTGTGGGCGGTTGACGTTGTTCCCGAGAAGGTAGAGATGATTAACGGCAAAAAATCCCCTATAATTGATAAGGAAATAGAGGAATATCTCTCAGAAAAGGAGCTTAACCTTACAGCAACCCTTGATGCTAAAAGCGCTTTTGAGTCAGCAGATTTTGTCATAATTTCCACACCGACAAATTATGACCCACAGCTTAATTATTTTGACACGTCGAGCGTCGAGAATGTAATCGAATCGGTTATGAAAATAAACCCCGATGCCGTTATGGTCATAAAATCTACCGTTCCCGTCGGCTTTACGGAAGATATGAAGAAAAAGTATAACTGTAAAAAGCTGTTGTTTTCGCCTGAATTTTTGCGTGAGGGCAAAGCCTTATATGATAACCTCTATCCGTCAAGAATTATAGTCGGAGCAGACGATTCTTTGGAGAATAAGGCAAAGACCTTTGCAAACCTTTTGTCTGACGGCGCTATAAAAGAAGACGTTCCCGTTTTAATAATGAAGCCTACCGAGGCGGAAGCTGTAAAGCTGTTTGCAAATACATATCTCGCTCTTAGAGTATCATACTTTAACGAGCTGGACACATACGCAGAAATGAGAGGCCTCGATACAAAATCAATAATCGAAGGAGTGGGCCTTGACCCCAGAATTGGCAGTCACTATAACAATCCGTCCTTCGGATACGGCGGATATTGTCTGCCAAAAGACACCAAACAACTTCTTGCCAACTATAACGACGTTCCTAATAATATCATCGAGGCAATTGTTGATGCAAACCGTACGAGAAAGGATTATATATCAGAGCGTGTTCTTCAACTTGCAGGTTTCGGAGTAAAGGAAAAGCCTGTTGTGGGCGTTTACAGACTGACAATGAAGCACGGAAGCGATAATTTTAGACAAAGCTCCATACAGGGTGTTATGAAACGAATTAAAGCAAAAGGTGTGGAGGTGGTTGTCTATGAGCCGACCTTGCAGGATAAAGAGTTCTTTAGCTCAAAGGTAACCCACGACCTCGATTATTTCAAAAACACCTGTGATGTTATTATTGCCAACAGATACAGCGAAGAAATAGCTGACGTGATGGATAAGGTGTATACAAGAGATTTGTTTTTCAGAGACTAAAAATCGGTTAACAGTGACACAGCCTGACTGTGTCGCTGTTTTTTTGATGTAAGGCATATTCCCCGCCACTTTTTCATAATTATGTACAAACCATCTTAATGAAAGGCGGAGTTTCGTATGCCAAAAATGGTACAAGCAAACGATACATCAAAGAAAAATCGTGAACGCTTTTACAATGAGCTGAAATTGTTTATTAACCAAAAATTGTTTGAGAAACGCATAATCTCGGAGGAAATGTATTGGACGGTAAAAGAGCTTTTGCTGAAGGAGTAGGGCGGAGTGGACATTTACAAAATAAGGCAGGATATGAGGGTGAGGCACACGAGGCTTACCGACTATAGCTTGCGTGTGGTGTATTATGCAAGGGTGTCAACGGACAAGTATGACCAGTTACATTCTCTCGATGCACAAAAAACGTATTTTGAACACCTTTTGGAGCGAAATCCGAACTGGACTTTTGTAAGAGGTTACGTTGACGAGGGGATGACAGGCACAAAAATTGACAAAAGGGACAGCTTTATTGAAATGATGCGAGATGCCAAAATGGGCAAATTTGACCTTATTTGTACAAAGGAGGTTTCCAGATTTGCCAGAAATACTCTTGACAGCTTAAGCTGTACGCGAGAGCTGTTAAATTACGGAGTGGGAGTCTTTTTCGAAAACGATAACTTAAATACCATTGACGAAGATTGTGATTTCAGGCTTACTACAATGGCGAGCTTGGCGCAGGAGGAATCACGAAAGACGTCCGAAAGATTAAAATTCGGTTTTAGAGAATCAATCAAAAAGGGCGCTGTTCTCGGCAATGACAGCATTTGGGGATACAGGAAGGAAAAGGGAAGGCTGGTCATTGTGCCCGACGAGGCGGAAATGATAAGAAAAATCTTTGATATGTACGCAAATGAAGATATGGGCGTGAGAGCAATTGCCAAGGCGCTGACCGAACTGGGCTACAGAAATACCAATGGAAATCCCTTCTCCTTTTCTTCTGTTAAGGGGATTTTAATAAACCCCAAGTACAAAGGTTTCTACTGCGGAAATAAAACGCATAAGGTCAATTTCCTGAGCAACGAGGTAGCATATGTTCCGAAAGAGGAATGGGTTATGTACGAGGATAACGAAAAAGTACCGCCTATTGTATCTGCTGAGCTTTGGGGCAAGGCGAACAGCAAATTAAAGGAACGACGTGCCAAGATGGCAAGCACCAACCAGACAAGCTATCAGAATAAATATCTCTATTCGGGCAAAATTGTCTGTAGCGAGCACGGCACTTGTTATCATCATATGGTTTACAAATACAAATCGGGCAATAAGGAGCTTTGGGCTTGTAAGGAATATGCAAATGGCAACAAGTGCAAAAATCCGCTGATTTATAAAACGGAAATAGATGCTGTTATAAAGGAGGTATACAATAAGATTGTAGGCGACAAATCAGTTGTTGTAAATGCCCTTGTTGAATTGTACAAGGGAAGTGCCAACACAAAAACGATTGCTAAAGCTAAACATAAGATGCAGTTTGACATCAATACACTTCTTGCAAAAAAAGACAAGCTTCTCGACTTGGTTATGGATGACAGGCTTTCAAACGAAGAATTTGAGCAGCGAAACAAAGCTTTTAACATACAGATTGAAGAATTAAGAGCCAAGCTTTCCGAGCTTAATAAAGAGGAAGAAAAAAGTCTTGATTTTGAAGACTCAATAGAAAAGCTCAGTTCCGCTATCGGTGCTGAAATTGACTTTACCGATGAGCTTGGGAAAAATGTTTTAGATAGTTTCATTGACAGGATTGTGGTCTGTAAAAGCGATGCGGAAAATGAGATTGACCTTAAAATTCTCCTGAAATTTGTACCGCCAGACGAGAGTCTTGGTGCTGGTGTTGTAAAAAGAAGCCGTGGCGGCAATACAAGAGCGTTAAAAGAATATGAAATCAAATTTAATTATCAGCTCGTGTGCGGCTAAAGACATTGTTTTGCGGCGAATTATACATATGATTAAAGCTGATATTAAGACGGAGGTTAACCCAATAGTCGGCAACGAAAAGCAGTCGGAGGAGCTTGTGAAATATCTGCTGGCAGATTTCGAGTCCGACCCGCAAAAGATTTGGGAGTCAAATATATTCGGCAAGTCGCTCTACGAGCTGGTTAATGAAGGTCTTAACAACAAGCTCTCTCGTATGCCTGACGAAGCGCGTGCCAAGCTCGGCTCGACGCTTGAGCGTATTATAAACGAGGGGAGCGGCGGTCTGATTTGTATAATCCTCTAAAAGCAATCATAGCAGCAACGGCGCTGATTTTACTCTGCTCGTGCAGCGAGGCTGTCGAGATAAAGGTCGAGGAGCGCACATATCAAACGGATAATGCTGTTGCAAGGCTAAACCTGCCGCAATTTTCGTGCGATACTTCGGCTGATTTTGCCGAGAGTATGAATAACATATATAATAATGAAGCTTCTGCTTTGATGGATGCATTTTTTGCCAAAGAAACGCAGGGAGAAGAACAGGCAAAGCTTGAACTGGACAGCACAGTAACAAGAAACGACGGCAGAATAGTCAGTATAGTATGTGAGGGTGAGGCTTTTACGGGCGGTGCGCATGGCGAAAAGCTCAGAATAGCCAAAACCGCAGATTTTGCAGATGGGAAGGTAATATCCCTTGAGGAGCTTTTTGACGGCGAGGAATGGAAAATGGCTGCAGACAATAAAATGCAAAAGCTTGCCCAAAAGGCAGAGGGCGATTATTCCGAGCTGTGGGAGATGCCTTCGACAGAACTCTTAAAGCCCGAGAATTTTTATCTTAAAGACGATAAGCTCGTGCTATATTTCCCGCCCTACGAGCTGTCCTACTACCGCAGAGGATATGTAGAATTTGAATTTGAAAGGGAAGAGTTGGCGGGGTATTTAAGTGAATACGGCAGAGAAGTGCTGTAGAATATAGACAAAATAACCAAACAGGGACTGCTTCTTGGCAGTTCCTGTTTGTATATTTGGATATAAATAAAAAAAGTTAAAAAAGTTTGAAAAAAAGTGTTGACAAAGGGTAATGGATGTGGTAATATAATAAAGCTGTCGCCG
>JAZRPK010000076.1:0-2192 GCA_045649145.1 Clostridia bacterium
CGCACTTATTTTCGTTCACAGATTGCCACAAGTGAAAGCTGATCTGTATATTGCACTTCGCTTCTTTCGCCCACTGTGCACAAGTGGTTTTGTCACACTATACCATCCGGTCTGCCGTGTGCGCAGGTTCGCAGTCAAACAATCCTCGTTTCGTAACGGCTCTGCTATCCGCATGTTTTAATTCACATTACCTTTGTGAAGGGCTTTGTATATCACGACTTTTCCTACTCTCATTCTTCAGACCACCGCGTGAAAGTGGGTTCTGATTTTTTTACGGAAATCATAAAACCGAGCAACGTAGTAGGTTCATTGCATCCTGCAAGCCTATTTACCTTATATCACCCTGTCCGATGCCAAAACCGTGATAGCTCTTTAATTCCGTATTTCCACTTCTTCGGTCCTACGGATAATCAGCCTTAGAGCATCGACTGATGAAGTTAAAACCTAACCTCAAGGTTTTCTGCTAGTGATTCTCAGTCCGTCGCAGAACTCAGACTGTAGCTCTCGGCACATCCTTTGGTGCAACTAACTTCCCGTGCTGTCAAATACAATCATTTTGAACCACCTTCCTTTATGCGTTTATTTCGAACCCGTCACTTAGCGGAGAACAAAACATAAAAAGAAGGCAAAAAGATAACAAAAAAGCACCTAACCCTCAAGGTTAAGTGCTAACTTGCAGTCCTTTTGCCTTTGCCCTATACGCAGGAGCAAAGCATAACAAACAAGCGCAATTAACCCTTTGGGAACATTGCATTTTTCGTTATCTTTTGAATACACTCCTGCTTTATTTTAAAAATAGCATAGTCAGTTTAACACGCAGATTTTTTGTAGTCAATAGATTTGCCCGATGTGTTGTTTGACAAACAACATCCCACAACTTTTACTTGGTAATATTTAAAAAATCCCATATTGTGCAGTCAAAATATGCTGCAATTTCAAACAAGGATATAGCTGACGGATCAATCCTTCGGTTAACAATATCATAGATATATCCCGGTGATTTACCAAGCTTAATGCTTAATCCTCGGTAGGTCATATTACGCTCAACCAAGATTTTGTCCAACTTTTGTTGGAACGCATACCAATAATTTTCATACTCTGTTCTGTCTAACATACAAAAACCTCTTTTACACAAAAAATTAAGAGCCGCGACCCCGCGACTCTTTGGCATAAATGTAAAAAAGGTATTATTTGCATTTCAAGAAAACATTAATTTTCCCCTTATAACGATAGAATGATAGCTAAAAGCCCATATATTATTGCTTTTTTCGACGCTTTGCTGTATAATATTAAATTGAGATATTATAAAATTAAGGAAAGGAGTCGGAGGGATGAAATCAAACTTTGAATTTTTAAGCGAATATTGGCACGATTTAGCTGAAATCGGTGCCGTTGCAGAAAATTACCTGTATTCCGATCCCAACTCCTGCGTAATTAAACTCGGTATGTTCGGTGAGCAACTGGTATTGGACATTTTTTCGTTTGAAAGCCTCGACCAGCCCGTTACCGATAACACCCACGCCAACCGTATTATTATCCTTCAGCAGCAGGGCCTGTTAACGCAACAAATCAGCGATATTCTGTATGCCTTGCGCAAGGCCAGAAACAACGCCGTTCATAATAACGCTTCCTCGGTGGACGATGCCAAGACCTTGCTTGAAATGGCATTTAACCTTGCAGCTTGGTTTATGGAAGTTTACGGCGAATGGGATTTTAAGGCGCCGACCTTTGTTATGCCCGAGGAAAAGGCAATCCCCGATTATGAAGCCATTATCAAAGAACAGGAAGAACGTATTGCCGCTTTGACGGCTCAAGTTAATACCCCCGTTAAGACTGCCGCTTCCGAAAAGAGCAAAAAGGAACGTGCCGAGAAAGCGGAAACCGTTTCGGAAAGTATGGATCTTTCCGAGGCGCAGACCCGCTATCTTATTGATGAACAGCTCCGCCGCTTTGGTTGGGAAACTGATACAAACGAATACCGCTACTCCAAAGGCACCCGTCCCCAAAAGGGCAGAAACCTTGCCATTGCCGAGTGGCCCACCGATACCGCAGACGGACGCACCGGCTATGCCGATTATGCCCTGTTTGTCGGTCTTAAACTCGTGGCAATCGTAGAAGCCAAGAAAGCCGCAACCGATATCCCCGGTGTGCTGGATTTTCAGTGGAAGGGACACGCCAAGGATATTAAATGA
>JAZRPK010000077.1:0-4506 GCA_045649145.1 Clostridia bacterium
CTGTGCAACAGTAATCTTTGCGTGAATCGGACAACAGCCGGCATTGAGAATGATATTCTTTTCAGGAACTTGCTTTGCCACGATGCTGCCGAGATTTTTATCGGGAATAAAGAAGATGTTTTTGTTTGGTAACGCCTTCACAATCTTAATTGCATTAGATGAAGTTACACACACGTCGCTTTTGCACTTGAGCTCTGCGGTAGAGTTAATATAACAGACAACCGCCAGGTCATCGTATGTATTTCTCATTTCTTCGATGATACCGTCTGCCACCATATGTGCCATTGGACAATCGGCGGTAGGATCGGGCATTAAAACCTTCTTGTCGGGGTTGAGTATCTTTGCACTTTCACCCATAAATGCAACGCCGCAGAACACAATGATATCGGCGTCGCTCTGCTTTGCAACCTTAGCAAGATAGAACGAATCTCCAACATAGTCGGCAATTTCCTGCACTTCAGCAGGGGCATAATAATGAGCAAGAATAACCACATTTTTTTCTTTTTTGATTTGTTCGATTTGATTTTTCATTGTCCTTTACCTCATCATACGAACTTTTTTGTTAACTGCATTAGATTTTAGCACAAACCTTTACATCTGTCAAGTTATCTGTAAACCTCACTGTGCAAACCTTGCAAATATCGTAATTTACCGGGACCCGTTTTGAGTCCCGGCCTTTTTTACTTATGATGCATCTTTCAATTGTTGTTCTTCCGCAACACCCTGCGCGGTTTCGAGCATATTTTCAGCGAATATTGCATACCCCTTGGTCGGGTCATCGACTAAAACGTGAGTTACTGCACCTATTAATTTGCCATTTTGGAGTAAAGGACTACCCGACACGAGTGTGTCAATATAGGACCAACATCTTTTTTAAGGAATTTTATCCATTTTTGTCGAAAAAAACGCCTAAATAAGCCGTTTTTAAACCAGATAAACTCATTTTAACCTCAAAATCGAAAAATTATTGAATTATTGGGGATCTAAAAACAGACGAGTGTGTGATAATAGGACCAACACTCTTCTACCCTTAAAATACAAGTAGCAGCAAGCTATTTGCCTGCTGCTATTTGTGTGGTCAATTGAATTTTTGTGGTCAATTCTGGTTTAAGCACTAAAAACTAAATTCCTGAATCTCCTTTCTTTTATTTTAATCAAAAGAATCATAAATTTGATTCATTGATTGTTAGTTTGTTAATAATATATTTATAGTTACTTACTTTGTGAGGCAAGGCACAATCGGAGCAATCCTTCACTCCTTTATCGGTGAAACTGTAATTTCCGCCGCACTCCTCTAAATGATATAGCGGGCAATAACAAAACAAACAGTTAAATTCCTCGTCATTTGTTACCTTATGGCAAGGGAATTTATCACACTCATAGTTTCTAAAGAATGAAGAATTGTTTTTCATCGACACTTTAATCCTTTCTGATTATTCCACCAATCCGTATTTAACTTTAATTCTGTCCATCTTTTCAAGCATCGGTTCTGCGGCAAACATAATGAAGATTACCGTACCAAAAGCATGAACCAGATCCATCGGCAGTCCCGTTATGTAATAGGCAAACAAGGCCTTTAATGTGATGCCCTCCGACGATACCATAAACGCGGCAGCAGGATTCATAATACCACCGTAGATGATAATAGCGGTAAATGCGCCGAACACCGCAAGGGATACGCGGGTTCTTCTAAGCCATCCTTTTTTGAAAAGTACACCGGCAAGAAAGCCGATAATACCCATTGTAAACATCTGCCAAGGAGTCCATGGGCCTTGGGAAAACAGCATATTGGAGGTAAGCATCGTAACAGCTCCCACCAAAAATCCCGCTTCACCGCCGAAGGCAACGCCGGCAATAATAGTTAAAGCAAGTACGGGTTTGAACTGCGGCAGCATAAAGAATACGCTTCGGCCCGCAATACCGATAGCGCAAAGAACGGCGATGGTAACAAGCTCTCTCGCTTTCGGTTTTCTGCCCTCAAACACAAGAATAAACGGCAGCATACATTCAAAAAGTAACAGCAATGCTATAAGATTGTACTGCCTGTCATTCATATAGAAAATTCCTGCGAAGATGGTAAGCGGAATCAAAAGCAAAATACAAACAGTTGCCACGATGGTGCGTTTGCTGAGATTTCGTTTTTCTTTAGGTGTTTGCGCCACCAGAGGCGGTTCGCTTCGCCGTCCGATAGCAAAGAGGAACACCGTTAACGCTGCAAACAAAACGATATACAGCGATAATTGCTCTTTGCCTTGCGAACTAATACCCGATGAATTTACAAGGGCGGACAGATCAGTAATGCCTGTTGCATAAAGGAACACACCGAATGCCACAAGTCCTGATACAAGTGCAAGTAATTTCCTCCACAATTTCAAAGGCTGTGGTTTGAAATTCACGCTTCTCGGAGTCGGTTCGGGCAACGGAAGAACTTCCGCTTCTTTTTCTGCTTTTGTAACTATTCCGCCCAGGCAAGTAATTATATCTTCTACCGTTACGGCATCGGGAATCAAATGCCGTGCCATACGGTTAGCAGGAGTAGTATAAAAACTGTTGCCCGAAAAGAATTCACGGGGAGTGCCTTCCGCTACGATGTTGCCGTCAAAGAACATACCGCACCGATGAGCATATTCGGCGCAAAAAGGTACGTCGTGACTTACCATAAGAACGGTAACACCTTGTTTTGTCAGTTTTTCAATAATATCCGCAAAGGTTACTTTGAATTCCGCATCAAAACCCTTTGTAGGCTCGTCCAAGAGCAGAATATCGGGCGCGGTAAGAAGCACTTTGGCAAGTGCCGTTCTTTGTTGCTCGCCGCCTGAAATATCATAAGGATGGCGGTCAAGGAAATCGTGAAGCGAACACAAAGACACCACGCGGGCAACCTGCTTTTCCTTTTCTTCTTTGGAAAGCTTAACGCCACGCAAGGCTTCGTACAAATCCTCACGCACCGATCTTTTTACGAAAAGCGCCTGCGGATTTTGCGGTAACATTCCAACCTTTCCGTTTGTTTGTACCGTTCCACGATAGGCGGAACGAAGTCCGGAGATCACTTTCAGCGAGGTGGTTTTGCCTGCGCCGTTACCGCCGAGGATGGCATAAAACTCACCCTTATGTAAAGTCAGCGAAAAACCTTTTACTACGTCGGGCAGGTCTTTTTCATAGCGAAACCATATTTCATCACACTCTAAAGTGACTTCTTCGCTATAGATATGCTTTTGCTCTGCAGAAAGGGGGAATATTGCTTTTTCCGTGTTTCGTGCAGTTAGAAAATCGCTACCATCGCGCACAGTCAAAGGACAGGCAATATCTGTTTCAATCCCTGCCCATACTCGCATCGCAGTAGGCATAGCAAGGAACATTCCACTATCCTTATCACGAAGATGAAGTCCAACCTTATCGGGAGCATCGTCACAAACGATTTCGCCCTTTTCCATTACGATTACTCTTGTGGCAAAGGGGAACGCTTCTTCTAAACGGTGTTCGGTTAAAATAATGGTAATACCAAGTTCACGGTTGATTTTGCCAAGTAGCGCCAAAAAGTCAGCGGCGGCAATAGGATCAAGCTGTGCGGTAGGCTCATCAAGCACCAAAATTTTAGGACTCATCGCCATGACAGAAGCAAGACTCAAAAGCTGCTTTTGACCGCCCGAAAGCTCGGTGACGTTTTTATAAAACCAATTCTCAATACCAAAAAAAGCGGCAACTTCTGCAACTCGGCGGCGAATGGTGGGCGTATCAAGCCCGAGACTTTCAAGCCCGAAAGCCAATTCGTGCCACACCTTATCGGTTACCACCTGATTTTCGGGAGACTGCAACACAAAACCGATTTCTTGTGACTGTGTACGCTCGTCAGTTTCGCTTAAAGCTTTGCCGTCAAACAGTATTTCACCTGTTAGTACACCGTGAGGTGTAAGACAAGTTTTAAGATGTCGAAGAAGTGTGGATTTACCACACCCCGAAGGTCCGCAAAGAATTAAAAACTCACCTTGATTTACATGAAAGGAGATGTCACGGAGAGCTTTATTCTCTTGCTCAGGATAAGCAAAGCTTACATTTTTGAAACTAAAGTTTTCCATTTTTTCTCCTCCTTCAAGTTTAGTATAACAGGGGTAATGCAAAGGGCGAAATATACGAGGTAAAACGGAATAGTAGTCATATCAAGTGCCGCATAACGCACATTTGGGAAATATCTGAAACCAAACACCGAAAGTAAAGTACCCGATAACAAAAATAATCCGCAAAATGAAAACCAAATCAACGTATATTTATCACGCTCGTCAAAGCAATAAATAGAAAAAGCGGTTCTGCCTTTCAGTCCGTAACCACGGCTTTTCATACTGTCGGCGGTTTCGATGGCATTTTCGAGCGCCCAAGTAATCATAATTGAAAAGATAGTGATTGCCGTTTTGGTTCTTTGCCATAAACTTCCGCTGGACACGTCCCTGCCGATGCTCCGTTGTGCTTCGGTTACGGTAGCCATTTGCGACTTAAACTTAGGCACAAACC
>JAZRPK010000078.1:0-56930 GCA_045649145.1 Clostridia bacterium
GTATGGGGCGACTATATCCGTTCCTTTAATGATATTGAGGGCTATGCCCATACGTTTATAACAGAGCTTTTTACCGAGGGTGATTATTTTGATTATCCGAGAGTTTTCGAATCGGTAACCTTTGAAGATGTGCAAAAACGATTTAAGATGCACTTTAACCCGAGCCGCGCGGCACTATCAGTGGTAAAACCTACTGAAAATTAACAAATTCCGCACAAAAATCCTGCAATATCAGTAATATGATAGCAGCAGGATTTTCTTGAAGGAGGCGGAATTTGATGGAAAATGGAGTCTTGTTTGCGCTGCTTTTAACGGTCTTTGCGGGATTATCGACGGGACTGGGCAGCGTAATAGCTCTTTTTGCAAAAAGAAGGAATACAAAGTTTCTTGCCTGCTCGCTTGGGTTTTCGGCAGGTGTGATGCTTTATGTATCTATGATAGAAATATTTGGTAAGGCAAGAGATTATCTCTCGGGATATACAGGCGGTATAGAGGGTGAAATATATGCGGTTGTTTTCTTCTTTGCCGGCATTTTGCTAATTGGTCTTATCGACTTTTTTGTGCCATCTGCAGAGGGTGATATAGGTGCTAACGAAAAGAAAAACGGCGAGCAAATGCTTGCAAGAATGGGGATTATGACTGCACTTGCAATAGGAATACATAATTTCCCCGAGGGTCTTGCGACATTCACATCAGCACTTCGTGACCCGCATTTAGGAATAGCAATTGCAGTTGCGATTGCGATACACAATATCCCTGAGGGTATTGCAACATCGGCACCGATTTTTTTCTCGACAGGCAGCAGAAAGAAAGCTTTTTTGATATCCTTTCTCTCGGGTATGACCGAGCCTTTGGGAGCGATTTTGGGGTATCTTGCATTAAGACCGTTCTTTAATGACTTTGTGTTCGGAGCACTCTTTGCGGCTGTTGCGGGCATAATGGTTTTTATATCACTTGAAGAACTTTTACCTATGGCAAGGGAAATAGAAAAAAGCAGAGTAACAATAATAGGCGCAGTTATCGGAATGATGATTATGGCAGCAAGTCTGCTGCTCTTTATGTAATATAAAAAAGGAGAAAAATGATGGAAATCACATCAGCTAAAAATCCAACCTACAAGTTCATAAAATCACTTCTTACCAAAAAAGGACGTGACGAGAGCGGCTATTTCACAGTTGAGGGAATAAAGTCTGTGTCTGATGCAATTAATGCAGGCGCAGAGATAGTATACATAGTAAAAGCATCTGACTTTAGCTCAAATATTTCTTGTTCTGCTGAGGAGATTGTTGTTAAAGCAGAAATTTTTGCAGGTCTTTGTGATACCAAAACACCGCAGGGGATTATGGCGGTGCTAAAAAAGGGTGCTAAAAAGGATTTTTCCAATAAAGGAAGATATGTCTACTGTGACAGGATACGCGACCCAGGCAACCTGGGCACAATTATCCGTACAGCAGATGCCACAGGCTTTTCCGTTCTTCTGTCTGATGAATGTGCAGAGCTTTACAGTCCTAAAACTGTAAGAGCAAGTATGGGTTCGTTCTTTCATACAGACGTTTTTGAAGGTGTGTCCTATGACAAATTAAAGGCGAGCGGACTCTATCTTATAGCGGGTGCTTTGTCGGATAAGAGTAAGGATTTTAGAAAAGCACAATACAAGGACTCACTTGCCGTAATAGTCGGAAATGAGGCTAACGGCATTTCCGATGAGCTATTATCCCTTTGCGACGAGCTTGTAATAATACCAATTTCAGGAAGAGCAGAATCATTAAATGCAGCAGTTGCAGCAGCGCTTTTGATGTACGAGGCAATACGCTGATAAATTCCGCAAATAATTTTAATAAAATTTAGAAAGAAAGGACAAAATATGTCTTTTCTTTTTTTGTAATCTGTGATAGAATAAAAGCAGAATGGTTTATGGAGGTTTACAATGGATAAGATTTGTGTAAATCTTGGCGAAAATTCGTATAATATAAGCTTTCACAGTGATTTTAGCAAGCTAAAAGATGTGATGCATAATATAAACGCACCTAAAAAGCTATTGATTGTAACCGATTCAAATGTTAAAAGCCTCTATGCCGATGAGGTTATGGGTATTTTAACAGAAAGCGGCTACGATGCTTTTTGCTATGCTTTTCCGGCAGGAGAGGAAAACAAAAGTGCAGAAACCGTGCTTGGTATTTGTAGTGCCTGTATGAAGCACAAAATGGACAGGAAGTCTATGATAGTTGCGCTTGGTGGCGGTGTTGTTGGTGATATGGCAGGCTTTGCCGCTGCGATTTATATGCGCGGAATAAGCTTTATGCAAATCCCGACCACTTTGCTTTCTCAATCGGACAGCTCGGTCGGCGGCAAAACGGGTGTAGACTTTGGCGGTGCTAAAAATATACTCGGTGCATTTTTGCAGCCAAAGCACGTTTACATAAATGTTTCCACTGTTAAAACCTTGCCTGAAAGGGAGATAATCTCCGGTATGGGTGAAGTGATAAAGCACTCGGTTATCCGTGACAGTGAATTTTATGCCTTTCTTTCGGAAAATATTGAGAGTGTAAAGGGACTTAAAGCTGATACGCTTATCAATATGTGCCGAACAAACTGTACTATTAAGGCGAAAGTTGTCGAGGAGGACGAAAAGGAAAGCGGAGTAAGAGCACATCTTAATTTCGGTCACACTATAGGTCACGCAATCGAGAGTGCATCTGACTTTACTATGACTCACGGCAAGTGTGTAGGACTTGGTATGATTGCAGCATCATATATAGCAGAGCAAAGAGGACTTATCCCTGATACCGAGCTTGAGAGTATAACAGAGCTTTTACAAAGCTACGGCTTTAATACACGTACTAATATTGATGACTACGGGAAAATTCTCTCGTTGATGCTCTCTGACAAGAAGACAATTGGCGGAAAGTTAAGATTTGTACTCCCCGTTTCTATAGGAGAAGTCGATATTTTTGATGATGTAACAGAGGACGAGATAATGTCCGCACTAATGTTTATTACTGAGTAAAATCGGAGGAAATATATGTTTATTTGGCTTATAATTGCCGTTTTGACGGTTGTGCTTGATCAGGTCAGCAAGGCTCTTATTGTTTCAAACTTTAGTCTTACCGACCACTTTACCTTTGTTCCCGGTCTTTTTGATATTGTTTATGTACAAAATACCGGTGCTGCATTTAGTATTCTTAATGACTATACGTGGCTTCTGGGTTTGGTTTCGGTGCTCTTTTGTGTTGCGATTGTTGTATATATGCTAAAGTACAAGCCGACCGACAGAGTAAGTCTTATAAGTGCAGGGCTCCTGCTTGGCGGTGCACTCGGTAACGGTATAGACAGGGTGATAAGGTATTATGTGGTCGATTTTATCGAGCTGACGTTGTTTAATTTTCCTGTATTTAACCTTGCAGATGTTGCTATTACTGTCGGTGCTGCGCTTATAATTTTAAGAGCCGCAACAGAAAAAGAAACCCAAGAGGAAAAGTAAAATGGAAAAGATACTGCTTGTGTCAGAGGAAGACGGAGTAAGACTCGACAGCTTTGTAAGTTCTAATGCAGACGGAATTTCACGCTCATATGCTGCAACGTTGGCGGATGAGGGCAGAATTTTATCAAGCGGAAAAAAGCTCAAGAAAAACTATAAGGTGAGCTTGGGCGAGCAAATAGAAGTAAATTTGCCTGAGCCGGAGTCCTTAGAGGTAGAGCCTCAAAATATTCCTCTTGATATAGTATATGAAGACGATGATTTGATAGTTGTAAACAAGCCTCAGGGGATGGTGGTGCATCCCGCTGCCGGCAATTATTCGGGAACACTTGTCAATGCACTTTTGTATCATTCGGGCGATTCTCTTTCTGCGATAAACGGTGTTATAAGACCAGGTATTGTGCATAGAATTGATAAGGATAC
This sequence comes from Clostridia bacterium, assembly GCA_045649145.1. Lineage (GTDB taxonomy): Bacteria > Bacillota > Clostridia > UBA1381 > UBA1381 > HGM11525. The sequence goes on from JAZRPK010000078.1 coordinate 3,902, forward strand.
GGCGGGACTTTTGGTTGTTGCCAAGAATAATGACGCACACATTTCCCTTGCCCAGCAGCTTAAAGAGAAGAAGGCTAACCGCCGTTATATTGCGTTGGTTATGGGCAATGTCAAGGAGGAAGGTACTGTCAATAAGCCGATAGCACGCTCGCCTTCAGACCGAAAAAAGATGGCTGTTGTAACGGGAGGCAGAGAGGCGGTTACGCACTACTTTCCGATTGAACACTTTAGCGGCTACACCCTTTTGGAATGTGTACTTGAAACGGGCAGAACGCACCAGATAAGAGTGCATATGTCATCAATCGGACACCCGATAGCAGGCGATAGAGTTTACGGCGCAAGAAATGATAAAACCAAATCGAACGGACAGCTTCTCTTTGCCAAAACTCTCGGATTTAACCATCCGAGGACGGGCGAGTATATGGAGTTTTCTGCACCGTTGCCCGACTGGTTTTCGAGTATTTTGGAAAAGTTAAGAAAGACCTTATAAATAATTAGTGAAAGGACTGGTATTTTTGTCAAAGCTTAAGGTATGTGTTATATTCGGAGGAAAGTCGCCCGAGCACGATATATCGTTAAAGTCGGCAACCTCTGTTATATCTAATCTTGACAAGGAGAAGTACGAACTTTATTTGATAGGAATTACCAAAGAGGGTGAGTGGTTTTATTATACAGGCGACGTATCCGCTCTTGAAAATGATGCGTGGCTTTCCGATAAATCTAAGCTTACTAAAGCATTGATTTCACCCGACTGCAAGGACAAATCAATTATCATTTTTGGTGATGAGCTAAAATATGTAAAGCCAGACGTTGTTTTCCCTGTGCTTCACGGCGAAAACGGCGAAGACGGAACCGTTCAGGGACTTTTGGAGCTTTCGGGCATAAAATATGTAGGTATGGGCGTATTGTCATCTGCTGTTTCTATGGATAAGGCTTATACCAAGATAATCTTTAAGCACGCAGGTATTCCTCAGGCTGACTGGGTAACGGTGTTAAAGCGTGAGATGTCAGATGTAGAAAACGTATGTGACAGGATAGAAAATAAGCTTGGATATCCTTGCTTTGTTAAGCCGTGTAATACAGGCTCATCGGTCGGTGTCGGCAAGGCTCACGAGAGAGCGGAGCTTAAGGAGCTTTTGAATAATGCGTTTTGCTATGACAGAAAGGTTATAGTTGAAGAATTCATAGACGGACACGAGGTAGAATGTGCAATTCTCGGCAATGACGAGATAGCAACAAGCTGTGTTGGTGAGATTATACCGACGGTTGAGTTTTACGACTTTGACGCTAAATACAAAGACTCGTCCACTGTTCTTAAAATTCCTGCCGAGATTTCAAAAGAGGCTCTTTTGGGTATTAAAGAATATGCAAAAAAAGCATTTATAGCACTTGACGGCAGGGGACTTACCAGAGCTGATTTCTTTGTAAAATATGCAGACGGCTCTGTGGTTATTAACGAGGTAAATACAATGCCCGGCTTTACCAATATCAGTATGTATCCGAAGCTCTGGCAGGCTGAGGGAATGAGCTATAAGGGACTTCTTGACGAGCTGGTAAGGCTTGCTGTTGAAAGATAAAGGAGATAAAAGTAACATTGAAAACTATCGAAGAAAATGCTGTAATATCTATTGTATCGACGCAAACCTCTCCAGAGGGCACAGATAAGGTTGAATTTGTAACCGATGGCACCTTTTATCAAAGGGGCGGTAAGTTTTATATTTTCTATAACGAAAATGAAGAAATGGAAATGACAAACTGCACCGTTATGCTGATTGCGGAAAAGGCAAAGGTTACAATGCGCCGTAAGGGTGATTTTGAGCTTAAGCTGACATACATTGAGGGCGAAAGTGAAAATGTTGTGTATTATATGCCCTTTGGCGAAATGAATATGACGCAGACTACACACTCGGTAGAAAGCGACCTGACAGACTCTGGCGGTTTGATAAAAATCAAATATACGCTTTCTATAGGCGCAGGTGAGCAGATAAACAGTATTGAAATTAAGGTGAAGAGAAAATAGACCTTTGTGCGGATATACGAAAGGATTGATTATAATGAGAATTAAGGCTTGGATTGCGGGTTTGCTGGCTTTAAGTATGCTGACAACACCTGTTATGGCAGAAAGTAACGATGAGTCAATGTACCTTGACTCAGTTATCAATTATGTGTCAAACCTCTATATTGACAGCTCGGTAACTGAGACCGATTTGATGAGAACAGCTATAGCGACTGCATTAGAGGAAAACCCTGAGCTGATGTACCAAATGATAAAGGCAGCATTTTCTGAGCTTGACGACTACAGCGAGTTTTATACTGCAGAGGAATATCAGCGATATTATGAACGACTCACTCACTCCTTCTATGGTATGGGTGTGATTATTCAACAGCGTGACGCACAAATTGAGGTTATACGTGTATTCGACGAGGGCGGAGCGGCACTTGCCGGCGTAAGAGGCGGCGATATAATTGTAGAGATAGACGGCAGGAGCGTTTCGGGAATGTCGCTTGAAGAGGTAACCCAAATAGCATCGGGAGAAGAGGGAACAACTCTTGATGTCAAGGTTTTGAGAAATGGCGAGACACTTTCGTTTACAGTCGAAAGAAGAAAAATAAATGATGCTACAGTCGGATATTCTTTTCTTCCGTCAGATATCGGATATATCGAAGTAACAAGCTTTGCAGAAAACACAGCGACAGAGTTTAGCGATGCACTTGCAGCATTTGACGAAAAGGGGATAACAAACATTATATTAGACCTTCGCTCAAATCCGGGCGGTTTGCTTGTGTCTGTTGTTGATATTGCCAAAATGATAGTACCCGAGGGCATCATACTGCAGACTATGTACAGAAATCAGTTTAATAACAGGGTGTTCTATTCGGAGAATAAGGATGCTAAATATAAATTTGCTGTTTTAGTAAATGCTGATACAGCATCTGCGGCAGAGGTATTAACAGGAGCTTTGAAGGATTCGGGTATTGGCTACGTTATCGGTAAGACTACATACGGAAAAGGCTTGATTCAGGACGTGTTTGTACTTCCGAATGGTGATGCGTTTAAGCTAACAACAGGACATTATCTTACAAGAAACGGCAACGATATTAACAAGGTTGGAATATATCCTGACGAGGTAGTATATAACAGTACCGAAAGAATTGACATAACAAAGTATGAAACTTTCGATTATAAGCACAAATGGCGTGTAGGGGAAACGGGAAAGGGAGTTCTTGCGGCAAAACAAAGACTTTCGATAATGGGCTATTATTACGGTGAGATTAACGAGAATTTCGACAATGCTCTCGAAACGGCAGTCTATAATTTTCAGAAGAATGCAGGACTTTTTCCTTATGGTGTACTCGATTTCTCTACTCAGGCAACACTTGAAAATCAATTCTACGTACTTGATGTAATAGTCGATGATCAGTTTTATGCAGCTTACGAATATTTTGGCGGAAATCCGGAAGATTTGGAATAAGGAAAGATATTCACCTCATACCAATAGGTATGGGGTGATTTTTATGAAGAGGATATTGTTTCTCGCTGTACTTTTTCTAATGCTGCCTAAGACTTGCCACGGTATTGACATTTCAGCAAAATCTGCGTGTCTGATGGTTGCAGACAGCGGAGAAGTCGTATATGAAAAGGATTCGGGCCTAAAGCTGCCGATGGCAAGCACAACCAAAATGATGACGGCACTCCTTGCGGCAGAGTCGGGGTCTTGGGACGAAACTGTAACAGTATCAGTAAATGCACAAAATCAGGAGGGCTCTAGTATATACTTAGAAGAAAATGACAGGATAAAGCTTTCTGACCTTGTATGCGGAATGCTGTTAAATTCGGGAAATGACGCTGCAGTTGCAACTGCAGAGCATATATCTGGGTGCTGTGACACGTTTTCAGAGCTGATGACTAAAAGAGCCAAAGAAATAGGTGCACTTAATACCAGCTTTGAAAATCCGAGCGGCTTAGATGACGAAAATCATTATTCTACAGCCTATGACCTTGCGTTAATAGGCAGTGAGGTGATTAAGAACGAGCATCTAAGTCCAATTATTCAAAGCAAGGAAATGCAAATCACCGACGAGGAGGGAGATATTACATATCTTAGAAATCATAATAAGCTTTTGTGGAATTATGAGGGTATGATAGGTGTCAAGACAGGTTTTACCAAAAAGTCTGGCAGATGTCTTGTTACGGCAGCAAGACGCGGGGGAGTTACATTGGTTGCTGTAACACTTTGTGCACCTGAGGATTGGAAGGACCACAAAAAAATGCTCGACTACGGATTTGAAGAGTGTAAGCTGTCTGTGGAGGTTAGTAAGGGTGAAACACTTACAACTGTTGAAGTTGATGGCAATGAGCTTGCGCTTGTTGCGGCAGAAAATCTCACAGCCGTTGATGTAAAAGGTGTTAAGGAGAAACGTGAGGTTAAGCTTTCGTATATTAAGGATATTCGGGCGCCTATAAACAGCGGCGAAAAGCTCGGAGTTGCAAAACTCTATCAAAACGGCAGATTTATCGGGCAGACGGATATCGTTGCAAGCGAGAACATTTATGTCGAAAAAGAGCAAAATAGCGGTTTTTTTGACATTATAAAACGCTTGTTTAAGATATAGACGAATATTGACTTTCTCTTGCGGAAGTGATAAAATTATCAGTAGTGTTCGCAAGAAAAGAGGGATAAAATGCGACTTGTGAAATTTATGATAATGATAGTGTTTCTGCTGACCGGATGCGTGAGTGTAAATAAGGTTGCAGATGAAAATACGATAAGCGTAGTATGTACAAATTTTCCGGCGTACGATTTTGCAAAAAATATTGCAGGTGAAAGGGCAGATGTGAGGCTTCTTGTTCCGCCAGGCACAGAGTCTCATACATATGACCCTGCGCCCGCAGATATAGTCGCTATTGAGAATGCAGATGTGTTTATAGCAGGCGGCGGCGACTCTGACCAATGGGTTAAAAGGGTATTAAGCTCTGCTCAAAACACACCCGATAAGGTTATATATATGACAGAAATTGTCGATACAACAGAATCGGAAATTAAAGAGGGTATGGAATCTGACCATAACCACAGTGGTATTGACGAGCACGTATGGACATCGCCCAAAAATGCAAAAAAGATATGTGTCGGAATTTCGGATGCACTCTCACTTATTGACAGCGAGTCGGGCACATATTATCAAGCCAACCTTACTCAATACCTTAGTAAGCTTGATGTAGTAGATGGGCTATTTGCAGACGCAATAGAAAATGCACAGAGAAAGACGATAGTATTTGGTGACAGATTCCCGTTTTTATACCTTGTGCGTGAGTACGGAATTGATTACTATGCAGCATTTTCGGGCTGCTCCGAAATGACAGAGCCTGCTGCAAAAACTGTTTCATTCCTGATTGATAAGGTTAAAGCGGAGAATATACCCGTCATATTCTACACCGAGTTTTCTAATCGTGAGATATGCGATACGATATCTGCTGAAACGGGTGCAAAGCCTATGCTTTTACATTCCTGCCATAATCTTACAAAGGACGAATTTCAAAATGGCGCAAATTATATAGACCTTATGACACAAAATGCCAAAGCCATAAAGGAGGCGCTGTGTGATGCCGCAGCTTGATGTAAAAAATCTGACACTCGCATATGAAAATTTAACGGTAACAAAGGATTTATCATTCTCGGTAAATGCCGGCGACTACCTTCTGATAGTAGGCGAGAACGGGACGGGTAAGAGCACTTTGGTAAAAGCTATACTCGGTCTTAAGGCTGTAAAGAGCGGCGATATTACGTTTGGTTGCGACCTAAATCAAACCGAAATAGGATATCTGCCACAGAGAACAAATGAGAAAAACGATTTCCCTGCCACAGTGTACGATGTTGTGGTATCGGGAGCGATGGGTGCGGACAAGCTGTTTGTGACGAAGAAAATCAAAGAAAAAGCATATGAAAAAATGGAGCTTTTAGGGATAACAGAGCTTGCAAAACGCAGCTTTGGCGAGCTTTCTGGCGGACAAAGACAAAGGACACTTCTTGCGCGTGCACTTTTGGCAACTAAAAAGCTGATATTGCTTGACGAACCGACCTCTGCCCTTGACCGTAATACAGCAAATGAGCTTTACAGACTGATTGATAAAATTAACAAAGAAGAAAATATCACAATTATAATGGTTTCCCACGATACACGTGCGTTTGATTATGCTACGCATATACTTGAGATGGGGGACACTAATATTTTTACTACAAAAGAGGCATACCTCAGAAGGAGTCGCAGTGATGCTTGAGATGTTTACATATGATTTTATCATAAGAGCGGCTATTGTGGGTACGCTTGTTTCTTTATGTGCAGCACTTCTTGGAGTGTGCCTTGTGCATAAAAGATTTTCTATGATAGGCGATGGATTATCGCACGTTGCGTTTGGTGCACTTGCGGTTGCGGCATCATTGGAGCTTGCACCGCTTAAGGTCGCTGTTCCTGTGGTAATAATAGCGGCAATTTTGATTCTACAATGCTCCGAAAAAGGCAAAATAAAAGGCGATGCCTCTATTGCCTTGCTTTCAACTTCAGCTCTTGCTATTGGTGTAATGTCGGTTTCCCTTTCATCAGGACTAAATACTGACCTTTATAACTATATGTTCGGCAGTATTCTTTCGATGAGCGACAGCGATGTCATACTTGGAACAGTACTTTCTGCAGCGGTTATAAGTCTCTTTGCTGTCTTCTCTAATAAAATATTTTCGGTAATATTTGACGAAGAATTTGCCTCTGCAGCAGGGGTAAACGTCAGAAGATATAATCTTATGATAGCGGTACTTACCGCAGTTACTATTGTAATAGGTATGAGAATGATGGGAACTATGCTGATTTCGGGACTTATTATATTTCCAGCTATTTCGTCAAAGCAGCTTTTTAGAAGCTTTCGCTCGGTTTTGGTATGCTCGGCTGTTGTTTCTGTATTTTGTTTTATAACGGGACTTGTTGCATCGTATTATCTATCAACACCGACAGGGGCGAGTATTGTTGTAGCAAACCTGATTGTTTTTGCGTTGTTTAAGCTGATAGCTGTTATGAAATCAAAATTATAAAGAACTGCTTATCTTATCAAGCAGTTCTTTTTGTTTTTATTCGCCCTCGGGCTTGTATACAATATCCTCCGGAAAGAAGTTCGCAATGCCGGCATAAGCATCACGCTCCTCCGAAGACTGTGCAGGAGTAGGCATAAGACCTGTACATTCGGTCACACTTGTGGCGTTATCTATTGTAATCCTGCTCATATTATAATCCTCTCTGTAAGGTGGTTTTCGCCTTTTTTTCATACATTTTCAACTCCTTTTTTGCTTTTTAATAGTATGTGCTGACAAAAAATAATAAATACCAATGAAATATAGCGTAAAAGATAAAACAAATTTGTTAAAAAAATCCTTGTTTTTTAGCGTCAATCGGTTGTATTTTGCACGAATATATGGTATAATAACTCAGTATGTAAATTTTTGTAAAGAGGTAATGTCAAGATGAACGAAAAGCTTAAGAAATTTTCGGATAAGATAAAGGGAAAACGAGTTGCTGTTATCGGAATCGGTATATCCAACAAGCCTCTCATTAAGTTTCTGATGAAAAACGGTGCTAAGGTATCTGCATACGATAAAAAGAGTAGAGAACAGCTGGGTGATATATATACCGAGCTTTCCGAGCTTGGTGTGCAATTTTATCTTGGCGAGGGTTATCTTGACCAAATCAACGAGGATATAATATTCAAAACCCCCGGTATGAGATATGATGTTCCCCAGCTTGTAAGTGCAAGAGAGCGTGGTGCTTGGGTAACATCAGAGATGGAAGTGTTTTTTGATATTTGTCCTGCCAAGATTATCGCAGTAACAGGTAGCGACGGCAAAACAACCACAACGACGCTTATACATAAATTTCTTGAAGCGTCGGGACTTAAGACAAGACTTGGTGGTAATATCGGAAGACCGCTAATCGGCGAGTGTGATGAGATTTCAGCTGACGAATGGATTGTGTTAGAGCTTTCAAGCTTTCAACTGCATACTATGACCAAATCACCTGATATAGCAGTAATTACCAATATTACTCCTAACCACCTTGACTGGCACACCGATTATAGCGAGTATATCGAGGCTAAAAAGAATATTACAAAATTTCAGACAGCTGAGTGTGTTCTGGTAACTAATGCAAATAACGAAGAAACTAAGAAAATTGCAGCCGAAACCGATGCAAAAGTACGCACATTTTCCGCATACTCAAGAGCTGATTTCTATCTTGATAACGAAGCTGTTTACTTTGGCGAAGAAAAGCTGTTGGATACAGAGAATATTAAAATCCCCGGTATGCACAATGTCGAAAATTATATGACGGCTATGGCTGCTGTGTATGATATTGTACCTAAGGAGATTTTTGCAGACGTTGCCAAGAGCTTTGGCGGTGTAGAGCACAGAATAGAGCTTGTAAGAGTAATTGACGGCGTTAAGTACTATAACAGCTCGATTGACTCAAGTCCCAACCGCTCGATAAATACACTAAAGGTATTTGATAACAATGTTGTTATGATTGCAGGCGGCAAAGATAAGGGCATACCGTATGACGAAATCGGGCCTGCTGTTTCTAAGCACGTTAAGGCGCTTGTGCTGATTGGAAAAACAGCAGACAAGATAGAAGAAGCTGTAAAAAAAGCCGAAGGTGGCGAAAGAGTAAAAATATTGCACGCCACAACCTATCCTGAGGCTGTAAACCTTGCTAAAGGCGAAGCGGTAAGCGGTGATGTTGTCCTCTTATCACCTGCATCTACAAGCTTTGATATGTTCAATAACTTTGAAGAACGTGGGAATCTCTTTAAGGATATAGTTTTGGGACTTTAATACGGAGGAAAAGATGAAAGAACTATTGCAAAAGCTTTCTCTAATGCGGGGAATATCCGGCAGTGAATATAAAATATCAGATGAGATTGCAACACTCTTTAGACCATATTCTGATGACGTATATATTGATAATTTAGGCAACGTAATTGCTGTAAAGAAGTGCGGAAAGCCTGATGCACCGAGTGTAATGATAGAAGCGCATATGGACGAAATTGGACTTATGGTCCGTGATATTGACGAAAACGGCTTTGTAGGTTTTGTTGCTATAGGCGGCATTGATGCACGTATATTGCCGGGCAGCGAGGTTATTATTCACGCTAAAGAAGATATTAAAGGTGTAATAGGTGCTAAGCCTCCGCATTTGCAATCTTTAGAAGATGCAAAAAAGGCTATTAAGCTTTCGGATATGGCAATTGATACAGGTCTTGATGCAAAAAGAGTTAAAGAGCTTGTATCGGTAGGTGACGCTGTTACATTAAGAGGCGGATGTACTAATCTTCTATCGGGTAGAATGAGCGGTAAATCACTTGATGACAGAGCGGGTGTTGCAACACTTATCAAGGCGTTGGAAATGATAGATAAGAAGGATTTGAAGGTTGATGTTTATGCGGTGGCTGCAGTTTGCGAGGAGGTAGGTGGCAGAGGTGCTGTTGTTGCAGGTTACAGTATTATGCCTGATATTGCAATTGCGGTAGATGTTACCCACGGCATTACTCCCGATAATTCAAAGGGTGCATTTGAACTTGGCAGCGGTGTTGCGATTGCGAAAGGCCCTAATATACACCCTGCAGTCGCCGAAAGACTTATCAATACTGCAAAGTCTGCTGATATTAAGTACAGTATTGAGGTTGAAGGCGGAGATACAGGTACTGATGCGTGGGTATTGCAGGTTGCAGGAGAGGGAATAGCGACAGCGCTCCTCTCGATACCGCTAAGGTATATGCACACTACAGTCGAAACCCTTGATATAGCAGATGTCGAGGCGGTCAGCAATCTTATGACGCAATTTTGTCTGGGAATAGATGGCGATTTGGAGGAATGGCTGTGTATTTGAAAGAGTTATGTGAAATGGACGGCGTAAGCGGAAACGAACGAGCTGTCAGGAATTTTATCATTGATAAAATCAAACCCTACGCCGACGAAATTAAGATAGATACAATCGGTAATCTGATAGCAAAAAGAAACGGAAAAAGCGATAAAAAGAAGGTAATGCTTGCTGCTCATACTGATGAGGTTGGGTTTATTATATCGGGCATCACCGATAAGGGCTTTCTTGAGTTTAAGACGGTAGGCGGTATAGATACCCGTGTTATGATTTCAAAACGTGTTCGGATAGGCAGAGATAAAATTCCGGGCGTTATTGGAATGAAAGCTATTCATCTTCAGGAAAAGGACGAGCGTGACAAAGTGCCTAAGATAACCTCACTTTATATCGACATTGGTGCTAAGGATAAAGAAGAGGCGGAAAAATACGTTTCCCTTGGCGACTATGCTGCATTTGATACGGCTTTTGAAGAGATGACAGATGGTGTAATTAAGTCAAAAGCGATTGATGACCGTGCAGGCTGTGCCGTTATGATGGAGCTTATTAAGGATACTCCCGAATATGACACCTATTTCTGCTTTACAACGCAGGAGGAGGTAGGCTTAAGAGGTGCTAAAATTGCAGCTGCAAAGGTTAAGCCTGACATTGCAATAGTCATCGAGTCAACAACCTGCTCTGACGTTTGCGGTACTGAGGAAAAGGATTATGTAACAAAGCTTGGTGGCGGCGCTGTCATTTCCTTTGCAGACAGAACTACTATTGTAGACGATGATTTTTATAAAAGACTTATTACGACAGCAAAGGAAGAAAAGATAAATGTACAAACAAAAGCGGCTGTTGCAGGCGGTAATGATGCAGGTGCAATTCATCAGGCAGTAGGCGGTATAAAATGTGCAACTGTGTCCGTTCCGTGCAGATATATCCATTCACCCGCAGGTATTGCGACTAAACAGGATATACAGGCGGTGCAGTCACTTGTTTCAGCATTTTTGAGAAGAATAGACGAATTTATTGATTGAAAGGCTGGTAAAAGGTATGCTTTTGGAAAGGCTTACACAGAGCTTTGGTCCATCGGGACGTGAAAGTGAAATCACAAATGTAATAAAGGAAGAATTAAAGGGTATTGCCGATGAGGTATATACCGATGCACTCGGCAATATCATAGCGCATAAAAAAGGCACTGGGAAAAAGATAATGCTTGCAGCACATATGGACGAGATAGGTGTTGCAGTAACATTTATTGACGAAAAGGGATTTTTACGTTTTTCCAACATTGGCGGTGTATATGTAAAAAGGCTCTTAAACCGCCGAGTGCGATTTGCAAACGGTACTGTAGGTGTTATCGATACCGAAGAAGAGAACAAAGAACTAAAGATGTCTAAAATGTTTATAGATATTGGCGCTGCTTCAAAGGAAGAGGCGGAAAAGCTAATATCGGTTGGCGATATGGCAGTATTTGAGGGTGGCTATAATGCTGAAAACGGCGTTGTAATATCCAAAGCTCTTGATAACAGAGCAGGTTGCTATGTGATTATAAAGGCTCTTGAGAGGGTAAAAAGTGATAATGACCTGTATTTCTGCTTTACAGCTCAGGAGGAGGTAGGACTTCGTGGCGCCAGAGCGGCGGCATATTCGGTTAATCCCGATTATGCACTTGCAGTTGACGTAACAGACACAGGCGACACACCTAACTGTGCTAAAATGGCAGTAAAGCTTGGCGGCGGTGCTGCTGTTAAGGTTATGGACAGAAGCATTATCTGTGATGCCGATGTAAGAACCGCACTTATCGAGCTTGCAAAAAGGAATTCAATCCCGTATCAGCTCGAGGTTATGACCGACGGCGGAACAGATGCAGGTGCAATTCATATATCAAGAGGCGGTGTCAAAGCGGGCGGTGTTTCCATTCCTACAAGATATATTCACTCTCCGTCGGAGATGGTGTCTGAAAAGGATTTAGATGCCGCTGTTAGATTAGTAACTGCATTTTGTGAAAATAAGTTTTAAGAAATTTGGTATATAAGATTTGAAAGGGAATGTTGATATGCTGATTACAAAAGCACCCAAGGGTACGCAGGACCTGCTGCCGCAGGACAGCTACCGTTGGCAGTATGTAGAAGAAAAGTTTAATAATACGGCTCAGGTTTACGGATATAAGGAGATACGCTTTCCTACCTTTGAGCATACAGAACTCTTTTTGCGAGGGGTAGGCGATACCACAGACGTTGTACAAAAGCAGATGTACACCTTTAATGACAAGGGTGACAGAAGCATAACACTTCGCCCAGAGGGTACTGCATCGGTTGCGAGGAGCTTTATCGAGAATGGACTATTCCAAATGCCGATGCCGCTTAAGATGTTCTATAATGTACCTTGCTTCAGATACGAAAAGAGTCAAAAGGGAAGACTTCGTGAATTCCATCAGTTTGGCGTGGAGGTTTTTGGTGCAAAGGGACCGATGATTGATGCTGAGGTTGTGTCTTTTGCGGTAAGCTTTCTAAAATCCGTCGGACTTTCAGACATTTCGGTTAATATAAACAGCATCGGTTGCCCTGAGTGTCGTAAAAAGTATAACGATGCACTTAAAGACTTTTTAAGACCGAAAACGGACGAGCTTTGCGACACCTGCAAAAGCAGATTTGAAAGAAATCCTCTAAGAATTCTCGACTGTAAGTCGGAGGTTTGTAACAAGCTTGCAGAGGGTGCTCCAAGACTTTTGGATTATATCTGTGATGATTGCCGTGAGCATTTTGAGGGTTTTAAGAGCTCGCTTGAAACTGCAGGCATTGAGTATAAAATTGATGACGGAATTGTGCGAGGACTTGACTACTATACCAAGACGGTATTTGAGATAATTTCAGGTGGATTTACAGTATGCGGCGGCGGCAGATATGACGGACTTGTTGAGGAATTCGGCGGAGATTCTACTCCTGCTGTCGGCTTTGGACTTGGAATTGAACGTCTGCTTTTAAGACTTGACGAGTTAGGCGTAGAAATTGAGAATGACAACAGACCCCAAATTTATATCGCATCAATGGGCGAAGCTGCTGCAATAGCAGCACAAAAAATCGTGTTCAAGCTAAGAGCAGACGGTATATCAGCGGAGTTTGACCATATGTCAAGAAGTCTTAAAGCACAGATGAAATATGCTGATAAATTGGGTGCTAAATTTACGCTTGTTCTTGGAGATAATGAGCTTAATGATGGTGTTGGTAAGCTTAAAAATATGCTAACAGGTGAGCAGACAGAGGTTGAAATAGACAAGCTGTCAGAATTTTTGGGGAGGTAAGAAACAATGGATACAATGAAGGGACTAAAGAGAACCAGCTATTGTGCCGATATAGGCGGAGTTGGTACAACTGCCGTTGTCGGAGGATATGTGCAGAAAATTCGTGATATGGGAACTCTCATATTCATTGATTTAAGGGACAGGAGCGGTATTGTACAGCTCGCATTTGACGAAACAAGCAGCAGAGAGGTGTTTGAAAAAGCAGCCTCCTGCCGCAGTGAGTTTGTTCTTATGGCAAAAGGCACAGTCAGAGAGCGTGAGAGCAAGAATGATGCCATTAAAACAGGTAATGTCGAGATTTTTGTTGAGGATTTAAGAATACTTGCTAAAGCTCAGACACCCCCGTTTGAGATTGTAGAAAACTCCAATGTAAACGAGGAGCTGCGCCTTAAATACAGATATCTTGATTTAAGAAGAAAACCGCTTCAGGATAACATTGTAATGCGGTCTAAAATTGCAAAGTCTGCGAGGGACTATTTCTTCGAGAACGGATTTATAGAAATAGAAACTCCGATGATGATAAAATCCACTCCTGAGGGTGCAAGAGATTATCTTGTTCCGTCAAGAGTGCATCAGGGCAAATTCTATGCTCTGCCGCAGTCACCGCAGATTTATAAGCAGCTTTTGATGATATCGGGCTTTGACCGTTATATTCAGCTTGCAAGATGCTTCCGTGACGAAGACTTAAGAGCCGACCGTCAGCCTGAATTTACACAGATAGACCTTGAAATGTCATTTGTAGACGTTGATGATGTTTTAGAAATGATTGAGGGCTTTATAAAGCGTGTCTTCAAGGACGTTTTGAATAAGGAAATTACAATGCCCCTGCCGCGCCTTACCTATAATGAGGCAATGGAGCGTTTTGGCAGCGACAAACCTGATACGAGATTTGGTATGGAAATTTACGACCTTTCCGAAACTGTTAAGGATTGCGGCTTTGGTGTGTTTACTTCCGCTATTGAGGCAGGCGGCTCTGTCAGGGCAATTACCGTTAAGGGCGGTGCAGATGCACTTACCAGAAAAGAGATAGACAAGCTGACCGAATATGTACGTGGTATTGGCGCAAAGGGACTTGCCTTTATCCGTTGGTTTGAGGATGCTCCAAGCTGTTCGTTTGCTAAATTTATGACAGAGGACGAGATGAACGCAATACTTAATAAGGGCGGTATGGAAAAGGGCGACGTTATGCTGATTGTTGCCGACAAAAACAGAGTAACCCTGCCGACGCTCGGCTCCTTAAGATGCAAGGTCGCAAAGCAGCTTGATATGATACCTGAGGGAATGTTTAACTTCCTTTGGATAACAGAGTTCCCGTTCTTTGAATATGACGAGGAGAGCGGTAAGTACCTTGCAATGCATCACCCGTTTACAATGCCTATGGACGAGTGTATTGAGTACCTTGACACAGCACCCGATAAGGTAAAAGCAAAGGCATATGACCTTGTGCTAAACGGTGTGGAGATGTCGAGCGGCTCTATCAGAATTACTGATTATGAGCTGCAGCAGAGAATGTTTAAGGCATTAGGACTTACGGACGAGGAAATTGCCCTTAAGTTCGGCTTCCTTGTAGAAGCGTATAAATTCGGTGCAGCACCGCACGGCGGTATGGGTATCGGTCTTGACAGACTTGCAATGGTTATGAGCGGAGCGGATAGCTTAAGAGATGTAACAGCATTTCCTAAGGTACAAAATGCGTCAGAGCTTATGAGCGACGCACCTGGTCCTGTTGACGTCGAGCAGCTTAAGGAGCTCGCTATTGCAATAATAGACGAAAAAGAAGATAAATAATTTGATAGAGGAGGGTATGTGAATGTCAAACATATGGCACGATATCAGTCCAAAAAGAATTTCGCCCGAGGATTTTGTCGCTGTTATAGAAATACCAAAAGGCGGTAAAAACAAATACGAGATGGATAAGGAAACGGGGCTTTTAAGACTTGACAGAGTTCTTTATACATCAACACACTATCCTGCAAATTATGGTTTTATCCCGCGTACCTATGCGTCTGATAATGACCCTTTGGACGTCTTAGTGCTTTGTCAGGAGTCGATTGTACCAATGACGCTTGTACGTTGCTATCCTATAGGAGTTGTTAAGATGATTGACAATGATGAGGTTGATGAAAAGATTATTGCAATTCCGTTTAATGACCCGTCTATGAATAAATATAAGGATATATCTGAGCTTCCGGAGCATACTTTTGATGAAATCAGACATTTCTTTGGTGTATATAAGACACTGGAGAATAAACAGACAGAGGTTTCCAACGTGCTTGGTGCCGGAGAGGCTATGGATATTATACGTGACTGTATTACTTCGTATAAAGAGAATTATTGCTGATTAATATAAAGTGCTTTGCATATGCAAGGCACTTTATATTTGTTCTGTTATAAACGCAAGATAGAAAACATATAAATTAATTCAGGAGTGATTTATATGTATGTTGTTGTAAACAGAAAAAAGTGTATGGTTATAGCTGTTATATTTCTTGCTTGCGGTCTTGTTATTACGGGTATGCTGGGAATAATACCTGACAGAAAGACGTTTGGCCTTGATGGAGAAGAATTGTGTGTTGTTATTGATGCCGGTCACGGAATGCCTGATGGCGGAGCCGTAGGAGTGAACGGCAGTATTGAGGCGGAGTTAAATCTTGATATTGCAAAAAAGCTATGTGAGGTTTTGGAAGGGAAGGGAATAACAACAATTATGACAAGAACAGGCGAAGGCGGTGTAAAAGCTCATGAAAACGGCTCGTGGAGTAAGGTGGAGGATATGCGTGAAAGGCTCAAGGTTTTAAGAGGGTCTGATGCGGATTTATTTGTATCTATACATATGAATCATTTTACAAGTCCGTCTGTAAGCGGACTTAGGCTATTTTATGCTGCAAATCACAGCGAGATAAAGCCATTGGCAGAAAATATACAAAGCCGTATGGCGGAGCTGACGGGGGCGAAGGTTACAGCTGTTCGTGCAGCTGATAAGAGCTTGTTTTTAATGAAATCACCGCCAATTCCTGCTATATTGATAGAGTGCGGGTTCCTTTCTAATCCTGATGAGGAAAAGAAGCTTAAAGAAGACGATTATCGTGCTAAAATTGCCTGGGCAATAGCCGATAGAATACAAAGGCATTATATGGATTTGTCTAGCAACTAAGGTTGATATTTTTTTGTCAAAAGGCATATAAATATGTTGACAAAAATTGAAAAAGGTATATAATAGAATTATATGATTTTTAAGGAGTGTATACCAATGAGCAGAGTTTATAATTTCTCGGCGGGACCGTCAATGCTTCCGCTTGAAGTGCTTAAAAAGGCACAGGACGAGATGTGCGAATATCCCAATTCCGGTATGTCCGTAATGGAGATGAGCCATCGCTCTAAAGATTATGATGATATTATAAAGGGTTGCGAAAAGCTTGTACGTGAGCTTATGAATGTACCTGATAACTATAAAGTAATGTTTTTGCAGGGCGGCGGTTCGAGTCAGTTTACAATGATACCGATGAACCTTGCAACCAAGAACAAAAAGTGTGATATTGTAATCACAGGTCAATGGGCAAAGAAGGCTGCCCAGGAGGCAAAGCGTTATATCACTGTTAACGAGATTGCATCTTCTGCCGATAAGACCTTCTCATATATCCCTAAGCTTGATAAGTCTACCTTCTCGAAGGATGCTGACTATTTCTATATTTGTCTTAACAACACTATCTATGGTACAAAGTTCAATCAGCTTCCCGAAACAGGAGATATCCCTCTTGTAGCGGATATTTCTTCTATGATTATGAGTGAGGAGCTTGATGTTTCTAAGTTCGGTTTGTTGTTTGCAGGTGCACAGAAAAATCTTGGACCTGCAGGTGTTACACTTGTAATAGTTCGTGAAGATTTAATCGGCAATGCTATGGATATTACACCGACTATGTTTAACTACCAGATTCATGCGGATAACGATTCACTTTATAACACACCGCCTACCTACGGCATCTATGTTATGAAGCTTGTTCTTGAGTGGATTAAGGAGCAGGGCGGAGTGGCGGCTGTTCAGAAGATAAACGAGAAGAAGGCTGAAATTCTTTATAACTTCCTTGACAGCTCAAAACTCTTTAAGGGTACAGTTGTAGCTGAAGACCGTTCACTTATGAATGTTCCGTTTGTAACAGGTAACGAAGAGCTTGATGCAAAGTTCGTTGCAGAAGCTAAAAAGGCAGGCTTTGTAAACCTCAAGGGTCACAGATCAGTAGGTGGTATGAGAGCCAGCATCTACAATGCAATGCCTGTTGAAGGTGTAGAAAAGCTTGTAGAGTTTATGAAGAAATTTGAAGCCGAGAATTTATAAGGCTTGAAAGGTGCGAAAAGATAATATGTTTGATATATTAACACTCAATAAAATAGCAAAATGCGGCTTGGACCAGCTTGATAGCGGGAAGTATACTGTTACAGATGATGCAGCTGCCAATGCTGACGGCATTATATTAAGAAGCTTTGCTATGCACGATATGGAATTGCCAGAGAAGCTCTTAGCTGTTGCAAGAGCAGGTGCGGGTACGAACAATATTCCTATTGACAAGTGTACAGATAAGGGAATAGTTGTATTTAACACTCCTGGTGCTAATGCAAATGCGGTTAAGGAGCTTGTGCTTGCGGGTATGTTTATGGCGTCACGTGATATTGATGGCGGTATTAAATGGGCAGCAGGATTAAGCGGTGATGATATTGCCAAGCAGGTAGAAAAGGGCAAGGGTGGCTTTGCCGGCTGCGAGGTTCAGGGTAAGACTCTTGGTGTTATCGGTCTTGGTGCTATTGGTATCCTTGTTGCAAATGCGGCAAGACACCTTGGTATGACCGTTGTAGGATATGACCCTTATCTCTCTGTTGACGCTGCATGGAAGCTTTCAAGTCATATTGTAAAGGCTAAGACAGCAGACGAGGTTTACGAAAAGTCGGATTACATCTCAATCCACGTTCCGTTTACTCCTGATACAAAGCATATGATAAATAAAGATA
Organism: Clostridia bacterium; assembly: GCA_045649145.1. Classification (GTDB taxonomy): domain Bacteria; phylum Bacillota; class Clostridia; order UBA1381; family UBA1381; genus HGM11525. The sequence goes on from JAZRPK010000078.1 coordinate 22,101, forward strand.
ATATCGCTAAGATGAAGGACGGAGTTAAGATTCTGAACTTCGCAAGAGGTGAGCTTGTTAATAACGATGATATTAAGGCTGCAATAGCAGACGGTAAGGTATCTAAATATGTTGTTGACTTCCCGAACGCTGAAACAATCAATCAGAAGGGAATAATAGCAATCCCGCACCTTGGCGCATCAACTGCTGAGTCTGAGGATAACTGTGCAATGATGGCAGCTCAGGAGCTTGCATCATATCTTGAAACAGGTGATATTCATAATTCTGTTAACTTCCCGAACTGTACACTCCCAATGGGTGAGGCGGGCAGAGTATCAATTCTTCATAAGAATGTTCCGAATATGATTAGCCAGTTTACTAATATGTTTGCAGAAGCAGGTCTTAATATTGCTGATATGATAAACAAGAGCAAGAAGGACAATGCTGTTACAATCATCAATTCTGACAGTGCTATCCCTGCTGATTTTGCAGATAAGATTTCAGCTATTGACGGAGTGCTGAAGGTAAGAATTATTAAATAAGCTTTATGCTATAAAAAGCCGCAGAGTTTTCTCTGCGGCTTTTTGTGTGTCATTATTTTCCTCTTGCATCGATGTAAAATATTTGATTGTCAGCAGTAACAAGCTGATATACCGGAAGGACTGTTGTTTCTTTGTGGTAGACTCCCTTTTCATTTATAGCATAGCCGAACGTAAGGCTTGTAATCTCAATATTAGAAAACTCCGGAGTTACAGATGCAAATTTCACAAGGAGTCCGGGTGCGGAATCAAGCATTACTGATGTCGGTGGCGTATCATTTTTTTGAAACCATACGCCGTCTACCGATACAATTTTTTCTCCCAACAATTCGATATCAATCCTACTGTCAAAGAATTGTGATGAGTCAAGCTTGTTTTGAAAACTGACGGTAAAAAGTCCTTGTGCATCGTTTGATACATTTACAGATGCGTCTGAAACATCAATCCCGAGAGGGAGAAGATATGCCTTTGCCTTCTCTGCGGGAGATTTTAGTTTAGGGTCCGTCTGGATGCCATTTGTGTATTTTATAGTAAACCTGTCCCCGTTAAAGCTAAGCGTTCCAAGCTCGGAGGTATATTCACCGCCATTGGTTTCGACACAGTCACTAAAGACAAGCTTAGCAAAATCTGCATAGTCTGATATACAGTTATCGGCTGTATAAATTTTAACAGCCTTAATATTTGTAGGTATAACAGACGGGTTAACGGTTATTCCTCGTTCCTTTAAGATGGTAGTGGCATACTGTATTGTATCAGGTTGAATTTGACTGCTCTTTCTGGCAGAATTATACAGCATACCTGATAGCAGTAAACAGGTTGCAAGAAGGAAGATAATCAGAATGGTTTTCGCTCTGCTCCAATTCATATAAAATCCTCCTACTCATCAATAATAATTTCCTTAACGGAAACATTCCACTCTGGAACAAGAATATTGCTTGTTAAATCGTCTTGATATATAATATCAAGCCCGCTTATTTCAATATCGTTAATCTGGTTTTCAAACCGTGCAATTGCCTCGTCAAGAGCAAAGATATAATTATCAACGGTCATAAAGCTACCTGTCGGCGAGAAGTTACGCATATGCTGTCGGTAAGCAGTAAGTCGGTTGTTGGTGACAGTAGCAGTAACTGCGCTTTCGGAACTTAGCTTAACAAGTTTGCCGTTAGCTTGATAGTCAAGTGTTATGGTAAAGCTGTCGCCGGAAAGCTCTGATGCCGTAAGCTTTGACGAAAGCAACATCGAGCTATCCGATTCTGCTGCTAAATTTACCTTGTCAACAAAATCAGCAATTGCAGCAACTGTATCGTACGCAGATGTAAGCGAGTTAGTTGTAAGTGCTATACCGTCATCCTTTGCAAAATATTCAAGGCAACCGTCAGGAGAGATTTTCAAAGTCGCATTGTTCTCTACAAATACAACAGTTCCGTCAACCTCTGTGTACCTCATAAAGCTGTTAGCGTTCATATTAAATAACGGCAATATAGAAGAAACAACAGCTTCGTTGTAAGAATCGTCAGCTAAAGCAAGAGGTCTTTCTACCAATATCGTTTCAACCTCAAAGCCGTCTGAAAAAATAGGAATCATTGGGGAAAGTACGGTCTTTTGTGTTGCGAACGCCTTATCAAAACCGAGGTCGAAAGCATAGTTGATAATAGGTGTATCCTGATGCTCTCTTTGGGCGTGATTATCAATAATAATATTAAGCGACTCGGTGGAAACATCGGTATAGCAGGAATAAATATTGCCTGTTAGTGAGTCCTCTATGTAAACACAGCCGTCTGCAGCAATAACAATGTTTCTAAGCTGTGAAAAAATTCCCGAAAAATCAGTTCTTGTCCCGCCCAAAAGATGAGCAAACAATCCGGCATCATAATCGGTAGGATACCTAAGATAAATAGATTTTGCCGTCAATGCTGAATAGAAATCATCGGTCGGAACAGGTGAAAAGATTTTTGAGCTTGAAAATGCCGAGGTCAAAAAGTCATATGCAATTTCAGATAATGAGGAAAATTCTTCATCAGTGCTGTCAAGTGCAAGACGGCTTGTCTGGTATCCGGTGTTTATGATAATAAGCTCGGGGGCTTCCAGATGTGTTTCTGACGGCTTTCTGCCGCTTATACGTTGTTTAATATTCTTGAAAATATTAGCTATCGGAATATTTATCGCATTAACAAAAAAATTATAGCCGTCGCCCGACCATAATTTTTCAGTTGACAGTACTTGGCTGCCCAATATTAAATTCAGAATAACTAAAACAACAAGAACAACGCTTTTAATACGTTCTTTCATAAGGAAATACCTTTCTTAAAGAATTAGCTTAAAAAGTTCTTTATTGTTACTGTAAGGCTCTTTAGCCTGTCAATTGTACTCTTTTTGATTTTGTTTATGCTGATATTTACAACCTGTGAACCTGAGCTGTTTTCTGCATAAACGATAAATGTGTTACTGTCGTTGTTAAGGTCAACAACTGTGCTGTAAAGACCGCTTGCACCGATTGAACGCTCAGCAGTTACCAGCTTGCCTGCGTTTTCGGCAGGATTTAGCTTGTAAACCTTAATCTTAGTGCCCTGAGCTCCTGTTGCAGAAATAGTATATGTCTTATCAGATGTGCTTGCAAATAGTGACTCCGGTCGCTTTATGGTTATGATATCTGACTTTGTACCTACAGCAGAGGCAGGAATTGTCAGCCCGTAATCAGCATAACAAACAGAGGGAAGAAGTACAGTAAACGCCAAAAGCATACACAATATCAATCTTACCATTTTTAACTTCATTAACTTTCCCTCCTTTTAATCTAAAATCACTTTACAAATACATTATAGCATATAATTGTTACAAATCAATTACATCAGCATTAAAAACCAACAACATTTATCTGGTTGGTATGGTAATTGTTACCTCAGTACCCTTATCAACCTCGCTGGCAATTGATATTGAGCCGCCCATTTCCTCGATTATCTGCTTTGCAATTGCAAGACCAAGGCCTGTGCCGCCGGTATCTCGGGAACGTGCTTTGTCAACACGGTAAAATCTTTCAAAAATTCTTGGCAGATTATCCTTTGGAATACCGATTCCGTTATCGACAACCTTAATATAAATATCGCTGTAGATTTTGCCTGAAAATACCTCAATTTTACCACCGTCGTGCGTATATTTGACAGCATTTGAGATTATATTTATTATAACTTGCTCCAGCTTATCACGGTTTGCCACAAACTCACCGGCGGGGTTCATCTGTCGATAGGTCATCGTCTGATTTTTTTGCTTGGCGGAAATGGTCATTCTTTCAACAATACCGCCCAAAAAAGATTTGAGGTCAATAATTTCCGGTGCAACAGGGTCAGGACGTTTTTCGTCAAGCCTTGAAAGAGTCAGAAGGTCTCGGACAATTCTTGTCATTCGGTCAGCCTCCTGAGCGATTACGCCTAAAAATCTGTTTTGTACCCCGACATCGTCGAATGGAGTGTCCATAAGCGTTTCAGCATACGATTTTACTGTAGTCAGCGGAGTTCTTAGCTCGTGTGATACGTTGGCTACAAACTCTCGTCTTGAAAGCTCCAGCTTTTCCTGATTTGTAATATCGTGCAATACCACAAGCACACCGTCAGGCTTGTTATCTTTCATAACAGTTTCGAAATTAAAGCGTATAAACCTGCTACCTAAAGATGATATCTGCTCCAATGGCTCCTCCCGTTTAATGTAGAGCAAGTCACCTATTCTAACATCAATATCGAGCTCCTTAAACAGCCTGTCAAAGCTTACTCCGCCTATATAGCTTGCACCTAAAAGCTTTTGTGCCTCGGGGTTTATGTGAATAAGCTCTCCAGAAAGGTTAAAAGCAAGTATTCCGTCTGTCATATTCTGCAGGATGGTTTCCACCTTGTTCTTCTCGGTGTTAACCTCGTCAATCGTAGATGAAAGGGCAGAGGACATATATCTGAATGTGTTAGAAAGTCTGCCTATCTCGTCATTTGAGTCGGAGAGGGGTATGCTTTCGAAATTACCCGACGCAATACCTTCTGCACGTTTGGTAAGCGTGATGATAGGCGATGTAATTGTTCTGCTTAAAAGATATGCAAGCAGTATCGTGATAAGAAGTGCAACTATAAGTGACTGAATTACAATGTATACTACATTTTTCGTGATACCGTTAAGCTCAGCCTTGGTATCCCTTACATATACTATAAACCTGTTTTCACCCTCGCCGACACTTACGGCGTAGTCCATATATGAACGCTCAGAATTAACGCTGTTACCTCTTGCTCCCGACATAGCTGCCACGATATTATCGCTCATATCAAGATTCTTGCTAAGCTCGTTGTCGGAGGTGTAAATAACAGCTGCATCAGAAGCATTTAATATACAGTAAAAGCGGTATGTATCAATACCCAGCTGACCTATGTAAGAACGCACAACCTTATCAAGACTTGTTGCGCCATTTTCCTGAATGGCGGTTTTTGACATTTCATTTACAAAGCTGTCGGTAAAGACCTGCTCCATCATAACGGAAAAATCGCTGTGATAGAAGCTTACGATGTTAGTAGTCAGAAACGCACCCATAACAATTGTAACTGTCAAAATCAGAATTACAAAGATGGCAACTATTTTATACTGAATACTTTTGAACATACTAATTACGCCTTATTAAAGTAATAACCAACACCGCGTTTTGTTACAATATAGCGGGGAAGGCTCGGGTCGTCTTCAATCTTTTCACGGAGTCGGCGTACTGTAACGTCAACGGTACGAACGTCGCCGTAGTACTCGTAGCCCCATACATTCTCCAAAAGATTTTCACGAGAGAAAATCTTTTCAGGCTGCTGCGCAAGGAACTTAAGAAGCTCAAATTCTCTTAGTGTAATATCTATTACCTGACCACGCTTTTGTACCTCATAGCGCTCTATGTTGATAACAAGCTCACCTGAGGTGATGGTATTCGACGGGTCTTGAGATGCAGTAGACATATCAATTGACATTCTGCGAAGATTTGCCTTTACTCTTGCAGTAAGCTCACGGATGGAAAACGGCTTAGTAATATAGTCATCAGCACCAAGCTCAAGACCTAACACCTTGTCAACCTCTTCTTCTCGTGCAGTAAGCATGATAATGGGCACATTTGACTTTTCTCTCACCTTGCGGCAAACCTCAAAACCGTCCATTTTAGGAAGCATAACATCAAGAAGAATAAGGTCGGGGTTTGCGCTGTGTGCAAGCTCAAGACCGGATGCTCCGTCAGTTGCTACAAGGATATTATACCCTTCCTTTTCGAAATTAAACTTAAGTATATCAACAATGTTGGGATCGTCCTCGACGATAAGAACAGTTCTCTCATCCATAGTAAAACCCATCCTTTCAAACATATATACAATTATTGTAACAGATTTTATCGAAAATTTCAATATAAAATATTATTTTTTGTGATAAAAAGATTTTTTGCTGAAATGTGAAATATCTATTGGCTTGCAACTTGACAATATGGCGACATTTGGGTATAATATAAAGGATATAATGCAATATTTATGCGTAAGGAGCAGATATACTATGGAAAAATACGGAGTAAACGAAATAAGAGAGAAATTTTTAAGCTTTTTTGAGAGCAAGGGTTGTCTTAGACTTGACAGCTTTTCGCTTGTGCCCAAAAATGACGCAAGTCTTTTGCTTATAAACTCCGGAATGGCGCCGATGAAGCCGTGGTTTACCGGTGCGGAAACACCGCCTAAAAAGCGTGTTGCCACCTGTCAGAAGTGTATCAGAACTCCCGATATTGAAAATGTCGGAAAAACTGCAAGACACGGCACATTTTTTGAAATGCTCGGAAACTTTTCTTTCGGTGATTATTTCAAAAAGGAAGCAATCGCATGGGCGTGGGAATTTTTGACTAAAGAAATAGGACTTTCTCCCGATGTTCTCTGGATAACTGTCTATGAGGATGACGACGAGGCAAGAGATATCTGGATAAATGATGTTGGTGTTTCTCCCGAAAGAGTTGTCAAAATGGGTAAGGCTGATAACTTCTGGGAGCACGGCACAGGTCCTTGCGGCCCGTGTTCGGAAATTCACGTTGACAGAGGAGTAGAGTGCGGTTGCGGTAAGCCCGACTGTAAGCTCGGCTGTGATTGTGACAGATTTATGGAGGTCTGGAACCTCGTATTTACTCAGTTTGATAAAGACGATGAGGGCAATTATAATCGTTTGCCAAATCCGAACATCGATACCGGTATGGGACTTGAAAGACTTGCTGCTGTTGTGCAGGGGGTTAATAATCTCTTTGAGGTTGATACAGTTACCAACATAATGTCAAAGATTTCCGAATTTGCAGGCATAAAGTATCACGATGATGAGAATAAGGATGTATCGCTTCGTGTTATCACCGACCATATCAGAAGTACTGTTATGATGGTTTCCGACGGAGTTGTTCCGTCTAATGAGGGCAGAGGCTACGTTTTAAGAAGACTCCTAAGACGTGCTGCCCGCCACGGAAAGCTGCTTAATGTAAAAGACGCTTTTCTTTATAAGGTTGCAGATACCGTAATTGACGAATCTGCACAGGGTTATCCCGAGCTTGCCGAAAAGAGAGATTACATCAAAAAGATTATAAAGATTGAGGAAGAGCGTTTTGCCGCAACAATTGATAACGGCTTGTCTATACTTAACGAGTATATTGAAAAGGCAAAGGCAGACGGGAAATCAATGCTTGGCGGCAGTGAAGCGTTTAAGCTCAATGATACCTATGGTTTCCCGATTGACCTTACAATAGAGCTTTGTGAGGAAAAAGGTCTTTCGGTAGATTTAGACGGATATAAGGCTGAGCTTGAGAAACAGAAAACAACTGCAAGAGCGGCCAGAAAAGACGGCTCAAGCTGGGATGCGGAGGACGGATACAGCTTTGACGGTGTAACAGCAACACTATTTGACGGCTACAACAACCTTGTTCTTGATGCTAGCGTTGTTGCTATTGCTGCTGAAGGTGAGGTAAGTTCATCAATTTCAGCCGGACAAAAGGGTATACTTGTAACCGATAAGACGCCTTTTTATGCAGAAATGGGCGGACAGTCGGGTGATATCGGCTCTGTTTATGTAAATCGAGAAAAAGTAGCTGTTGTTAAAAACACCACCAAAAACGGTGACGGCATATATTTGCACGAAATTGAAGCGCTTGGAAATATTGCAAACGGTGATAAGGTAGAGATGAGGGTGTGCAAAAAGAACAGAATGGCGATTTCCAGAAACCACTCTGCAACGCATCTTCTGCATAAGGCACTTAAAGAAACTCTTGGCTCGCACGTTGCACAGGCAGGCTCTTTGGTAACAGCTAAGCATCTGAGATTTGATTTCTCGCACTTTGAAGCAATGACAGACGAACAGCTTTGTGAGGTTGAAAGTAAGGTAAATGATGCAATACTTTCTGCTATGCCTATTGAAGTAAACGAGATGCCTATAGATGAGGCTAAAAAGCTTGGCGCAACAGCACAGTTTGGCGAAAAGTACGGCGATGTTGTCCGAGTTGTAGCTATGGGTGATTATTCTGTCGAGTTCTGCGGTGGAACACATCTTAAAAATACGGCTGAGGCAGGCTTGTTTAAGCTTATATCAGAATCTGGTGTTGCGGCAGGAACAAGAAGAATTGAAGCCGTAACGGGCGAGGGTGTGCTCGAGTATATCAAAAATACTGACGCACTTGTTGCAAGAACGGCAGCGGCACTAAAGACAAATCTTTTAGGCGAAATTGATAAAAAGGCAGAAGCTGTAGTAAACGAGGCTAAAGAAACAGCCAGAAAGCTTGAATCCTTAAATGCAAAGCTTGCAGGCGGTAAAGCTGATGATGTTTTGGCAAATGCTAAGGATATAAATGGTGTTAAGGTCGCTGTCGGACGTGCTGACGGACTTTCGGTGCCCGATTTAAGAACAATGGGCGATAAGCTTAAGGAGTCGATGGACTGCGGAGTAGCAGTTTTGGCATCACTTGCAGGCGACAAGCTTATGTTCCTTGCTACAGCCACAAAGAGTGCAGTTGAAAAGGGTGTTCACGCAGGTAATATCATAAGAGAGGTTACCAAAATTGCAGGCGGCTCGGGCGGCGGTAAGCCGGATATGGCTCAGGGCGGCGGCAAGGATGCTGCAAAAACAGACGAGGCTTTAGCTGCGGTTGAGGCAATTGTTTCTGCACAGGTTAAGTGATGAACGGAATAGTTCTGATTAATAAACCGCTAGGAAAGACCTCGCACGACATGGTCTATTTTGTAAGACGTTTAACAGGTATCAAGAAGGTAGGGCATACAGGAACATTAGACCCTGATGCTACGGGCGTGTTGCCTGTTTGTATCGGCAAAGCGACTAAGGTTTGCGATATGCTCACAGCGTCAGACAAAAGGTATACGGCAACGCTTGTACTCGGAAAAACAACCGATACTCAGGACGAATCGGGGAAGATACTTTCCGAATGTGAGGTTAATGTAACAGCAGGAGATATAAACAGAATAATAGAGAATTTTATAGGCGAAATCGAACAGATTCCGCCTATGTTTTCTGCAATCAAAAAGGACGGGAAAAAGCTCTATGAGCTTGCAAGACAGGGTATAACTATAGAGCGTGAGCCAAGAAAGATTAGCATTTATTCGATTGATGTTCTGAATATAGATTTAGTCAATAATACTGTTAATATAGACGTGCATTGTTCGAAGGGCACGTATATAAGGACTCTTTGCGAGGATATCGGAAATGCTCTCGGCTGTGGTGCGTATATGAAGACACTTCAAAGAACAATGAGCGGCGGATTTTCGATATCAGATTGCCATACGATAGAAGAGCTTGCCGAAATAAATGAAAACGGCACACTTTCTGAGGTTATAATACCGACAGAGCAGGTATTTTCCGATTACGATGAGGTTATATTGGATAGCCGACTTGCCTCGATGCTTAAAAACGGCATCAAGATAAGAAAACAGGGCTTAGTCACTGATGCACTATATCGTGTGTATGATGAGGACAGGAATTTTCTGTCGGTCTCTCGCTATAACGGCAGTGAGCTGGTACTTGAAAAATCATTCTGGAGTTGATAACGGGTGAAGATTTATCATTACGGTGAAAAAATTGAATATCCTTTGCCTGCTGTTGCACTCGGTAATTTTGACGGAATGCACCTCGGACATCTAAGAGTTATTGAGACGGCTAAAGAAAAGGGCGAAAGCTTCGGTGCACTTTTGTTTGACAGACATTCTGCCCCGAATATCAAGGTTATAACAACACTTGAAGAGAAGATAGAGATATTAAAAGAGCTTGGCGCTGATTTTGCATATGTTGTCAGCTTTAACGATGATTTCAGGAATATGTCGTGTGCAGAGTTTTGCGATTTTCTTTTTAGTATAGGTGTTAAGACTGTTTCTGTCGGTTACGACTACCGCTGTGGAAAGGGAGCAACAGCCGATAGCACCGAGCTTACTAAAGAGCTTGGCTTAAGGGGTATTGAAACAATTGTATCAGAGCCTGTTTTGGTCGATAACAAAGCGGTAAAAAGCAGTAAAATAAGAGAGCTTATAGCAGATGGAGATATAGAAAGTGCCAACAACCTTATGACAAGACCATATAAGATTTCAGGAGCGGTTTCAGACGGGCTTAAAAACGGCAGAAAGCTGGGCTTTCCGACGGCTAATATCGAGGTTGGGTACGAAATACTACTGCCAAAAGACGGCGTTTACTGCTGTGAATGTCAAATTGAGGGTAAAAGATACCCTGTTGTTTTGAATATAGGCAAAAACCCCACATTCGATGCAAAAAAGAGGACTGTTGAAGCTCATATAATAGATTTTGACGATGACATTTATGGTAAACGGCTCGACATTGATTTTTACAAACGCATACGGGGCGAGGTTAAATTCGATAGTATGGAAGAACTGTCACACCAAATCAATCTTGACAGACAATTTGTGATATCTTGGAGGGAGAATCGGGAATAATGTATATTGTTGCAGGTTTGGGAAATCCCGGACGCGAATATGAAATGACTAGGCATAACATCGGCTTTGAGTTCATAGACTATTTCGCTAAAAGGCATAAGGTTAAGGTTACTAAGCTTAAGTACAAGGGTTTATATGGCGAAGTTTATATCGGCGGAGAAAAGGTACTCTTAGTTAAACCGCAGACTTATATGAATCTTTCTGGTAACTGTATTGGCGACTTTTGTGATTTTTATAAAATACCGCCCGAGAATGTCATAATAATAAATGACGATGTAAGTCTTGACTGCGGTAATATAAGAATAAGACCAAAAGGCTCTGCAGGCGGTCATAATGGCTTAAAGTCAATAATCTATCGTCTTTCCTCCGATGAGTTTTTCCGAATAAAGATTGGTGTGGGTGCATCGGGCGAGGGCGACCTTGCCGATTATGTGCTTGGAAAATTCAGTAAAAGTGAAGTTACCACCCTTGAGGACTCAATAGTAAGAGCGGCGGATGCGTGCGAGTTAATAATTGCAGGCAAGGCAAATGATGCAATGAACAGATTTAATTCGAAAAATAAATAGGTGAATTTTAATGAATTTACTTAACATCTTAGACGGCTACAAACCGTACGAACAGCTTAAAAAGGAAATATCAAAAAACGGCGGTTCTGTTTCAGTTTCAGGTATAGCAGAATCGGCACAGGTACAGCTTATCGGCGCACTATCCCAAGGGAGAGGTGCGCTTGTTTTGGTGTATAGCGAAAATGAAGCACGCTCGCTTGTTAAAGAACTCGAGCTTTATACCGATAAAGCATATCTATTTTGTGACAAGGAGTATGTTTTCCACAATATTGACGCAAAAAATCGGGAACGTGAGCTTGAAAGACTTTCGGTGCTTGATAAAATAAAAGACGGTGCGATAATCGTAGCGTCTGTTTCTGCGTGCTTAAGCTACACATTACCGAAGGATAAATTCTTTGAGCTTTCGTTTGATGTAAAAGCAGGAGAATGCTACGATATTAACGAGATTACCGAAAAGCTTACTGCTATGGGATATAAAAGAGAGGATATGACAGAGGCAAGGGGACAATTCTCGCTTCGTGGCGGTATCCTCGATATATTTTCGCCTAATAATGACGAGCCTGTACGTATTGAATTTTTTGACAACGAGGTCGACTCAATAAGATATTTTGACCCTCTAGACCAACGCTCAACCATAAATACAAGCTCCTGCAGAATAATTCCCGTTTCAGAGCTTTGTCTGACAAATTTGGAAATGGATAAGCTTTCGGGGATAATAAAAAAGGCAATAAAATCGAAATCGTGCACGGAGGAACTAAAAAACGTACTATTGCAGGAGGAGGAAAGACTCTCGGAGGGCGAGATTTTTCCTGCAGTTGATAAATATATAGGCTACTTGTTCGAAAAATTACCGACGATTTGCGAATATCTGGAAAAGGACACTCTGGTGTTCGTAGCTGAACCGAAACGTCTTAACGAACGTGCTAAGACTCTCGAGTGGGAGCAGGGCGAGGTTATGGGCGACCTTTTAGGCAGAGTTATGATACCCAAAACACCGCTTGTATGGCTTTCCTATAGAGAGTTTACACCTATGCTTTCAAAGCAGAATTTGGTGTCACTTAATCTTATTGCACACACATCGCTTGATTTTAAGTACACTAAGATTGTTGATTTTGTGACAAAAAGCACTGTATCCTTGCACGGAAAGATTGACTATCTCTATGATGATCTTACTGCGTGGGAAAAGACAGGTGCAACTGTAGTAATTCTTGCAAACAGCAGCTCAAGGGGCAAAAACCTTGCAGGGACACTTAAAGAGAAGGGTTTTAATGCCGTTTTTGGTGATGCTGAATTTGAAAAGGGTAAAATAACGATTATAAAAGGCAGAGCGAAAAAGGGCTTTGAATACCCTGAGCTTAGCTTTGTCCTAATTTCCGAGCAGGATATTTTTGACAGCCAAAGGCAACGCAGAATTAAAAAGGCAGATAAAGCTAAGAGGATAAAATCATATACAGATATTAACGTAGGCGACTATGTAGTGCACAGAGCGCATGGTATTGGCGAGTACTGCGGTATCAAAAAGATGGAGGTATCGGGCGTAACTAAGGATTATTTCCAGATAAAATACCAAGGCACCGATACGCTCTATGTACCTGTCGACCAGATGGATATGCTGTATAAATATGTCGGCAGCGGCGAAAAGACCGTAAGACTTAACAAGCTTGGCGGCAGCGAGTGGAATAAGGCAAAGCAGAGGGTAAAGACAGCGACTGCTGATATGGCAAAGCAGTTGGTCAGCCTTTATGCCGAGCGTGAGCATACAAAAGGGTTTGCGTTTTCAGGCGATACTCCCTGGCAGAGAGATTTTGAGGATACCTTTGGCTACAACGAAACTCCCGATCAGCTAAGGTCAATTGAAGAAGTAAAAAATGACATGGAAAGCGAACGGCCGATGGACAGACTTTTGTGCGGAGATGTCGGCTACGGCAAGACTGAGATTGCACTTCGTGCAGCGTTTAAGGCGGCAACAGATTCAAAACAGGTTATATATCTTTGTCCTACTACAATCCTTGCGATGCAGCACTTTGAAACCTTCAGACGCAGAATGGAGGATTTCCCTATACGTGTGGAAATGCTGTCACGTTTTCGCACCGAAAAAGAGCAAAAGGAGATAATCAAAAGGATAAAGACGGGTGAGACAGATATAATTATCGGCACTCACAGACTCTTGCAAAAGGATGTCGAATTCAAAGACCCGGGTCTTCTTATAATAGACGAGGAGCAACGCTTTGGTGTAGCAGATAAGGAGCGGATAAAGGAGCTTAAGAAAAATATTGATGTTCTCTCGATGACTGCAACGCCTATCCCGAGAACGCTGCATATGGCAATGCTGTCGGTAAGGGATATGAGCCTCTTGGAAACCCCGCCCGAAAACAGATATCCGGTAGAAACCTATGTTATGGAGCATAACCCGATTGTGCTGGCAGACGCTATGAAAAAGGAGCTATCAAGAGGCGGTCAGGTTTTCTACCTCTATAACAGGGTGCAGGGGATATATACCGTTGCCGAAACCATCAGAAAGCTGGTACCCGAGGCGAGAGTTGCTGTCGGACACGGCAGAATGCGTGAGGACGAGCTTGAGGATATTATGTACAGTATGGTAAACGGCGACATTGACATACTTGTCTGCACTACCATTATTGAAACAGGGCTTGATATTCCCAATGCCAACACAATAATAATCGAAAATGCCGACAGAATGGGACTTTCGCAGCTATATCAGCTTCGTGGCAGAGTTGGACGTTCGACGAGGAGCGCATACGCATATATGACATATAAGCGTGATAAGACGCTTTCAGAAACAGCACAAAAGCGTCTTAGTGCAATAAGAGAATTTATTGAGTTTGGCTCGGGATTTAAGATTGCGATGCGTGACCTCGAAATAAGAGGAGCGGGCAATATTTTAGGCGCACAGCAGCATGGGCATATGGACTCTGTAGGATATGATATGTACTGCCGTCTGCTTTCTGAAAGTGTAAGAGAGGTAAAGGGTGAAAAGACTCAAGCAGAAACAGATGTTTTGATAGATATTTCTGTCGATGCCTATATACCCGATAAGTATATCAGAAACCAAAATCACCGAATAGATGTGTATAAGCAGATTGCCGCAATATCTTCAGAGGTCGAAGCGTCGGAAATCGTCGACGAGCTTATCGACCGCTACGGTGATTTACCTAAAGCTGTGCTAAATCTGATAAAGATAGCTGAAATTAAGTCCCTTGCGGCTGAGTGTTTGGTTACTGAAATAAGCGAAAAGCAAAACGGAAGATTTGTATTCACCTTCTTAGAAGATTCGTTATTGCCCGAAACTGTTATGGGGCTTATTGCAAAGTTTCCAAAGAATATTAAGGTCGGTACGTCAGAAGTGCCTCAGATAACCTATTTTGATAAGGATGTTAAAAATAAGCTCGGTAATGTTAAATTTATATTACAGACGATATTAGCATTGAAGAATTATAAAGAATAGGTTATAATGAATGTATAAAACAGCCATATGGGAGAATACGAAAATGAAAAAGATATGTATATTAGTTTTAGCTGTCGTAATGCTCTGCTCGTGCGGTGGTAACTATGTTGCAACTGCAGGGGGGGAGAAGATAACAGAGGGCGAGTTTGATTTTTACTTAAGCAGTATCAAAAGTCAGATGAGCGGTACGGAGCTGGCGACCGATGAGGACTGGCAGACTCAGGAGATAGAGGGAATGAAAGCGATTGATGTAGCAAAGGAGCGTGCTCTGGAGCTTGCTGCGGAAAATATCGCTTATATCGAAATTGCAGACTTCCTTGATGTTGAGCTTACAGATGTAGAGGAGAATAATATAGACGCGTTAAAGCAGAATTTTATTGCACAATATGGCGGTAAGAGCAATTATAATAATATGCTCAAGAAGATGAATATTGATGATGATTTCATTGAAATGCTTTGCGAGTCGCAGATTTACTCAGAAAAGCTTGCCAAGCTTGCGATAAGCAATAACCCGATTACCGAAGAAGACAAGGATGCCGCTTTTAAGACGCTGTCTTTAGAGTACTATAATGCTAAGCATATACTTTTTGCAACTGTTGACACCAATACAAGACAGCCGCTTTCGGATGAAGTTAAAGCAGAGAAAAAACTGCAGGCGGAAGGTGTTTATCAGCGAATTCTTGCGGGAGAAGATTATGATACGCTTATGAATGAGCTATCGGAGGATCCCGGTCTTAAGACAAATCCCAACGGATACATTTTCGGCAGCGGTGAGATGGTTCCTGAATTTGAACAGTGTACAGCATCACTTAGCTTTGACGAGGTGGGATTGGTAGAAAGCAGTCTGGGATTTCATATAATCAAAAGACTTCCGATAGCTTTGCAGGATGTTGAAAGCCAGATAGACAGTGAGCTTATGGCGAATAAGCTAAGCGCTGCAATGACCGAGTGGAAGGAAAAAGCACGATTTACGGTAGTTAAAAATGAAGAGGTGTTCCGCAGTATTTCATAAGATAAAATAGGGGGGAGTGTTCTTGATGAGGCTTATTAAGATTGCGTTTTTTGCTTTCTGTATGCTATTTGTGATGCCTGTTGCATTTGCAGAGGTTACAGTATTTATCGATGATACGCAAATTATTTTTGAGGACCAGCCCCCTGTAATAATAGAAGAACGCACCTTTGTACCATTAAGGAAGATATTTGAAGAGCTTGGTGCAGCGGTTGACTGGGTAGAGGAAACAAAATCAGTATTTGCAGCAAAGAGATTTTCCGCCGTTTCCTTTACAATAGGTGAAGAGGATTATTATGTGGACGGCGAGCTAAAAAAGCTTGACGCCCCCGCAGTTATACTAAACGAACGTACACTTGTTCCTGTGCGTGCAGTTTCCGAAGCACTGGGAGCAGAGGTCTTATGGATAAAGGCAGAAAATAAGGTGCAGATTAACCTTAAGCACGGCGAACATATTATAAAGGACAGATATATTAACGGCTGGGAATGTGCAGATGATGGTACTATCGTATTTACCTACCGTGCTGCGTACCCCGAGCTTATGACTGATGACAGCGTTTGCAGAGCTTTTAACGAATTTTTTAGAGGTGATGCTGAGGAGGCGTGTATGCGTGCGGCTGCTGAGTGTGTTGGCTCGGCAAAAGAGGCGTATGAACAGTCGCTCATTACCGGCAACGAGTTTGTGCCATATATGGCAGAGCACAGCTTTGATATAACATATAACAAAGATGATATAATATCGGTTGTTTGCTCCGATTGCAATTTCTCCGGCGGCTTTCACCCAAGCTACGTTATGTATTCGATGACATACAGTCTAAAAACCGGTAAGCTAATTAACTGTACGGATATTCTTTCTATACAGGAAGCCGAGTTACATAAAAAGGTATACAATCTGTTTAAGACTCAGATAGAGAAAAATCCTGACATTTATTACGAGGATGCTTTAGCCTGTTTGGACGAGTCACTTTCCGAGCTAAAATGGTATTTGGCAGAGGATGGTGTACATTTCTTCCTGAACCCATACGAAATTGCGCCGTATGCATCAGGCGTTGTTGAGGTTGTCGTCCCCACATAAAAGTCAGTTGTGCTGCGATTAGCAGCAAATATATTATAAAATATGCAGAGTAGACGGTTGCGCGTTAAGTGTTGTGCGGACGGGGAGTTGTCGCACAAACGAAAAGCAGGTTTTACACCTGCCTTGCGGTGCAACAAGTCGCATCCCGCTGCCGAAATAGAGGAAATTAACACCTCCGTTTTAGTGGCACCTAAAAACTTATGGAGGTGTTTTTATGTTCAAAAATTCTGCAAAACAACTAAAAAAACCTATTACCATCTCGACTGCTGCTATGATGATAGCAATCTACGCAGCACTGTATATGGTAAAGATTCCGATTGCTGTTGAATCAAGGGTCTCTCTTACATTTTTACCTGTGGCTGTGACAGCGTATCTTGCAGGTCCCGTGACTGCGATGTTAGTTGGTGCAATTGGAGATGTGCTTGGTTTTCTTATTTTCCCGTCAGGTCAGTTTTTCCCGGGATTTACTATCTCTGCGATGCTGACAGGTCTTGTCTACGGCGTCTTTCTCTACCGTGCGCAAGAAAAAAGCATAAGGCAGAGGGTGATTATTTCCACGGCAATTATAACCCTTTTTATTAACACAGTTCTCAATACATTTTGGCTTGCTATTTTGTATCAAAAAGCATTTGTCGTGTATTTGTTTGCGCGTATTATTAAAAATCTTATTACCTTTCCCTTGCAGATGATTTTTACAACAATAATTATTGATATCTTAAACCAAACAGGAATTACAAAAAAATATCAATAATTGAGCAATTTTTTGATTATCTTAACAAAAAGAGAAAAAAAGTCGATTTCTCTTGAAAAAAGAGAATTTGTATGATAATATAAATATGGTAAAGAAAACAACTGCATATTAAGGAGGAGCATATGGAACATAACTGCGACGCTACAAATCCGATATACGGAAAGTTAAGTATCATAAGTATGAAAGGCTGCGAGGAGATTACAGGCAAAATTGACTGGTACTTAAAGCAGTTTAGAAAAGAGTACGAGGATGCTGATACATACGTTACACACATCAACTGTCCCAGATTTGGTACAGGTGAGGCCAAGTGTGTAATCAGTGAAACTGTAAGAGGTCATGACGTATATATTATCTGCGATATGTTCAACTACGGTGTGACGTATAAAATGTATGGAGTCGAAAATCGTATGAGCCCTGACGATCATTATCAGGACTTAAAGCGTATAATTGCTGCTATCAGCGGTAAAGCAAGAAGAATTACCGTTATTATGCCGATGCTCTACGAGGGAAGACAGCACAGAAGAACAGCCAGAGAATCTCTTGACTGTGCACTTGCTCTGCAGGAGCTTGTAAATATGGGTGTTTCTAATATTCTTACCTTTGACGCTCACGATGCACGAGTTCAGAATGCTATTCCTATTTCCGGTTTTGATGACGTTCAGACGACCTATCAGATGATTAAGGCTCTTACAAGAGCTGTTCCTGATATAAAATTTGATAAGGAGTCTACTATTGTTATATCTCCTGACGAGGGAGGTATGCACCGTTGTATGTACTACTCATCAGTGCTTGGTCTTGATTTGGGTATGTACTACAAGCGTAGAAATTACTCTGTTGTAATTGACGGCAAAAACCCGATTGAAGCGCACGAATATCTAGGACGTGATGTTGCCGGCAAGGATGTTATGATTGTAGACGATATGATTTCAAGCGGTGAATCCGTCCTTGATATTGGCAGAAAGCTTAAAAAACAGGGAGCTAAGAGAATTTTCGTCTTTACAGCTTTCGGACTTTTCGTAAACGGTCTTTCGGAATTTGACGCTGCCTTTGAAAGAGGCGAGATTGATAAGGTGTTTACAACAAACCTTGTATACCGCACGCCTGAACTTCTTGAAAGAAAGTGGTTTTATGAGGTAGATATGACAAAATATATCTCACTTTTGATTGACACATTAAACCATGACGATACTATAAGCAATCTGCTTGTACCTGTTACAAGAATTAAAAAGCTTATGGAGAAAATTGGACAGGCTCCAAAAGAAGACTAATTAAAAGCACAGCTTAAGCTGTGCTTTTTTGTACATAAATTACAAAAATTAACAGATATTTCGGTCAAAATGTTATAGACAATTTGCGTTAAATATGATATAATTATTTTGCTAAAGGAAATCTTAATAGGAGATTTACCGGCCTGCATTCTACATAGAAAAAAGACGGAAAGAAAGGAATGATTCCAATGAATAACTTTGTTAAAAAGCTCGTTTCGGCTTGCCTAAGTACAGCTATAGCCATTTCAATGACAACAGCAGTTTTTGCAGCTGAAACTTTTACAGATATGCCGAATGACTGGCGAACAACTGCAATAGAGAATGCCGTTAAGAACGGACTTATATCCGGTATGGGCGACGGTACTGTTGCACCTGATGCCAATATCACAAGGGCGCAGATGGCGGCAATAATTGTTCGTGCTCTCGGCGCAACAGAAGAAGCTGATATTTCAGGCTTCGTTGATGTTTCAAGTAACAAATGGTACTACACAGAACTTGCGAAGGCAGTATATATGCAGGCATTCTCGGGTGATGACCAGAACAGAATGAATCCTGAGAATAATATAACCTTCCAGGAGTGCTTTGTAGTTCTTTCAAGAGTATTTGGTCTTGACATACGCACAACCGATGAAAGCGCAAAGGCAGCTCTTTCACTCTTCCAGGATGGTGCGAGTGTTTCAAACTGGGCTGTTCCTTACTACGGTTCTATTGTTGCTAACGGATATTGGGCAGGCGGAGAAGAAGGCTTGCTTACACCTAAGGACTACATCACCCGTGGCGAGTTTGCAGTAGTAATGGACAATCTTGTTAAGACTTATGTTTCTGAACCTGGTGACATTGCAGAGCTTCCGACTACAGGAAATATTGTTGTAAGATGTGACGATGCTGTTCTTGATGGACTTAATCTTAAGGGCGATGTTATTATCGGTGATGGTGTTAGTGCCGGCAAGATTAGTATGAAAGATGTTAATATCGATGGACGCCTTGTATTAAGAGGCTGCGCAGCTCCTGGATATGTAGAAAAGACCGATAGTGAGGGTAATGTTAAAAAAGAGTATACATGTACCGAAATCGGATGTGCTCCTACCGGTAGCATATTTGATGTGCAGATAATTGCTCCGTATATAGGTGTTAATCTTGCTAATGTAAACTTCAAGAAAGCACACGGTGTCAAGAACTCAAAAGTACATCTTGGTGAAATAAGCGCCTAATATATAGATAGATATATATAAACCGTATCTTCATTGTGAAGATACGGTTTTCTTTTACTTTATCAAATCTCTTATAACCTCGCCTGCTATTAAAAGTCCGGCAACGGATGGTACAAAGGATATACTAGCAGGTATCTGCCTTTTGGAAATCTTATCCGCCTTTTGAACAGGGGATATGGGTGGTTCGTCTGAGTAGAGGACCTTAAGTTTTGTTATACCACGCTGTTTGAGTTCTCTTCTCATCACTCTTGCTAATGGACACACACTTGTTTTTTTGATATCGGTTATCTGAAACCTTGTGGCATCGAGCTTATTGCCTGTACCCATAGACGATATTATAGGAATATTCAGCTCGTTTGCATATGAAATAAGAGTCAGCTTTGATGATACAGTATCTATCGCATCAATTATATAGTCATAGCCCCTAAGCTCAATATCATCAGCCGACGTGTAGAAGATATCTTTTGCCACTACCTCACAACAAGGGTTGATATCGGCAATTCTCATCTTCATTACATCTGTCTTTTTCATACCTACTGTAGAATGTAATGCAATAAGCTGTCGGTTAATATTTGATTGAGATACTGTGTCATTATCCACAAGCATTATCCTTCCAACACCGCATCTTGCAAGTGCCTCGACACAAAAGGAACCAACACCCCCGACTCCAAAAACGGCAACAGAGCAGTTTTTTAGCCTATTTAGCTTGTCAGCGCCAATAAGCATTTCTGTCCTTAAAAATTCTTCCATAGTTTATCCGCCTTTCACAACATATACAATAATTACCGTAAATTTTGTTTATGTTTTTACTTAAAAACCTATTGAAATTTTGTGACTTTGATGTTAATATAATAATATAACAGGACTAAATTGTCTGTGTTAAAAAAATCAGAGGTCTAATTTCTGAGCTTTCGGCAGAAATCAGGTCTCTGTTTTTTTATTATTTATTCTTCGTCTGATGAGTCTGTTTCGGGAATAATTTTTGCGACCTTTACAATTTCTATTCTGTGGTCCTCGATTTTCAAAACCTTAATTGAAAGTCCGTAAGCTTCAAGTGAGGGTGTTGTGCCGTCTTCAGGTATTGTACCGAGCTCGCCTAAAATCATACCTGCAATGGTGTTGTACTCTTCTACGGGAAGTTCAACACCAAGAATTTCAGAAACAACATCAATATCGCAAGAGCCTAAAATTCTCCATGTGTTCTCGTCAAGCTGAACTATGTCGTCTTCTTCCTCGTCACTGTCGCTTGAAAGATTGCCGACAATTTCTTCCAAAAGGTCAGATATTGTAATAATACCCCCAAGACCGCCGTATTCATCAAGTACCACTGCAAAGTGAGTTTTATTCTTCTGCATTTGTCTGAACAGCTCGTCGGCTTTTATCGACTCGGGTACAAAGAAAGGTGTTTTCATGATTGACCTGACATCTATCTGGTCACTTCTTAGCATACGATAGAAATCCTTGCTTGATATAATACCGATTATATTGTCCACGCTTTCGTCACAAACGGGGTATACCGAATGATTTGTTTCGAGCATAGACTTGTCCCATTCTTCAATTTCGTCCTCTATCCACAAAAATTCCACGTCAGTTCGATGAGTCATAATATCCTTTGCCGGTGTATCATCAAACTCGAAAATGTTGTTAATCATTTCCTTCTCTTCCGGGTCAATAGCACCGCTTGAGCTTCCGATATCGACCATCATAAGTATTTCTTCCTCAGTGACTTCGTCTTCCTTGGCGGGATTAACACCCATCAAAATGAGAAGTATGTTAGATATCGCATTAAACAAGAATACTAAAGGCGAAAGTATAACAACAGATAATTTCAACAGAAAATAGCTATTTAGTGCGTTCTTTTCTGCATTATGCTTGGCAAATCTGCCAGGTGTGTATATTCCGAATATCAGCACCAACACATCTGCAATTAGTACTGAAAGTGCACCTGATAAAACCGGTTTGCCTTCTATCGAAAAGTGGAAAAATTCATACACAAACGCAGAAAGCGCAGTAA
The DNA here is from genome assembly GCA_045649145.1 of Clostridia bacterium. Lineage (GTDB taxonomy): Bacteria > Bacillota > Clostridia > UBA1381 > UBA1381 > HGM11525. The sequence continues at coordinate 43,932 of JAZRPK010000078.1, forward strand.
TCAGCAAAAGATTTATAAGCTGAGTTGTTGCGTGTATACGTGTTTTGTTCTTGCAAAGCCACAGAATTTTGTTAGAAACTTTATCATTGTTATCTGCCAGCTTTTGCATACGGGCCTCGTTTGCTTCATCGGCAGCTTTTTGTGCAGCACGATAAAGTGCAATCAGTGCGAGTAAAGCAAGCGAGATAAATAATCGAGACGGGAGCGAGTCCAAAACCATCATCCTTTCATATGTGAAAAATATTCTAATCAATTCTATCAAATATTATGATGTTTGTCAAATGCTATCTGTAAAAAGGTGTCTTTTTTACGATTTTTATAAGCTTATTACCCATAGGTAGCTGTTCGATTTCTTCAGGAGAAAGCACTTTAAGTGCAACAACTGCAAAGAAGTAAATCAATACCGCTATAAAAATTGCAGGAAGCAGAGAAACTATATTTACGCTTGTAACAGCGTACAGTAAGTTGTAAACTAAAACTGCCACTATGCCCATAAACAATGCTGCAACAAGCGGCTTAGCAATATATTTAATGAATGTTACTTTCACGGGTATACTTCTGCAAAGAACAGTAAAGCCGTAGGAGAAGGATATAATCTGACATACTATCGAGCCGATTGGTGCACCGTAGATATTAATTTGGGGTATTCTGATTAGGAGAATGTTCAATATAAACTTTGCGACACAACCGATAAAGAGTCCCGTTGCAGGCGCATAAACCTTGCCGCAGCCTTGCAAAGAACCGGATATTGTTTGGTTGAGTGCAATAAATATCAAAGCAATTGACGATAGCATCAAAAGCTGATATCCGTCTGGAGCAGCAGGGTATAAGAGCATAAATATCGGCTTTGCAAGTGAAATGTATCCGATTGCACACGGAAGAATTATAAGCATAGAAATGAGGAAGGAAAGCGAAACTTTGTCAGATGCCTCCTTTTTGTTTCCGACAGCAAGTGCGCCGGAAAGGCTTGGTACAAGTACTGTCGCAAATGCAATATTAAGAGCAATTGGGAGATTTAATAATGTATCACTCTTTGACAGCATACCGCTTAGCCTTGATGCCTCGATTTCGAGCTGTTCCATTGTAGGATTAACTATTGCAGCAACATTATCGTGTGCAGGAATAAGATTAGCAAAACCTGCATATATACCACGGGTTATTGTGGCTGTGTCGACAATTCGGTTTATTGCAGAGATTATAGAACCAAGTGATATAGGTATGGAAATCAGCAAAATAGATTTACATACACTAAAGAAAGACCCCTCAATTGTTTTGCAAGCATCTTCGTTTTGAGCAATAATAATAGAATTCTTGCGTCTTTGATAAAACACAAACAAGTAAAGGAAACTAAATACTGTAGCAATTGATGTAGCAAAATTAGCACCTGCTGCAAGCATCTGCGCCTTATATTGAGCACCGTCTGATGTGTTCGGTACGATTAGCAAAGCAGCCATCGCAACTACAATACCGATAGTGAAGATGCACTTAAATACCTGCTCGAGAATTTGCGAATTTGATGTTGCGGACATATTTTTCATACCGTTAAAATATCCGCGTATAACCGATGAAACGCATACAAAAAGTATTGATGGTGATAATGCCATTAGCACGTATTTTGCGCCGGGTAAAAGGAGCACAGTTCCTGCAATCCACTCTGCACCGAAGAACATCAGTGCAGTGCATACTAATCCGACAAAGGAAAAGAGCACAAGAGCAGTTTTGAAAATTCTGTGTGCGCCTTTGTTATCGCCTAATGCAATACGCTCAGCAGTCATTTTGGAAATTGCATTCGGTATGCCGACAGACGACAATGCAAGGAGCAGGGTATAGATATTAAAGCCTGCGGAATAATACCCGTTACCCTGATTGCCGAAACCATCTATATTGGTAATTACCATTCTGTATACAAGCCCTAAAAGCTTGACCGCAAACTGCGCAAACAAAATGATTGCCACATTATTCATAAAAGACTGTTTACTTTCATTCTTCAAATCAAACGCCTCCAAACACTTCCATTATATATCCTTACAGCAATCTAATCAAGAAAACTTTTAATTTTTAACACAAATTTAATAATTTACAAAAATTTACATACTTTCTATATTAGACTATTGAAAAAATTAAAAGAATAATGTATAATAATGGCATAGATAATAACGGAGGTTAATGTATGGATATTTTTTCGCTAATTTCGTTGTTTGGAGGATTGGCATTTTTTCTCTATGGTATGAACCTGATGGGGAACGGCCTTGAGAAGATGGCAGGCGGTAAGCTTGAGCGAGTATTGGAAGGACTTACGGCAAATAAGCTTGCTGCAGTTATTCTCGGTGCAGGCGTAACTGCTGTTATTCAGTCATCTTCTGCGACTACAGTTATGGTTGTGGGCTTTGTTAACTCGGGTATTATGCGCCTTTCTCAGGCTATCGGAGTAATTATGGGTGCAAATATCGGTACAACTATTACCTCATGGATATTGAGCCTTACAGGAATCAGCGGTGAGGGCTTTTTGATGACTATATTGAAGCCAAAAAACTTTGCTCCGGTTTTTGCTGTAATTGGTATAATACTTATTATGTTTACCAAGAAGAAGAAAAATCACGATATTGGCAGTATTCTTGTCGGATTTGCAATACTCATGACCGGTATGAACACGATGAGCAAGGCTGTTGAGCCGCTTGCTGATATGCCGGAATTTACAAATATATTGCTCTTGTTCTCAAATCCTGTGTTTGGTGTTTTGGCAGGTGCAGCACTTACAGCGATTATTCAGTCATCATCTGCATCTGTAGGTATACTTCAGGCACTTTCTGCAACTGGAAGCATAACCTTTGGTGCTGCAGTACCGATTATTCTCGGTCAAAACATTGGAACCTGTGTTACAGCAATGATTTCCAGTGTCGGTACAAAAACAAATGCAAAACGTACAGCGTTTGTTCATCTGTATTTTAATGTTATCGGTACATTGATTTTCCTTGTGCTCTTCTATGCACTGCATGCTATAATTAAATTTGAGTTTATGGACGATAGTGTAAATGGTCTTAATATCGCAGTTATTCATACATTATTTAACCTCGTTACTACCTTCGCACTTTTGCCGTTTACAAAGCAACTGGAAAAACTTGCTTGCTTAACGGTTAAAGAAGAGAAAGAAAGTGGCAATGAATTTGCACTCCTTGATGAGAGATTTTTGCAGAGTCCTGCATTCGCAGTTGAGAGATGTCAGGTGCTTGTAGAGAAAATGGCTGACCTTGCAAAAATGACTATTTTGAAGGCACTTGAGCTTATAAACGGATATACTCACGACAAGGCTCAGGAGGTTGCAGAGCTTGAAAGCAAGATAGACCGCTACGAGGACAGAATTGGTGATTATCTTGTCAAGATAGCCAGCCGTGATCTGAGTGCTGACGATTCCGAAACCGTTACACTCTTGCTTCAGTCAATCGGTGATTTTGAGCGTATATCTGACCATGCGGTTAATATCAGTGAGTCTGCGCAGGAACTTTATGATAAAAATATTGTCTTCTCCAGGGAAGCTATTGATGAGCTTAAGGTTCTCTCGGATGCAGTATCGGATATAATCAATATGACTGTTACCGCGTTTATAAAACGTGATGTCGAGTTTGCTAAGCACGTTGAGCCGCTTGAAGAGGTTGTAGACGGACTTTGCCGTGAGATGCGTAGCAGACATATTGCTAGACTTCAGCAGGGTGACTGTACTATCGAAACAGGTTTTGTATACTCCGACCTTTTAACTGGTATTGAACGTGTATCTGACCATTGTTCTAATCTTGCTATCAGTGTAATTCAACATGATGATGACGGCATTTCTCATGAGTTTGCACACGAGATTAAAATGAAGGGTAAGCTGTATAAAAATATGTACACAGAGTACAGTGAAAAATACGCACTACCTAAACATAATTAATGTTTTCAGCAGGGTCTGTTCCGTTTTTTATTTCGGAACAGACTCTTTTGATATAAAAATAATATTTTTTACAAAAAGTGCTTGACAAATTATGCCTTAACGTGTATAATAAATATCGTTCCTTGACTTGGCGGTATAGCTCAGTTGGCTAGAGCACACGGTTCATACCCGTGGTGTCAGTGGTTCAAATCCACTTACCGCTACCAATATGGAGTGAGCATATCCTCACTCCATTTTTTTGTAGAATCGTATGCAATAATGCTTTGTGGAGGCGGTGGTTATGTACGTTTATTTGAACTGGAATGAGGGTGTAGATTCTCTCGCGGATGATGAAAGAAGAATAATCGACAATTTCGAAAAAGACGGTGTTGTTGACCTTGATACCGGTTATTCGCATATGGAAGCTCAGGATATACGTGTTTATTCTGCAAGATTTGATTTTCCGGGCGAGATAAACTCTGATTATGTACTGATAGACCTAAACGAAGTTAAAAATATCAGAAAAGCATCATATTACCTAAACGGAAAGAAAATAGGCAGAAATACATGCTCGAACGTAGAGTGCAGATTTGTTGTACCCAAGACATATTTTAAGGATACAAACTCGCTTATGACAATAGTAACAGACGGCGTCTCGATTACCTGTTGGGAAAAACACGCAGTTACAGGCGGAGAGCCTGATGGTTATACAACAGAGCTTGAAGAAATGCACAAAAAAATCAGTCTTTCTGAAGTCGGCAATTTTTCTGACGTAATCGGTATAGAAAAGAAGGACAATAAAGCTGTAATACTATTTAGTGATAACAAATGTGCAGAGTTAACATTTTACGAAAAAGGCATATTCAGATTTAACCTTAATAATGGCGAAGAACGTCTTATAAACGAGCTGTGTCTGGATGAATTCTATAGAAATAATGAGCCGTGTAATTTTGATTTTTCGGATAATGGCAACAAGGTAATTCTGACAAAGGATAATATCTCGGTTGAAATATATATGGCACCTTTTGCCGTTAAAATAAAGAAGAATAACGAAAAGCTTACGGAAGTATTTGCTAATAATTCTTATAATACGTCAATCCTTAGAATTCCTATGGATGCAGATGAGGCTGTCTTTGCACTTGGAGAAAGTGCCAAGCCGAAAATCAACAAGCGTGGTACGATTGAGGATATATGGGTATGTCACGACCCTGTATATTGCGATGTTCCCATTCCGTATTACATAAGCTCAAGAGGGTACGGCTTGTACCTTAACAGCTCCTATCATTCTATTTTTGATATGGGCTGTCTTGACAATGAGAATATCATTGTTACAAATTTCGACGATGTTCTTGATTTCTTTATTTTTACAGGAGATAATGCCAAGGAATTTGTTGATTCATATATCACAGTAACTGGAAACTGTGCTCTTCCGCCAAAATGGGTATTTGGCCTTTGGCAAGCCGGTGGAAATGTCAACAAGAGTGCCAAAGTGTGCAAGGAAGTCATAGAAACTTACAAAAAACACAAAATTCCGCTCGATTGTGTTTGCATAGATCCCGGTTGGGAGAACGATTTTACCGATCTTAAGTGGGATAAAAATAACTTCCCTCAGCCTGATGAATTTATAAAGTATGTAAAGGATAATAATATCGAGATTGTTTTGTGGACAACGCCGTTTATTAACAGAAGCTGTGACAACTATGATAGCGCAGTTAAAGAAAAAATGCTCTTTACTGACAAAAACGGCGATGTTTATCCCGTGAATTACTGGAAAGGTTATAAGGCGGGAATTATCGACTTTACAAATCCTGATACTGTAGACAAATGGTCGGTAGGTGTAAACGCACTTACCGAGTCGGGAATTGCAGGATACAAAATAGACGGCGGAGATAACAGCGAATTTCCGTATGATATGCAAAACTATCGGGGAAAAACGGGAAGTGAACTTCATAATCTTTTCCCTGTATATTTTGCAAAAGCGTATAAGGATATCCACGAGAAATCCAATCCGGGAAAAAGAAGTGTTACTTGGGAGAGAACAGGATTTGTCGGAAGCGGAAAGTATCCGTGTACATGGGGAGGTGACCAGTTTGCTGATTTTGACGGTTTGCAGGTTTTGATAAAAGCCGGTCAGCAGGCAGGACTTTGCGGTATTCCGTTCTGGGCAGAGGACGTAGGCGGATTCAGCCTTAGTCCTAAGACGACGGAGGAATTCTTTATCCGTTCATATCAGTGGGGAATGATTGCACCGCTTTCACGAGCTCACGGACCCAAAACTGAGCCATGGGCATATGGCGAAAAGGCGCTTAGCTGTATTGAAAAATATATCCGTTTGCGATATAAGCTTTTTCCGTATATTTACAGTATGGCACATAAGGCATATTTTAATAAAACGCCCATTATGCGTCCGCTCTTTTATGATTATTTTGATGACAAAAACACCTATGATTGCGATTATCAGTATTTGTTTGGTGACGGCTTTATGGTTGCACCAATATATGATGAGAGTGGCAGGAATGATTTTGTTGCAACCAGAAAGGTATATTTCCCTGAAGGTGAATGGATTGATTTTAATACAGGCGATGTTATCTCTGGCGGAAGTGAATATGATATAAGTGCAGATTTGAAAACGTTGCCTCTTTACATAAAAAAAGGTGCAATTATACCTTATACAAAAATGGATGGCAATACAAAATCATATGATGTAAATAATGATTTGCGTATCGAGGTATATCCCTCGGAAAAACTGACATGCTTTGACCTGTATGATGATGACGGAGAAACTACAGATTATCAAAATGGTAAATATACCAAGATAAATATTACAAACAGTAATAATGTTTTGAAACTTCATACTGTTAGGTCTGAGTATTTGAGTGGTGATATTTTTAACCTTGATATTTGTGCTTATACTGATAAGCCCAATAGTGTTTTGGTGAATGGATACGAGAAAGAGTTCGAATACTCTGACGGTAAAATTATGTTTAACATCAGCTTTAATATCAATAAAGATATTACAATTGAATGGAAATAAGTGAGGAGTTGATCAAGCTTTGAAAATCACAAATGAACAGCTAAAAAGCATATATTTTGGTGCTTACAGATTTGTAGACACGGATGATGGTTATCTTGAAGGTTATCATTTTACTGAGGAACAAATAGAATACCTTAGCAATCTTACTGAATTCTGGGCTGAGAGGTGCAGGGTTACAAATGCAAAAACACTTGAGTTTACTACAACAGCAACTGAATTTTCTTTTGAGTACAAGGTGCTGCCGACTCCGGCTATGGACACTGTTGAACTGATGATAGACGGCGTTTTGATGAAAATCTATAATACAAAGGAAATGCCGACTGAGGGAAAAATGGTCTTTGATATGCCGGCGGGCGAAAAGCAGGTAGTGGTATATCTTACGGGTGACTGCAAAATCGGTATACGCAATTTTGAGATTAATGCTGATTTTGTACCTGCTGTCAAAGGTGAAAAGGTACTTTGGATAGGCGATTCGATTACACAAGGCTACGGCCCGTACAGAACGTCGCATATGTATGTAAGCTCTGCCAATCGTTATCTTAACTATGATGTAATCAATCAGGGTGTGGGAGGCTATCGCTATGATGAAAAGCTTCTTACTGAGATGGACGGATATCACCCCGATAAGATTATCGTTGCGTATGGCACAAACCAATACAAAGAGGATGGGGCAGAGGAAAGTGTTGAGCTTTTCTATAAGCGTCTTAACGAGCTATATGGCGATATTCCTGTTCTGTGCATTACTCCGATATGGCGTGGAGACCAAAAGGAAACCTACGATATCTTTACGGGTTTTGGACAGAAGATTATGAACATTTGCAAAAAATATAAGAACATAAAGGTGGTAGATGGCTTAAAGCTCGTGCCGCATCTTCCTGAGTATTTTCTTGACGGATTGCATGCTAATGCTCTCGGCGGTGAGGTTTACGGAAGAAACCTTGTGGAAGAAATAAGAAGATTAGGATTTTAAGAACAAAAAAGGGATTATATCGTGTGATATAATCCCTTTTATATTTACTTGCTGTGTACAGTTTCAAATTCGCTTTCTACAACCTCGGAAGGCTTTTCGGTAAGCAAGCTTACTGCGAATATAAAGATTAAGCTTACAATAAATCCGGGTACGATTTCGTATAGGCTGAAAATCTTCGGCAGGGTTTCTATTCCAAACCAGCCTGCAATATTTCCTGCATATGCCCACAATAGAGCAACTGTTCCGCCCGAGATAACACCTGCAAGAGCGCCTTTAGCATTACATCTCTTCCAGAAGAGAGAACAGAGCATAATAGGTCCGAATGCTGCGCCGAAGCCTGCCCATGCGTGAGCAACTATTTCAAACACAGAGCTTTCGGGGTTTGATGCAAAGAAGCCAGCTACTATTGCAACTACAATTATTGTAAGCCTGCTGACTGTAACAAGCTGTTTATCTGTAGCGTTCTTATTTAGAAACGCCTTGTAGAAGTCGCCGGAAACTGCAGATGCTGTTACCAAAAGCTGTGAGTCAGCAGTTGACATAATAGCTGCCAAAATAGCTGAAAGTAAAACTGCTGCAATAACAGGATTAAAGATAAAGCTTACTAGTGTCATAAATACTGTTTCGGGGTTTCCTGCCTCAACAAGTGGCACACCTGCTGCCGCAAGATACGGTTTTCCGAAAAGACCGATAATGACAGCGGCACCCAATGATACAACAACCCAAACCATAGCTATTCTTCTGGCAGGCTTTATATCTTCGGGCTTTTTTATTGCCATAAATCTTACAAGAATATGTGGCTGGCCAAAATAACCAAGTCCCCATGCAATAGCACCGATAATTCCCATTGCACCGAAGCTATTGTCGAATAAATCAAACTTCTCGATATCGGAGAAATTAGCACCAACCTCAGGGTTTGCAAGTTGTGCATACATAACTCCGCCGACAAAAAGTACAGCAAGGAACATCATTATACCCTGTACAAGGTCGGTCCAACATACAGCCTTAAATCCGCCGAGGAATGTGTAAAGAACAATAATTACTACGCTGATTATTAATGCTGTGCTGTACTCGATGTCAAATACAGACTTAAAGAGTGTCGCGCCTGATACGAAAGCAGATGCAGTGTAAATCAAGAAGAAAATAAGAATAAACAGCGACGGAATTACACGCAGCATCGAGCCGCTGTCATGAAATCTATTTTGGAGAAATTCAGGTATTGTCAGGCTGTTGCCAGCAACCTCGGTATACTTTCTTAAGGGCTTTGCAACAATGAGCCAGTTAAGATATGTACCGATTGCAAGACCGATTGCAGTCCAGACTGCCTCGGTAGTGCCAATTGCTGATGCATATGCAAGACCTGGAAGACCAAGCAGCAGCCAACCGCTCATATCCGATGCCTGTGCGCTCATAGACGTTACCCATACATTCATGCCTCTTCCGCCCAAGATATAATCAGAATGTGATTTGGTCTTGTAAAAAATAAATCCAATGCCGATCATAATTAAAATGTAGAGAAGAAATACAATTCCCTGTGTTAAACCTGTCATAATTAAATCATCCTTTCCCTTAGACAGTAAATAATTATAGCGATTATACCATAATTTGAGCATATTTGCAATATTTTTTTTCAATATCCAATTTGACGATTGCAAAACCAGTATTGTTGTGATATAATAATAAGAAAAAATGCGAGGTAAATATAATATGAAAACGAAAGAAGGCTTTATGCTAAGAAATGTAGCAGGCAAAGATATTGTAGTTGCTGTCGGTGCTGCATCAATTGACTTTAACGGACTTATCAGTCTTAATGAAACGGGTGCTTTTATCTGGAAAGCGCTTGAGAAAGGCTCTGATTATGACTCGTTGCTTGCATTATTGCTTCAGGAATATGACACAGACGAGGCTACCGCAAGAGCAGGTCTTGATGCCTTTTTGGAAAATGTGCGCAAAGCAGAACTTATTGAAGAATAACAATATTATTCGTAACAATATTGTTAAAATTAATTGACGTAAAATGCTTGCATTTTATGTTCTTTTGGTGTATAATTAGTCTGTATAGATATGATTGGCGATGATAACCGGGTCCCGTGCGACTTGAGAGCGTGAACCTTGTCAGATGGGGAACCAAGCAGCAATAAGCGAAACCTCGGTGTGTTGCGGAAAAACCCGGTTGGAGCCTTTTTGTACAAATATTGCTCGGCATATTGATGCTAAAATTTGAGGAGGATCTACGATATGGCATATCAGGCAATTTATCGAAAATGGCGTCCGGCTGTTTTTGAAGATATTGTCGGACAAGGACATATCACCGGAACCTTAAAAAAACAAATTACCAGCGGTCATATTTCTCATGCGTACCTCTTTTGCGGTACTCGCGGTACGGGAAAGACAACTGCTGCTAAAGTCTTTTCACGTGCGGTTAACTGCCTTAATCCAAAAGACGGCTCGCCGTGTAACGAATGCGAAATATGCAAGGGAATACTTGATGGCTCGATAACAGATGTTTCGGAAATTGACGCTGCGTCTAACAATGGTGTTGATAATATCCGTGAAATACGTGATGATGTTAACTACGTAGCTCTTCGCACCAAGTACCGTGTTTATATAATAGACGAGGTGCATATGCTTTCAGACGGAGCTTTCAATGCTCTTTTGAAAACACTGGAAGAGCCACCCGAACACGTTTTGTTTATACTGGCAACAACTGCTGCGCACAAGGTGCCTGAAACCATTCTTTCGAGATGTCAGCGTTTCGATTTTAAGAGAATTCGCACAGCTGATATAGTTACCAGAATGCGTGAGATAGCATATGGCGACGGCTTAAAGATTGACGAGGATGCTTTTGCACTTCTGGCAAAGCTTGCAGACGGCTCTATGCGTGACGGGCTTAGTATATTAGAACGTTGCGTGTCCGCTTGTGGTGATAATATTTCGGTAGAGGATATTGCATCGGTTCTGGGTATCGCAGACAGTGAAGCTAATTTTAGATGTGCGGCTGCGATTGCTGACGGAAATGCTGCAGGAATACTATCCGTTATAAACACACTTGTGTCTGATGGCAGGGATTTGAACTTATTTATAGATTCACTTCTTGCTCATTTTCACGATTTAATGATAGCAAAGCTTTCAGATAATCCTGAGGATATTATAGAAGCATCTGCAGAGGAATTACTTAAGCTCAAAACGCAGTCGGAGAAGTTTACGTTTGAGTCATTGACAAGGGCTGCAGATATTCTTAGCAATGCACGTTCTGATGCCAAGTGGGTGAAATCACCCAGAATGATTTACGAGCTGGCTCTGATTAAGCTTACCAGACCTGCACTTGATGATTCAAAGGAGGCTTTGCTGGAGCGTATTGCAAAGCTTGAGGAAGAAATCAAAAACGGGGTCAAGGTCAGTGTTTCGGATAATTCAAATACAGCTACAGTACAAGATAAACCAAAAGAGAAGAAACAACCTTCTGCACGGCTTTATGTACCTTTAGATGTTGCAAGTCTTACGGCAGAGAGTCCCATTGTTGCTGCTGCACGTAAATGGGATGCTGTATCTGCTAAAATTGCTAAAAAATATCCGCATATAGCAAGCAGTGTTGTAAACCGTAAGATTACGATAGACGGCGAGGGCATCATACTTCTTTATGAGAACAAAGAGCGTATGATGAAAGAGATTGCAGTTACTTATCTTAACGCAATCAGAGAGGCTGTCTATAAGGAAACTGGTTGCGATTTTGTTGTAAAGACTGCATATAGAGAAGATTTAGAAGATAATATAATAGATTATTGGGCTATTGCAAACGGCACTAAACCAACAGCTGTGTCAGTCGAAAATGCAGCAGGTGAAGAACACACCTCAGACCCGATTGACAGACTTGCGGGAGATTTTGCCGAGATAGTCGAAATAACAGACCGTAGCGAATTCCTTGACTATAAGCCTGAAACTGACAGCTTTGAGCAGTCAGAGATGGACGAGGATGACAGGGAAGAGTTCTTCTCGGAAGAGGAGAGAGCAGAGCTTGCGGGCGAATAAATTTAGAGGAGATAACGTAATAATGGGTAAATATAAGGGCTTCAGCGGTTCGGGAATGAACACTAATAAAAATGTTTCTAATGTTGTAAAACAGGCACAGATGATGCAGGAGCAAATGGCTCAGATGCAGGCCGAAGTTGAGGCGAAGACCGTTGAGTCTGTTGCGGGCGGTGGAATGATAACTGTAACCGCAAACGGAAAAAAGGAAATTCTCTCAATCAAAATCAATCCAGAAGTGGTAGATGCCGATGACGTGGAAACGCTTGAGGACTTGGTGATGGTTGCTGTTAATGACGCAGTTAAGAAAGCCGATGATATGATGAACGAGGCTATGCAGTCTCTGACCGGCGGTCTTAACATACCGGGACTTTTCTGATGCACGCGCCTGCTATTGAGCTCTTGATAGAGCAATTTGCCAAATTGCCCGGAATTGGAAGAAAAAGCGCAGAAAGACTTGCGTTCCACATTCTTGATAATATGACAGAAGATGCTGTTTTGGATATGTGCGGTATTATTACATCAGCTAAAAAGAGCATCACGTTCTGTACTGAGTGTCAGAATCTTACAGACACAGTCCCTTGTTCGATATGTTCTTCGGCAAAAAGAGACCGCAGCGTAATCTGCGTTGTTGAAAGCCCTAAGGACGTTGCTGCTATCGAAAGCACAAACGAATATAACGGCTTATATCACGTTTTGCACGGTGCACTTTCACCGATTGACGGCATAACACCTGATGATTTGAAAATTAAAGAGCTTATGTTAAGACTAAACTCTCAAATAAGCGAGGTTATTATGGCTACTAATCCCACAGTCAGCGGAACAGCTACTGCGGTATATATACAAAGACTTTTACAGCCTATGGGTATTAAGGTTACCCGTATAGCTCACGGTATTCCCATTGGTGGAGGATTGGAATTTACAGACGAAGCAACTCTTGCAAAAGCTTTGGAAGGTAGACGTGAAATGTAATTAATTTATAAAATGTATCTTTTGAAAGGACGGTTCCACTATGAAATTTAAGGTATTTATCCTATCGCTTGTTCTTGCACTTGCTGCCTGCAC
>JAZRPK010000079.1:0-2514 GCA_045649145.1 Clostridia bacterium
CCGCCTCTGCCTACTATAAGGACATCAGCACATTTTAGCTTATTAAAAAGCTCAATTCCTGAGGCTACACTCTCAGCAGCTCCCGTGCCCTGTACAAGAGCTGGGTACAAAAGGATTTTTGCATATGGGTAGCGTCTTGTAATTACGTTTATTATATCACGTACTGCAGCGCCTGTTGCAGCTGTTACAACACCTACGCATTCAGGGTACTGAGGTATCGGCTTTTTGTGACGGTTATCAAACAGTCCCTCTTCCTCAAGGCGCTTTTTCATCTGTTCAAACGCAACATATAAGTCCCCGACACCGTCAGGAATCATCTCGTTAATATAAAGCTGATAAGAGCCGCCCTGCTCATAGACAGCAATTCTGCCACGAGCTAGCACCATCATACCGTCTTCCGGTACGAATTGGAGCTTTGAGGCAGCACCTTTGAACATAACAGCCTTCAAAACGCCGCCCTCATCCTTTAACGTGATGTACATATGTCCGGAATAATGCAGCTTAAAATTGGATATTTCGCCCTTTATCCATATATCATTTAATATTATGTTCGAGTCAAGTATTTTCTTAATATAGCCGTTAATCTGGCTAACGGTTGCAATTTTCGGCTCCGTACTCACTCACCCTCTCCCATTTCAGCAAGCTTTGCAATTCCCCACGCATTATCGGTAGACATCTCGCTGCTTGCAAAGCAAAATTCTATATCACAATTATCTATCAAAAATTTTCTTAAAACATCACTCGATGCAACACCGCCAACCATAAGCACCTCTCTTGCACCTACCGAAGATAGTGCTTTAATAAGGCTTTTTCCTATGCACTCAATAACGGCTCTTGAGATATTCTCTTTTGACTCATCACCTACTAAACGCATAGCCTGAGCTTCTGCACCGGAAAGATTTATGTATCCATTATTTTCCGACACGCTAAGTCGAGGTACATTGCCGTGAGCTAACATGGCGAGCCTTGAAACCTCTTTCCCGCACGGGAAGCCAATACCAAGCTTTACACCGACTCTGTCAATCAGCTGACCTGCAGAAATGTCCTTTGTCCCGCCGACAATCTCTGTTTTGAAACTGTAGCCATCATATCTGGACCTTAGTATCTCAAGTGTGCCGCCCGAAAGATGCACAGAGAAAAATTCCTTCTCCAGTAGATCTTCCCTATTAGCAGACAGAATACCTGCCATAATATGCCCATCCTGATGGGAAAATCTGTATAATGGCACACCTAGAGTATCCGCGACTATTCCCGCAAAGGTTTCACCTGCTAAAAACACCGGCATATATGAGCCGTCTACACTTCTTGGTCTTGTACTTACACCGACAACTTTAACACTTGTCATATCAACGTCTTTGGTCAAGGTATGATAAAGCTCAGGTGCCTGTTTTATATGCCAAAATACACCGTCCGACTGTCTGATGCCTCTTTGTCCCTCCTGCACGGGCAGGATTTTTCTAACAGAGAGGTTAATATCACCTGAGAGTGCAAACGATGTTGTGTAATTAGACGTGTCTACGCCAAGATAGAGGCTCATTTGGATAAAACTCCCGAAAGTACACCGTTTACAAATGAAGGTGCATCCTCCTCGCCGTACCTTTTGGCAAGCTCAACCGCCTCATTTATCGCAACCTTTTGGGGTACGTCTTCAACATAGAACATCTCATATACTGCAAGACGCAAGATTGCCAATACCACCTTAGAAAGTCTGGCAATTCCTCTGTTTTCAGGAAGTGCTGATGCGATTTTAGCGTCAAGCTCGGAAAGCTTTTCATTTGCACCCGAAACTGTTTGTCTGATATACGAAAGATTAGTCACACACTCAGGCTTTTCCTCTGTAAGCTGTTCTATTATAAACTCCGTATCAACGGCATCTGCGCCTAGCTGAAATACAAGCGAAAATGCACACTCACGTGCTTCGCTTCTGGTCTGTTTTCTGCTCATATTTAACCCCACCTGTCATTAAATTACTTTTCCCTTGTTGTACTGCCAAAGCCTCCGTTACGGATATCTTTTACATTATCGTCCTCAGTTATTCCAAAAGGTGTAAATACACCCTGAGCGAATGCTTCGCCCTTTTTGACCTCAAGTGTTTTCCCGTCTCTGCTGTCATTGGTAATCTTTATGAATATATGCCCTTCGTTATCGGAATAATAATAGTCGCTGTCAATTACACCGACAGTATTATCCAGTTGCAATCTGTACTTAAAGCCCAGACCGCTCCTTGGATATAGCATCAAAACCCAGCCTTCAGCAATTTTGACGCGAATTCCTGTCGGAATCTTAATGCTCTCGCCCGCATTTAATGTAAAATCAAACGGAGAGAAAAAGTCATAGCCTGCTGAACCTACGGTTGCACGCCTGGGAAGAGCTATACTATCGTATTCCTCATCAAAACCACATCTTACTGCAAGATAATTATTTTTACTTACTTTATAAAATTTTGCTACTTTAACCATGAATTTACAATCCTATTATTACACATAATATATTTATTCCATATAAGGAGTATTG
>JAZRPK010000080.1:0-7650 GCA_045649145.1 Clostridia bacterium
TCATGGATTATTCATATGTTTGCAGACTTTGCAATTATGACAATATGGTACATTCACATTTGAATGAACAAAGCATCAAAATCAATTTATCTGCTTAAAAACACAATAGAAATTTCGGCTCTGACTTGACATGGGCCTATAATAGTGCAATAAGAAAGGGGCGAAGTGGTATGAAAAAGTTAATGCTGTATATTTTAGTGCTAATTACCTTGATTTGCTCCTGCAAGAGTGAGCCGATACAGGAAGAAAAGAGAATTATTAACCCGACGGGCAATACCGTTAAAACAAGATTTTCTGTTCCTGCCGGCTACGAAAGAGTGCCTGCCGAAGATGGCAGTCTGCTGAGTTTTATTCGTAGTTACAGCCTGAAAGACGATGGTGAGCCTGTGCTTCTTCACAACGGGAAAAAGAAGAATAATCAAAATGCACATATGGCGGTTTTTGCATTGCCGATAGAAAATGCAGATTTACAGCAATGTGCCGACTCTGTTATCAGAATGTATGCGGAATATTATTGGCATAGCGGACAGGCTGACAAAATTGCATTTCACTTTACCGACGGTTTTTTATGCGAATATAAAAAATGGAAAGAGGGATACCGACCTGTTGTTGGCGACGGTGCTACAAGGTGGGAGAAAAAAACAGCTTTTGACAACTCGTATGAAACATTCGTAAAATATCTCAAAACGGTGTTTTCTTATGCGGGGACGGCATCAATGGAGGCTCTTGAAACAGAAGAAATACCGCTTTCAAAGCTTGATGCAGGCGATGTAATGATAAAGGGCGGAAGTCCGGGACATGTGGTAATGGTTGTGGACGTGTGCCAAAGAAGCGACGGCAAAAAGGCATTTTTACTTGCACAGGGTTATATGCCGGCACAGGAGTTTCATATAATCAAAAACCCATTACACGAAAACGATCCGTGGTATTATGAGGAGGAAATGACCTTTCCCCTTAAGACGGCAGAATATACTTTTAATGACGAAAGTACGTTAAGAAGATTAAAATATTAAAAGACTGTAACAGATGGGAGGTGGTCTTTGTGTACGGCTATGAAACATTTCACGAAAAGCTTTCGGAGGGACTTATATCGAACGTCAGAGGCGGCAACCCGCCGCACGCATATATATTTGAGGGAGACAGAGGGCTTGGTATACTGGGAACAGCTCGTCTTTATGCGGCAAGCCTTGCCTGCACCAACGATAATGCACCCTGCGGTGTGTGCAATTCCTGTATCGGCGCAAAGGCTAACAGCAATCCCGATATTATAACTGTTGAGCCTGAGGATAAGAAAAAAACGCTTGGTGTAGAGAGGATAAGGGAAATTATTATTGATGCGTATGTAAAGCCCTTCCTCGCCAAAAGGAAGGTGTATATTTTCCCTGATGCATCCATTATTACCGAGCAGGCGCAGAATGCGTTTTTGAAGCTGTTGGAGGAGCCGCCCGAGTACGCAGTGTTTATTATTATCAGCGACAATGCGGATTTGCTTTTGGAAACAATACGTTCACGCTGTGTCAAGGTGCGGTTTTCGCCCCTTTCGGATGAGCGTATGGCAGAGTATGTTGAAGCCTTAAGTCCGTCTGATAAAAGACGTGATTTTCTTATAAAATTTTCGGGCGGAATTCCCGAAAAGGTCAAAAGGATTATTGAAGACGAGAGCTTTGACCGATTGAGAAACGAAACGGTCAAAAGACTGCCGCAGCTTTTTTCGAAAAGACGTCTTAGTGCATATGCAATATGCGATTTTGTTGAGGAAAATAAGGAGAATGCGGCACTTATACTTTCGCTGTGGTCGGGGCTTATAAGGGATATTATATGTATTCATAATGACAGCACGAAGCTTATAACAAACAGCGACTACGAGCGTGAGCTGACTGCTTTGGCTGCCCGAATAGATGAAAAGGCAGCACTTCGGGCGGCAAACAGTGTACTTCTTGCCGAGGAAATGCAAAGAAGATATGTAAATCTGCGGGCGCTTGTTCTCAGGATGGCGCTTTCGATAAGCCATAATTAGTCAAATTAGATAAAAATTATAATTGACAGATAGAGTATTTTGGCTTGTGCGGTCTTGTAAAAACAGGAAAATTGTGTTATTATATAGAAAAATATATTTTTATTGAGAAGTGAGGAGATTTTGTTGAATAAATTTAACGAGATAAAACCTCTTGTACAGGAACTTTCAAAAATCTGCGAGAAGGTGGGTTATATTGACCCTGAGCTTTATGATAAATACGAGGTACGACGCGGACTCAGATATAAAAGCGGACGCGGCGTGCTTACAGGTCTTACCGAAATAGGCGAGGTTAAATCTTATACGATAGATGATGGCGAAATGATACCCTGCGAGGGAAAGCTTTACTATCACGGTGTCGATTTGGAAAGTCTTGTAGAAGGCTTTACATCTGATAACCGCTTCGGTTTTGAGGAAACTGTTTACATACTGCTCTTTGGTATTCAGCCGAACAAACAGCAGCTTGACGAATTTACGAAATTGTTGGCAGAGTACAGGGCCCTGCCTGGCAGCTTTGTGCGTGATGTTATAATGAAAGCACCGTCAGGCGATATGATGAACGGACTTGCCAGAAGTGTTCTTACCCTCTATTCATATGACGAGAAGGCTGACAATACAGAAATCGAAAATGTACTGCGTCAGTGTCTACAGCTTATATCGGTGTTCCCGATGCTCTCGGTATACGGCTATCAGGTATGTAACCACTATCTTAAAGGACACAGCCTTTATATACATACTCCGCCCGCAGAGCTTTCAACTGCGGAAACAATTTTGTATATGCTAAGACCTAACAGAAAGTACACCGAGCTTGAGGCAAAATTACTTGATATATGCCTTGTTATCCATGCCGAGCACGGCGGCGGTAACAACTCCACCTTTACCACACACGTAGTATCCTCGTCGGGTACAGATACATACTCCGTAATGGCGGCATCTTTAGGCTCATTAAAAGGTCCTAAGCACGGCGGCGCCAATAAAAAGGTTGTAGAGATGTTTAACGACATCAAAGAGAATGTTAAAGATTGGGATAATGAGGAAGAGCTGACAGCGTATCTTCAAAAGATTATAAACAAGGAAGCCTTTGATAAAAGCGGACTCATCTACGGTATCGGACACGCAGTATATTCTATATCCGACCCGAGAGCAAAGATTATAAAAAGCTTTGCTAAACCTCTTGCAGAAGAAAAGGGCAAGATGGACGAGTACCGTCTTTATGAGGCGGTTGAGCGAATAGCACCGACGCTTTTAAGCAGGCGTAACCGAGCGGCGAGTGCGAATGTGGATTTTTACTCGGGATTTGTGTATGATATGTTAGGGCTTCCGCTCGAGCTGTACACTCCGATTTTTGCAATCGCCAGAATTGCAGGCTGGAGCGCACATCGTATCGAGGAGCTTGTAAACGCAGGCAAGATTATTCGCCCCGCATACAAAAACGTGGCAAAGCACGTCAAGTACATACCCATTGAAGAAAGATAAATATAAATGAGTACATTTCTTAAGAGAAATGTACTTTTTTATTAGTTTTTTTTGAAAATGGGTAGATTTTTGCAGAAAAATATAGTAAAATAAGATTAATGTATTGTAAAGACAATCATAACAGTATTTGAAACACTTGAGTACTGATGAATAAACGTAAATAGAAATCGGGAGAATATCAAAGAGGAATAAAGAAGGGAACTTTGATTATGAGAGGAATTAGAATAGCGGCACTTGCGGTATGTATGCTTGTGCTATGCTCCTGCGGAAAAGAAGTCAAAAATTATCGTGTATATAACGACCTTATCATATCGTTTACTGAGGCATTGGGAGAGAGAAAGCTGTTGTCGGAAAACCTTACAAAAACGGAGGACGGCAGGGTTATTACAAAAGCAGAGTACGTTTACAAAAGTAAGCAGGCGGCAGAGGATAAGGTAAATTACCTCTATTATCTGCTTAATAATTATGATGCGGCATTTCTCGGTGAGGATGTTGCGGCTATCGGCTCGGAGAACATAGATTGCTCTGTTATGGTGGAGGTAACCAACGACGAGGAAACATTTAAGATAAGCATTACCAGACCGACTATGGCTTGGGATTGATAAAAATTATGCCTATAAATGCGTTTTGTGCGCATATAGGCATTTTTTAATTCCATAAGATAACAAAATCTTTATTCTTAAGACACTTTACTAATCGGGCATTTAGTGGTAAAATGTATATAGTTAATTTGCGAAGGGAGATGACCTTGTGAGAATATGTAAAATTATCCCTCTAATTCTCTTGCTTTTTGTATTTTCAACTGCAAGTGCGGCAGTTGACACGCAGGGCCATTGGGCAGAGGAGCAGATAGCACAGCTTGAGGCAGATGGTATTATGACCGGCGACGGAACTAATTTTATGCCCGACCGCAATATAACCAGAGCCGAGTTTGTTACGGCGGTAATCCGCATGATGGGAATAAACCCTACTTCAAATAAAAACCTGTTTTCAGATGTAGCAAGGGACAGCGTATACACCCCGTACATTTCATATGCAGCAGAGATTGGTATTGTATCGGGATATGATGACGGAACATTTCGCCCTTACAATCCCCTTACACGTGAGGAGTCGGTTGTTATCCTCTCACGTGCATTCGGATTTCTTTCGGGATATAATATAGGAACTCAATTTTCTGATTATGTCGATATAACAGACGGCGCAAAGGATGCGTTTGCATTTGCACTAAGAAAGGGGATTATCACGGGATATCCCGACAAAACCTTGCGTCCCCGTGCAACGCTTACACGTGCTGAGGCGGCAGTATTATTGGTAAAGGCGGACAAGATAGAAGCGACCGAGCCGGGCTTTGTTATGGGCTATCCGAGGCTGGAGAAGAAGGGTAAGTACGGCGCAATGCGTCTTGAAGTATGTACTAATATGCCCTGTAATATCTACTATACTCTAAACAGTGCAGATATGCCCGGAACACCTGCACTAATTAATGTAAACAAGCTACTGACTACAACCACACAGCCAAACAAACACCAGACAGCCGACATCATAGCAGATAGTGGCAAGGCGTATAATATATATCTTGTTGCAGTAACACCTGACGGAAAAAAATCAAATATTGTAAAGATAGCAAACACAACGCCGCTACCCTATTACGACGGCGACGGAACAGTAGAAAATCCCTACGGAATATACACCGCAGAACAGCTTGAAATGATAAGCTTTTTTAATGACCGTGCATTTGTTCTTAAAAATGATATTACCCTTACAGGCGAATGGGAGCCAATCGATGATTTTAGAGGCAGCTTAGACGGTGCAGGGCATATGATTGACGGTCTGTACATCAATACCGATGACAGCTATGCAGGTTTGTTCCGCCGTGTTACAAAAGGAGAGATTAAAAATCTGACAGTAAACGGTCAGGTGAGTGCTAAAGCCAATGCAGGAATATTTGCGGGCGAGTTTTTGGATGCAAAAATCACCTCTTGTGTTGCATCGGGCAGAGTCGGTGCGGTTACCAATAATGCAGGCGGCTTTTTTGGCGAAAGTGCAGGCAGAATTGAAAATTGCTTAAGCGGTGTGTATATTGTTGAAGCAGGCTCATTTGCGGGAGGTATTGCAGGTCAGAACTATGGCAGCATACGAAACTCTATCTCCGCTGCATATAC
Organism: Clostridia bacterium; assembly: GCA_045649145.1. Taxonomy (GTDB): domain Bacteria; phylum Bacillota; class Clostridia; order UBA1381; family UBA1381; genus HGM11525. The sequence continues at coordinate 5,653 of JAZRPK010000080.1, forward strand.
TGTAGTGGCAGATATATATGCAGGTGGCATAGCATCGGTTAACGTAGGCGGAAAAATTGAAAATAATATAGCGGCATCTGTTCACGTATATGATATGCTGCTGGGTAATTGCGGAAGAATTACAACAAGCAAGCAGGATGCTGTTGTGTCTAATAACTATGCTTATTCGGGTATGATAACCACGTCCGAGTCGGGCATAAACGAGCTTGATAATGATAACGGCGCAGATTTAACCTGGGAGGAGCTTATTGACCGCCAAGCACTTTGCCGCAAGCTCCAATGGGACGAGGAACTTTGGACGGGCGGCGGCAGAGGTGAAAGGTATCTTATTATGCGCCCTCAGGGCACTAAAGAGCCTAATGTGCTTGCCGGTACGTGCGAGTATGCGCCCATAAGAGTGTCGAGCGCAGAGGAGCTATTGGGTATGATAAGCAATCCCGATATGCACTATCTTTTGGTTGATAATATATACTTCGGTAACAATTTGCGCTGGAGTGTTGCTGCGGATACTGCTTTATCCGAGGAGGGCTTTTCGGGCACGTTGGACGGAGGCGGAAATACCATCTATAATCTTGATGTACAAGCTTCCGAAACGGGATATTGCGGTCTAATAGGCACCATTTCGAGCGGAACGGTAAGAAACTTAAGTTTGTCGTCACCCAAATACACAAACGGAAAGATAACCGGTGCAATTGCGGCGGTGAATTACGGAACAATCGAAAACTGCAATGTTGACGGTATGTCAGTCGATGCACAGGATACAACGGCATATATCGGCGGTATCAGCGGCTATAACTACGGCACAATCAGAAGCACTGTTTCGGGTGGAGAAATATATTCCGACGCTAAAAACACCGTAGCAGGCGGTATTTGTGCACATAATGAGGGTTTTATTGATGATACGGCTTTTAAGGGTAGCATTAAAACTATCAAACAAAAAGGTGTGTCCGAATCGGTAGCAGGTGGAATATGCGGCTATAACAGCGGCGGAATGATTTATAACGCCTATGCCTCTGCAGAAATCAGACAGCAGGCAACTACCATATACGGCGGCGGTATTTGTGCTATTCAAAGTGACGGCGAGCTGTATAAATGCTCAAGCCGGGGCAACCTGATTGCCGAACAGCCGGGCAATACTGTTGCAATAGCCTATAGCGGCGGTATCAGCGGACTTGCGGCAGGAGGTATAGTGATGCACTCCTTCTCCGATTGCGATATAAAGCAGTACACATTAAGCAGCTATGCAGGCGGAATTTGCGGCTATAATGAGGCAGCAATTGTACAAAGCGGTTACGCAACCGGTTCGCTATTGCAGTTTTCCGATGCCGAATTAAAAGACAAGATGCCATCATATGCAGGCGGAATTTGCGGTTATAATGAGGCGGGGATAGTTGTATCTACCGTGGCAGTTAATCGTGATATTACATCATACGGGATTGTGGGAAGAGTATGTGCAGGCGGTACTAAAGATCAGGCATATTCCAACTTTGCCGCTAAAATGAATATAGCAACTGAGGGTGATGGGGCATTTGGCGGTACAACCTTGCCCGATAACCACATCAGTTATGAGTATTTTACAATGCCATTATCAGACGGCGGAGTGCTCGGCTGGTCAAAGGAAATCTGGACAAAGCCAACCCGACACTCGTATAAGTTGCCTGTACTTTTGGGAGTCAGAAATCAGGAAGTATTCAGGTAAACGGTCTGGTTTGGAAAGGAATGGTTAAAAATGATAAAGAGGATTATTGCGGTGCTTGTGGCGGCATCGGTATTTAATACAACAGCTTTCGCGTCGATACTCGGTAGCGAGCTTGTGTCGCATAAGGATTACGATGTAGCCGACGGAACGCTGCTGGCAGAGAATAAGTTTATGTCCGACCAGAACGGTGTGGGCTTGCAGAGTGAATATTATGCGGAATACTTGCCCAATACAGCCACAGTACCTGTTGTAGTAAACGGTAATGCTGTATTTGGCAAAAAAACAGCCAAGCAGGCGGC
>JAZRPK010000081.1:0-13659 GCA_045649145.1 Clostridia bacterium
GTGTAAGCCGTGCATTATCCTACGGCGCAGACGGCTATAACACCGTACTCGAAAGACTGGAGAATCAAAAATGAAATACTATCTTGGCGTACTTTTAGCAACCGCCGGCATTACATATCTTATAAGAATGTTGCCGCTGACGGTCTTTCGAAAGGAGATAAAATCGCAGTTCCTGCGTGATTTCTTCCATTACATACCCTATGCCGTGCTCGGTGCTATGACCTTTCCTGCGATACTTTACGCTACACGCAGTGTTATATCGGCTGCGGTAGGTCTGGCGGCGGCTTGTATATCGGCATATTTCAAAAGAGGCTTGCTGGTAACAGCCTTGCTTGCTGCGGCGGCAGTTTATCTGTGCGAGCTGATTCTTTCAATGACAGGGGCAATATAGCAACAAAAAAATGCACACACCGCCTTGACAACAACAATAAAATCCAGTATTATATAACCAACTTAAACATTTAAGAAAAGTATAGTTGGAGGTATTAATATGAAACGTTCAGAAATAAACAAGGCTATGAAAGACGCACTGGCAATGTTTGCAGAATATAAAATCACGTTGCCGCCATTTGCGTGCTGGAGTCCTGAAGAATGGGCGGACAAGGGCGACGAAGTGCAGGAAATAAGAGATAATATGCTGGGTTGGGATATAACCGATTTCGGTCAGGGTGATTTTAACAAAACAGGCTTACTGTTAATCACATTGCGCAACGGAAATCAGCTCAACCCCACCAAATACCCCAAAACCTATGCAGAAAAGCTAATGGTTGTAAAGGAAAATCAGATAACACCTATGCATTTTCATTGGAACAAAATGGAGGATATCATCAACCGTGGCGGCGGTAATTTGATGATAAAGCTGTATAACAGTGCAGAAGACGAAAGTCTTGCCGATACAGACGTAACCGTTTGTATGGACGGTGTAAAATATACCTTCCCCGCAGGACACGTTGTATGCCTTAAGCCCGGACAGAGCATAACCTTGACTAAAGGACTCTATCACAGATTCTGGGGTGAAGAGGGCAAAGGCACTGTTTTGGTGGCAGAGGTATCAATGACAAATGATGATAACGCCGATAACCATTTCTACGACAAAGCAGGACGTTTCCCTGAAATAGAAGAGGATGAAAAGCCGTTGCATTTACTGTGCAACGAGTACCCGCACAAATAAAGTTCTGTAAAAATTTTAGAGACCGACTGAAACTCGGTCTCTTTTTAATTAATGCTATACGGCGCATATGTCAAAAGGTGACGTCCCCAAAGGCAAAAAGTCTAGGTCAAAATAGAGTAGAAGGACTCCTACGCCGTTACCTAAATCACAGATTTATATAGGGGTAGAAGGACTACGACTCACTTCGTTCGCTTGTATGCTTCGCCCTTTCCAATCACCCTTCGCTTCCGCTTGGCTTCTTTGGGGCTTCGCGATCTCACCCTACGGGTTCTCCCCCTTCCCCAAATCAAAACAAAAAACCGCCATCGGCGGTTCTTTTGTTTTGGCAGGGGTAGAAGGACTCGAACCCTCAAGAACGGTTTTGGAGACCGGCATGTTACCATTACATCATACCCCTATTTAATTGCTACCAAAATATTATACTAAAAAGACGACGGAATGTCAAGCAGTTTTTCTACTTTTTCTTGTTAAATTCACATATTTTATAATAATTACAAAAAAGACTTGTAATTTCAGGAAAAATATATTAAAATATATATGATTAAATTTTTACAGTGGAGGAATATAATTATGATTACAGCCGGAGATTTCAGAAACGGTGTTACATTTGAGCAGGACGGCAACGTATTCCAGGTTGTCGAGTTCCAGCACGTTAAGCCGGGCAAGGGTGCAGCGTTCGTAAGAACTAAGCTTAAGAACGTTATCACAGGCGGTGTGGTTGAAAAGACCTTCCGTCCTGACGAAAAGATGCCCAAGGCTCACATTGAAAGAAAGAATATGGAGTACTCCTACAATGACGGAGACCTCTACTATTTTATGGATCAGGAAACATTCGATATGATTCCTATCGGCAAGGACCAGATTGGCGATTCGTTAAAATTCGTTAAGGAAAATATGGTATGTATGATTCTCTCATACAAGGGCAGTGTATTTGGTATAGAGCCGCCTACCTTCGTAGAGCTTGCTATCACAGACACCGAGCCGGGCTTCAAGGGCGATACGGCTACCGGTGCTAAAAAGCCTGCTACACTTGAAACAGGCGCAGTTATTATGGTGCCCTTGTTTGTTGACCAGTCTGATATTATCAGAGTTGACACCAGAACAGGCGAGTATATGGAAAGAGTTTAATTCTTGAGAGGAGCGTTCACTATGGATAGCTTAACTTCAAAGGCAGCATACTTAAAAGGTCTTGCAGACGGTATGAATCTTGACACAGAAAAGGCTGAGAACAAGCTGCTTGTTAAAATTATTGACGCTATATCAGATATCGCCGAGGCGGTTGAAGATGTTTGTTACGCAAATGACGAGTTAGAAGAGCTTGTACACGAGCTTGACGAAGATTTGCACGACGTTGAGGAGCTTGTCTACGATTACGACGATGAAGACGAGGATGAGGATGACGACGATTTCGACATCATCGATTATGACGATGATGAGGATATGGGATTTTTCGAAATTCAGTGCCCCAACTGCAACGAAGACGTAATGGTAGATTTTGATGCACTTGACGACGATGCTCCCATCATCTGTCCCAACTGCCGTGAGGAAATCGAGCTTGAATTCGATTGCGACTGTGATTGTGACGAGTGTCATCACGATGACGAATAATTAAAAAAGTAACCGCTGCTTATAATAAAAGCAGCGGCTTTTTTATTTGATTTCTTTTATAATCTCCGATGCGTGCTTTACGATAAAGTCCGCACCTGCACCCTCCAGTTCTTCTCTATCTCTAAATCCCCATTCTACGCCAATCGTCAGAAAACCTGCATTTTTACCTGTTTTAATATCGACAGCCGTATCGCCGACAAACGCCGTATCTCTTGGTTCTGCCCCAATCAGACGGCATATCTCAAGGGGTGCATCGGGCGAGGGCTTTACAGGGTATTCTTGTTTTTTTCCCCAGACTTCATCAAACACATCGGGAAATACCCTCTCTACAATTACACTTGTCACATTATGCGGTTTGTTTGAAAGAACTGCAAGCCTGACACCACTTTTTTTAAGCTCGACAAGCATTTCTTTAATCCCCTCATACGGCTCGGTCAGATACATCTGGCCTGCCTCATATGCCCTGTCATACGCCGCACCGACCGCCTGATACAATTCGCTCGTGTCATTGCCAGATTCTGCAAGCATACGATGAATAAGCAAATCTCTCCCGTCACCGATAAGGGCCTTGTACCGCTCGGTTTCTATTGTCGGCAAACCATACAGTTTGAGTGCATAATTGCCGTAGTATGCAATAGTCGGCAAAGTGTTAAGCAAGGTGCCGTCTAAATCAAATATTACTAATTTAGTCATAAATAATTCCTCAAATTTTCTTAAGCTTGGCATATGCTGCCATAAGGCGTTTTGTGCCCACCGAGTCAAAGCTTATCTCCAAAAGTGCATCACGCTCAAAGGGCGTTACTGCCACAACCGTTCCCTCCCCAAATTTGGGGTGCGATACACGATCACCTGTTGTGAAAAGACCGCCCGAAATATTTTGCGTTTTAGCAGGAGCAGGCTTTTGATATGTTTCGGCAAATGATTTGCTTCGGCTATAAACTTCTGCCGCACGATTTTCCACCCTGTTAATCGGCGTTCCTACTTCCTTTAGGTACTCGCTCGGAATTTCCTTAAAGAACCTCGACGGGAAAGCGGGCGAGGTTTTGCCGAACAGGGTACGTGACCTTGCCTGTGTAACATAGAGCGTCTTTTTCGCACGGGTTATTGCAACATAGCAGAGTCTTCTCTCCTCCTCTATGTCCTCGTCTGTGTTAGAGCGTGCCGATGGGAACAGACCGTCCTCCAGACCTGCAATAAACACAACAGGGAACTCGAGTCCCTTTGCGCTGTGAACTGTCATCAGCACGCAGGCGTCCTGATCCTCGTCATAAGCATCAATCTCCGAAACGAGTGCCACATTTTCCAAAAAGCCGCCAAGTGACGGGTTTTCTGCACTTTTTTCATATTCGGCAACAGCCGACATAAACTCGTTTAAGTTCTCTATCCTTGTTCTAGATTCAACGCTGTTTTCCAGCTCGAGCATTGCCATATATCCGCTTTCATTAAGCACACGTGCGACAAGGTCGGAAACGTGCGACACCTCTGCGGATTTTTGAAAGGACTTAATTAACCTTCCGAACTCGACCATCTTAACAGCCGCTCTTGAAAGCTCAGAATATTCATTAGCATAAAGCACCGTTTCGAAAAGAGTTATGTCATTTTCCGCAGCAATAATCTCTGCCTTTTCCATAGATGCTGCACCTATACCACGCTTTGGCTCGTTTATAATCCTCTTTAAGCTGACAGCGTCCGACGGGTTATGAATTAGCCTCAAATATGCAATAATGTCCTTTATTTCCTTTCGGTCATAGAACCTCAACCCCGCCAGAACACGATACGGAACAGCATACTGTAACAGCATTTCCTCAAGGACACGGGACTGTGCGTTGGTGCGGTAAAGGATTGCGCAATCGGAAAATTTTGCACCCTTTTGCACCCTTTCGGAAATCTGACCTGCGATAAATCTCGCTTCATCACGCTCGTTTTGTCCCACAAAGCTGAAAATCAAATCTCCGCCCTCTTTTGCTGTCCAGAGGTTTTTGCCCTTTCTGCCACGGTTATGGGCGATAACTGCATTGGCTGCGTTTAGTATATTTGATGTAGAACGATAGTTCTGCTCTAATTTAACCACGTGTGCATTCGGATATTCCTTTTCAAAATCGAGAATATTTCTTATATTTGCACCACGGAAACGGTAGATACTCTGGTCATCGTCTCCGACAACGCAGATATTTCCATCACTGCCTGCAAGCAAAGAAATCAGCATATACTGAGCATTGTTGGTGTCCTGATACTCGTCTACCATTATATATCTAAACCGCTCACGATATTTTTCCAGAACGTCGGGGTTTTCAGAAAGGGCTTTGACTGCCATAAATACTATATCATCAAAATCGAGCGCATTATTCTTTTTAAGCTTTTTCTGATAAAGCTCATACACATCGGCAATGACCTTTTTTCTGTGGTCGGTAGCGTTTATAAGAGCATATGCCGATGCGTCCTGAAGGTTATCTTTTGCACGGCTTATTTCGCCCTGAAGCATCTTAAGCGGCATCAAGCGTTCATCGATGTTGAGCTCCTTCATACAATCCTTTATTACCGTCTTTGAATCGGCGCTGTCATAGATAACAAAGCTCGGGTCAAAGCCTATTCTCTCCGAGCAGCTGCGAAGTAGCCTTACGCACGCCGAATGAAAGGTGGAAATCCACATCTCACGTGCTATCGGCCCGATTTGAGCCTCGATTCGCTCACGCATTTCCGCCGCCGCTTTGTTGGTAAAGGTAATTGCCAAAATATTATAAGGTTTTATATTTTTTGTTTCCAATATATATGCAAGACGGCTTACAAGCATAGTAGTCTTGCCGCTGCCTGCGCCTGCAAGCACCAAAACCTGACCGTCGGTATGCCAAATAGCCTCAAGCTGTTTTTCGTTAAATCGGCTAAAATCCATAATTTCCTCCAAATAAAATCAAATCACATACAAAATAATAATACCACAAAAAGACAAGCCTGTCCACTTGTAAAAAAATAAATTTGAAAAAATTGACGTAATGGAAACTGCGTGGAAAGAGATACTATTGTATGTGATATTCCGAATACGAAAGGAAGAATTAAATGAAGAAAAACATATATCGGGCATTATGCGCTTTCTTGCCTGTCGGTGTTATAACCGCTGCATATATTTCCGTCCCCGGCAAAATTACATTAACAGAAAACGCACGCTACAGTGCATATCCAAACGGGCTTGTACGGCTTTCGTCATCAAACGGTGCGGTGATTGATACTGCATCGGTCGGCGTACAGAATGTAACAGCAGAGCTGTTTGGTGCACTGCCAATTAAAACTGTAGAGGTTGCAGTTGTGCCCGAACGCTATGTCATTGCATCGGGCGAGGTGATAGGTGTCAGAATTTACTCGGACGGCGTGATGGTAGTGGGTGTTGAAAACTTAAGCGGGGCAAGAATTTCAGGGATTAAAAAGGGCGATATAATAGAAAAAATAAATGGCGTTAAGCTTGAAAGCATCGAACAGCTTTCTGCACAGATTTCGGCACAAAAAGTAAATAATCTGACAATCAGACGGGATTTGGACCGATTTGAACTGACTCTTAGGGGTAAAGAAACCGAAAATGGCTTTACTGCAGGAATGTGGGTACGCGATTCGGCAGCAGGGATAGGGACTTTAACCTTTACTACCGATGATGCTGCCTTTGGTGCGCTTGGACACGCTATATGTGACAGCGACACCGAGCTGATAGTGCCCTTGGGGCACGGCACTCTTTCACCGTGCAGAGTAAGCTCTGTCAAAGCAGGAAAAAGCGGCGAGCCTGGCGAGCTGATGGGTGTGATTGGCGGCGAGGTGATAGGCGCTGTCAATAAAAATTCCGAGCTTGGACTTTATGGCGCTCTTTCAAAGGAGAGAGCGGGCATAAGTGTTCCCGTTGCAACACGCTTTCTCGTGAAAGAGGGTGAGGCGGAGATTTTGTGCGATGTTGATGGTACGGGCGTAAAATCCTACCGCATTACAATTGAACAGGTTTCCCAATCTGCAGCTAAGACGAATAAAAGTATGAGTATACGTGTTATTGATGACGCTCTTCTTAATATAACGGGCGGCATAGTGCAGGGAATGTCAGGTTCACCGATATTGCAAAATGGTAAAATTGTAGGAGCTGTGACACACGTGTTTGTCAATGACCCAACCCGTGGGTATGGAATATTTATTGAAAATATGCTGTCCCAGACTGAATAATCTAAAAAAACAGTTGACATTCTTGGGAAAAAGGAATATACTATATAAAAATAAATATCTATTCTTTCAAAAGGGAGTAGTTTTAATGTGTTATCAACAATCGCAGTTATTTATAACTTGGTAACACATACCGGTTTCGGTTACCAGACTTTTGGATATGATATATCATATCCAAAATTCTTTTTTATTTTTTACATTAGGAGGACTGTATGAAAGACTATTATTTACTGACTAAAGAGCGTATTTTAGAGGAGTTTGGAGTAACTCTTCTCGGTCACACCAAGGAAAGAGCAGAAAGTATTCTGCAGGAAAAGGGAGCAAATGTACTTAAGGAGGGAAAAAGAAAAAGCACGTTGGAGGTTTTTCTATCCCAGTTTGCAGATTTGCTGGTAATTATTCTTGTTATTGCTGCCGTCATTTCTATGCTGTCAGGGAACGCAGAGAGTACAATCGTTATTTTTGCAGTTATCATTTTGAATGCAATCCTTGGTACAGTGCAGCACAAAAAAGCCGAGAAATCATTAGACAGCCTAAAATCCTTGTCCTCTCCGAATGCTAAGGTTATCCGTGACGGCAGAAAGATTGAAATTCCTTCCAAAGATGTTGTTTTGGGCGATATTGTGGTATTGGAAGCCGGAGATATGGTAGTAGCCGACGGCAGAATTCTTGAAAACTTCTCGCTGCAGGTAAATGAAAGCTCTCTGACAGGCGAATCGACCAACGTGGAAAAGCAGGATGTTGACCTGACTGAAGAAGCACCTTTGGGCGACAGAGTGAATATGGTTTATTCGGGGAGTCTGGTAACCTACGGACGTGCGACGGTTATAGTTACGGGCACGGGAATGGACACAGAAATTGGCAAAATTGCGGCTCTTATGAACGCAACAAAAGAGAAGAAAACGCCGCTACAGATTAGTCTTGACAAGTTTTCCAGCCGTTTGGCAATAGTAATAATGATAGTATCTGCAGTTGTGTTTGCGCTTAGTCTTTATCGCAAAATGCCCATTCTGGACTCGTTGATGTTTGCGGTTGCGCTTGCAGTTGCGGCAATCCCCGAGGCGCTCAGCTCTATTGTTACGATTGTTCAGGCGATGGGAACGCAGAAAATGGCGAAAGAAAATGCCATTATCAAGGAGCTTAAGGCCGTGGAAAGTCTTGGCTGCGTATCTGTTATCTGCTCGGACAAAACAGGCACACTAACGCAGAACAAAATGACAGTTCAGCAAGTGTATGTAAACGGGCAAACCCTCAGTCCGAAGGAGCTGGACTTGAAAAATCAATTACACCGTTATCTGTTATATAATGTTATTTTGACGAATGATTCTTCTATTATTGAAGGAAAAGGAATCGGCGACCCGACAGAATACTGTCTTTTGGAAATGGTACGTTCCATTGATATGGACGAGGAGTTTTTCCGTGAGGTAATGCCCAGAATAGCTGAAATCCCCTTTGACTCCGACAGAAAGCTGATGTCTACAAAGTACTCTATTCACGGCGTTCCTACCATATTAACAAAGGGTGCGCTTGACGTATTACTTGACCGAACAAGCCACATCCGCACCGATGAAGGAATTCGTCCCATCACAGAGGAGGACAAAGAGCAAATCCTCCAAAAGAATATGGAATTTTCTAAAAACGGTCTTCGCGTACTTGCTTTTGCCTATAAAGAATCGGATAATTCCCAAAATCTTGACCTTACAGACGAAAACGATTATACCTTTATTGGACTCGTTTCTATGATGGACCCTCCCAGAGAAGAGTCAAAAGCCGCCGTTGCAGACGCAAAAAGAGCAGGCATAAAGCCGATTATGATTACCGGCGACCACAAGATTACGGCAACAGCTATTGCAAAGCAAATCGGAATATTCGAGGAAGGTGACATAGCCGTAACGGGCGTGGAGCTGGACGCAATGACCGATGAGGAGCTGTATGAAAAGATAGATAGAATTTCAGTATATGCCCGTGTGTCGCCCGAGAACAAAATCCGAATTGTTAATGCATGGCAGAGAAAGGGAAATATTGTCGCAATGACGGGCGACGGCGTAAATGACGCACCTGCACTTAAAAAAGCCGACATCGGCGTAGCGATGGGGATAACGGGAACGGAGGTTTCCAAAGATGCCGCCGCAATGATTTTGACAGACGACAACTTTGCAACAATCATCAAAGCGGTCGCAAACGGAAGAAATGTATACAGAAACATCAAAAATGCGATTAAGTTTCTGCTTTCGGGCAATATGGCGGGAATTCTGTCTGTGCTATACACGTCACTGCTTGCACTGCCTGTTCCGTTTGCACCTGTGCATTTGCTGTTTATGAATCTTTTGACCGACTCTCTTCCCGCAATAGCAATCGGTATGGAGCCGGCGGAAGACAATCTTCTCTCCAAAAAACCGAGAGACCCGAAGGAAGGTATCCTAAACAAAAAATTTATGTTTCAGCTATTGCTGCAGGGCGGGTTAATTGCCATCAGTACGATGATAGCCTTCCATATCGGCCTTAATACAGGCAACGAAGTGTTGGCAAGCACTATGGCATTTGCAACACTTACGCTGGCTCGTTTGTTCCACGGCTTTAATTGCAGAAGCGAACAATCAATCTTTAAGATTGGTTTTAGGAGTAATATGGCAAGCGTGGCTGCCTTTGCAGTTGGTGTTCTTTTCTTATCCTTGGTTTTATTTGTGCCGTTTCTGCAAAGACTTTTCGAAGTATCTACGCTTAGTATCTCACAGGTTATAACAATACTTGGATTGTCACTTGCTCCGACGGTTTTAATTCAGCTCGGAAAACTCATTAAAAAAAGTTGTGCAGGATAATGCACAACTTTTTTTGCATATTACCAAATCATCGCAAAGTATGCCGCATAAGCAAGGAGCATAACTACGCCCGACCAGCGTTTTAATTTTCCGCTCTTAAATGCACATAAAAGCAGCAACACCGCAGCAGCTACAGCCACAATTGTATCAAACCTGAAGCCTGTCGCAAACGGAACGGGGATAATCGCAGCAGAAACACCCACAACAAGTAAAATGTTAAAAATATTACTACCGACGATATTTCCAATTGCGATATCTGCATTACCCTTTCTCGCGGCAGCAGCAGAGGTGACAAGCTCGGGCAGCGATGTGCCGAGTGCAACTATTGTAAGCCCGATAAATCTTTCGCTCAGCCCCAGCACGTTTGCGATATTTGTTGCGGCATCTACCGTAACGTCACTTCCCCACACTATCAAAACAAGTCCTACAGCAGTCCACAAAAGCGCCTTCCAAACGGAAAGCTCCTTTTTTCCCTCGCCCTCTAAATCCTTGTCCTTTTTTGCCATCATAAACAGGTACCCAAGATAGCAAGCAAATACTGCCAGAAGCAAAATGCCCTCCAGAAGTCCGATAGTACCGTTGTATCCAAAAGCCAACAAAAGCAAAGTGACCGCAATCATAAAAGGTATCTCGACCTTTATGGTAGATTTTGCAACGGCAATCGGTGTTATAACGGAAGAAAGTCCCAAAATAATCAAGATATTAAGGATATTGCTTCCTACAATATTCCCCACCGTAATATCGGCATTACCCTTAAGTGCGGCTGTTATGCTTACTGCCGCCTCAGGCGCACTCGTTCCCATTGCAACGATTGTAAGTCCTATAACAAGCTGGGGTATTCCGAACTTTGTCGCAATTCCCGCCGAGCCGTCTACAAACCAGTCAGCGCCCTTTACAAGCATTACAAACCCGACCACCAGCAACACAATTTGCAATATAATTTCCATTTTTTATTCTCCTATCAATTCTTCTTAAGTTTATATTTGTCAGAGTAGAAAGCATATTTATCCTTAAATTCCTCACTCTCCGACTTGATAATTCTTATACTCTCGTGCATATTGAGGTTGTTGTGCGAGGTTTCTATGATGCAGCCTGCTATATTTGAGCAGTGGTCGGAGGTCCTCTCCAGATTTGTAAGAAGGTCTGACCAGACAAAGCCCGCGTCTATGGTACAATCCCCCTGCTGTAATCTCATTATATGGTTTGCTCTGAGCTTTTCCTTAAGTCTGTCTATAATCTCCTCCAAAGGCTCTATATCAAATGCTGAATGAAGGTCGTTGTATTCAAAAGCTACGAGCGCAAGCTCGGTAATTTCTTTAACCGCATCGGTCAGGACTTTAAGCTCTGCCTTTGCGCTTTCGGAGAATTTAATGCCCTTGTCACGCAATTCTTCCGCAGATTCCAAGATATTTACACTATGGTCGGAAATTCTTTCAAAATCGCCGATGAGCCTTAGAAGTCTTGCCGCCTCGGCACTTTCGTCCTCGTTAATCTGGTGCGAGGAAAGCTTTACCAAATAGTTTCCTATGATATCTTCATAATGGTCTGTCTTTTCTTCCTTATATCGAATTTCCTCTGCCAATGCAGATTTATAGTCGAAAAGAACATATATTCCGTCCTTTAGTGCTTCGACTGCGCACTTTGCCATTTCAACTGCATACTTGCGGCAGGTATCGAGTGCAACTGCAGGGGTAAGAAGCAGTCTTTCGTCAAGCTCGGTCTTCTCCTCCTTAACGTCGCTGTCGGGAACAAGCTTGCATACCAGCTTTTCAAGCAGTCCTGACATCGGAAGAAGAACAGCTGTACATACTACATTGAATATCGAATGTGAAACCGCTATACCGAAATGCGTGGCATTTTCGTCTAAAATCGCAGGTGCGAACACACCCTTTGCTATGTACAATACCGTCATAAGGACAACAGTTCCTATTACGTTAAACGAAAGATGTGCAAGTGCAACTCTCTTTGCATTTCTGTTAGTGCCAAAAGACGACAGAATAGCTGTTATACAGGTACCGATATTCTGCCCCATAATAATCGGGAATGCAGCGCCGTAGGAAATCTGACCTGTTACGGTATGCGCCTGCAGGATACCTACCGAAGCGGAGCTGGACTGAATAATCGCAGTCAGTATTGCACCCGCTATCACGCCCAAAATCGGGTTTTTGAACATTACAAACATCTGTCTGAATTCGGGCACATCACGAAGTCCCGCAACAGCACCCGACATTATATCCATACCAAACATCAAAACAGCAAAGCCGAGAAGAATTGTACCTGTATCCTTTTTCTTATTAGTCTTGCAGAACATATAAAATATTATTCCGACAAGTGCAAGCACCGGCGTAAATGATGTAGGCTTAAAGAGCTGAACAAAGAAGTTGCTGCTCTCGATGCCGCCTAAGCTCAATATCCACGCTGTTACGGTTGTGCCTATGTTTGCACCCATAATAACGCCTATCGATTGCTTTAAGGTCATAAGACCCGAATTAACAAAGCCGACTACCATAACAGTAGTTGCCGATGAGCTCTGGATAATAGCAGTTACACCAAGACCTGTCAAAAAGCCTGCCAGCTTGTTTGTGGTAAGCTTTCCGATTATTGCGCTTAGCTTGTCTCCTGCACGGCGCTCAAGGGCGTCGCCCATAATGTTCATACCAAAGAGAAACAAACAAAGTCCGCCTATTAGTGTCAACACGTCAAAAAAACTCATAAATTCTATTTCCTTTCCTTTTTCTTACGGACTTCATTATATCACTCTTGCGGTAAAGATGCGGTTAAGATTCATTTTTTTACAAAAAACCCCAAAAAAATTCTTTCGGTTTTTGTTATTCGTTATCATTGTGCATTCTGTATCCCACCCCGAGCTCGTTTGAAATATACTGGTTTTCACCCGGCTTTAATGACAGCTTGCGTCTGATATTTGCCATATTTACCTGCAGCTTTTTTATACTGCCCGAATCGGAATAACCCCAGATTTCTTTGATTATCGCAGAATAGGTAAGCACCTTGCCAAAATGCTCGGAAAGCAGCGCTATTATGTTATATTCGGTTTGTGTCAGCTTAATTTCTTTATTTTCAAAATAGAACTTACGGGCGTCATAATCTATCGTCATACTGCCCGATGTGAATTTCCCGCCCGAAAGCTTTCCCTCCGCGGCGCTGTGACGGTTGGTCCTTAAAATGCTCCTTACTCTTGCCAAAAGCTCCGCCGAGCCAAAGGGCTTTGTCACATAGTCATTTGCGCCCATATCCAAAGCCTCTACCTTGTCATTTTCGCTACTTCTTGCAGAAAGAACTATAACAGGAGTGCCCCGCTCTTTGCGTATATCTTGTAATAATTCTGTTCCATCCCTGTCGGGAAGTCCCAAATCCAGAATAACCAAATCGGGCAGATGTGAAGCAAACATCTGATATCCTTCTTTTGCAGTCTTTGCAGTTAACACCTTATAGTCATTCGCTTCGAATAGAGCAGACACGAATTTCCTGATATTTTCTTCGTCCTCGATAATCAGTATTCTATACTTATTACTCATCTGTTCCCTCCTCAAGAGCCAGCGTAAACCGAAACAGCATACCGCCCTTTTTCAAATTCTCGGCACAAATTTTGCCGCCGTGAGCTTTAATAATCGCTGCACACACCGAAAGCCCGATACCCATACATCTTTTCTGATTGTCCCTGAGAGAATTATCTGACATATAATAGCCTGTAAATATATTTTTGAGCTTTTCCTTTTCAATACCACAACCATTGTCTGCTATCTCAAACACAACATCCTGTTCCCTTACGAAGATATTAAGCTTGAGCTCGGTCATCCCGACTGCGTGCTGCACGGCATTTTCCAGCAGATTTACCATAACCTGCTCAATCAG
>JAZRPK010000082.1:0-4817 GCA_045649145.1 Clostridia bacterium
CCTTTTTGATGCTAATTCATGTTTAGTTAGGACAAATAATTAATCAACTTGTATAAACCCCTCTAACCATGAACCAGCATTTAATTCGTATTCGCCAATGTGAAAGCATTCATCATCGTATTCATTAAACCCAGGAAGTAGTTTGTATTCGGAAACTGCCTTTTCAGCCTTTTCTCTCGTTTCATAAATTCCAAGTGTTTTAACTTCTGTATGCTCAAGGTTCTCACCATAATCATAAGCGTGCTCTAATAAATACACTTTCATATCAACATTACCTCCTTTTCGACATTATTCGACATTCTTTATATGGTTCGTGTCAAGGCAGGCTCAAAAAATATAGGAACGAAATCACCCATATATCAAGTCACACGGAACACTCCGCCACGAATGATGTCAAAACAAAAGATGGTGCTGTTGATTTATAGATTTTTTCGTATTCGGACTGCTTTAACTTTCAGTGATGTTTTATTCCCCGCTGCTGTCCCATTCGCTACACCAAGAAAACCCGCTTATAACTGTAACAGGCATAAATCTGGTCCCTTTTCTTACTCCTTCTCTATTAAAACCGGCGTCAACAAAGCCAACACACCCATTAAAATTGAAATAGCAAGAAAGAGACTTCGTTGACCAAAGGACTCGGCATAAACACCACTCACATACGAGCCCACAAATGTAGCTGCACCGGAGGACACTACCGTCCATACGCCCTGTGCAAGCGCATTTCCCTCCGCAGGTACAATTCTTTTTATATACGGCGTCACACTCGCCCACAAAAGTCCATACCAAATACAGCTAAATGCCATAGAAAGCGCCGCCACACCCGGCACATGTGCAATGTATATGAATAGACTTCTGAAAATACCGGCAAACGCAATAATGAAAAATGTATATTTTGCCTTGACATTTTGGGAAATTCTTGAGTAGAACATCACAACCAACCACTCTACAAAGGCACCGATTCCCAGAACAAGACTGAACATTCCCAAGTCACCCCCAAGCCCCTCCGGAGATGTAAAATATACAGCGAAAAAGGCTGTAATGCCACTACAGCCGACAAACAAAACAAATGTATAAATCAAAAAGTTTATGTATGCACTGTTAAATATATTCTTATTCTTATCCTCGGGAATATTTTGGACACGCGGTGCACGTACCATCTTGGAAAGCACCGCCGAAAGCGCCGCAAGAATTGCAGAATATGCGAAAAATGCAGTTGGTTTTTCATGTGGCAAAACAACCAGAACAAATCCCATAAGGGCATATCCCAAAGACGCAAAAGAACGGAAAAAACCAAAACTGTTTTTCGTCTGCTGATGAATTTCCGAGCAAATCGTATCAATCAACGGCTGATGCGCCATAAAACAACTATAAAACAAAATAACACTGATATACAGAAGGGTTTTTGTCATAGCTCCATTTAAAAATAAAAGCGAAAACACAGTGAGTAAAATAAGCGCCAGACAAAGCACATTAGCTTTGTTTCTTGCCTTTCCTGCAACATATGACCAAACCGTCTGTGAAAGACAGGTAACAAGTGCCCCGATGCCCAAAATTTCACCTACAGTTTTCTCTGTTGAAAATGGAAATGATGCTACATAAACCGACATAAAATTATTAACCAAATACTGAATTCCCCAAGGAAGCAGATACATCCCCAAAAGAGAAAATGTTACTCTTTTACTATTCATTTTTATTTACCCTTTCTGTATAACGCGTTATAATTTATCAACTATCGTTAAATAATTTATAAAATCTCCTTGCCTCAAGGTAACTCTAGGCTCGTGTCAAGTTAGGACCAGAAACATATTGTTTTTTAAGATAGCAGTAAGACAACAGAACCGCCCTTTGTCTATTCCCTTTTGCATTCGAGGAATTTATATCGCTAAGTTTAATCGTTTTACGATTAAACTCATTATATCACAGCCGTTGCCAATACGCAACCGATTTAGCACCAATTTCTCTCATCGTGCATAATTTATACCAGCAAAGATATGCAAAAAGAAAGGATTTGATTTTAGTGTGTGCAATTGCAGGGCTTATAAATTTCGGCGAAAATATGACGCTTAACGAAGCGGCTCACCGCTTAACAGCACGGGAGATGGCAGAAACAATGACCTGCCGCGGTCCCGACTCGCACGGAGAATGGGTGGGCGAGCACGCAGCATTTGCACATTGTCGGCTTGCGGTTATCGACCCCGAGCGTGGAATTCAACCTATGAAACGCACAGTCGAGGGGTATGAATTTGTCATATGCTATAACGGCGAGCTTTATAACGCAAAGGAGCTAAGATGCGAGCTTGAAAGCCGTGGTTACAGCTTTACCACCGACTGCGATACCGAGGTTCTTTTGATGTGCTACATACACTACGGCGCAGACTGTGCCAAAAAATTAAACGGCATCTATGCCTTTGCTGTATGGGACAGTATGCGTCAACAGGTATTTTTGTGCCGTGACCGCTTTGGTGTAAAGCCGCTATTTTACAGCATAAAGGACGGCGAGGTCATCTTTGCATCGGAAATCAAGGCTCTGCTTGCACACCCATATATAAACGCCGAGGTCGACAAGGACGGACTTTGCGAGCTGTTTGCAATGTCACCTGCACGTACGGCTGGCGTTGGCGTGTTTAAGGGTATATCCGAGCTTAAGAGTGCCCATAGTATGATAATTTCCCGAAACGGCATAAAGGAGTTGGAGTACTGGTCACTCGAAAGCCGTGAACACAAGGACAGCTACGAGGATACTGTAGCAAAGGTGCGTGAGCTGGTATATGACTCTATCAGCCGCCAGCTTGTGAGTGATGTGCCCATTGGAACGCTTCTCTCGGGCGGGCTTGACTCCAGCCTTATTACTGCCATCGCCGCAAGGGAGATGAAAAAGTGCGGGAAAACGCTTGCCACCTATTCCTTCGATTATGTTGGTAACGATAAGTATTTTAAGAGCACCGCTTTTCAGCCTGATGCCGATGCGCCGTGGGCAAAGAGGGTGTCCGAGGAATGCGGCACAGAGCACACTGTATTAAAGTGCTCGATGGATGACCTTGAAAGCCTTTTGTACCCCGCCCTCTATTGCAAGGATTTGCCCGGTATGGCAGACGTTGACGCATCACTTTACTACTACTGCCGTGAGATTAAGAAAAATCATACGGTACTGCTCTCGGGCGAATGCTCTGACGAAATCTTCGGCGGATATCCGTGGTTTCGGGACAAAAAGGCATTTGACGAGCGGCGGTTTCCGTGGTGCTATGACCTGTCACTTAGAAAAAGCGTGTTAAAGGACGAGGTCAGAAACACCCTCGACCTCGACGGCTATTCTTCTATGCGTTATGAGGAATCGGTTGCCAAAACGCCACGTTTTGACGGCGACAGTCCCGAAGAAGCACGCAGGCGTGAGATATCGTATCTTAACATAGTGTGGTTTATGTCAAATCTTTTAGACCGCAAGGACAGAATGAGTATGGCGAGCGGTCTTGAGGTGAGAGTGCCGTTTTGCGATTACCGCTTAGTAGAGTATGTGTGGAATATCCCGTGGGAGTACAAAAACAAAGGTAACGTGTCAAAGAGTATATTGCGTGAATCGGCTCGTGGGATACTCTCGGACGAGGTGCTCTTCAGAAAAAAGAGTCCATACCCGAAAACGCATAACCCCGAATATGAACGTGCGGTTAAGGCTCGGCTTGCCGATTTGATATCCGACCCCAACACACCGCTCACCGCACTTTGCGACCGCAGAACGCTCCTTGAACTGACTAAAGAAGGCTCCTCCGATTACGGCAAGCCCTTCTTCGGTCAGCTGATGGCAATGCCACAGTTTATCGGATATCTTCTGCAGGTAGACGAGTGGTTCAGGCATTATAAGGTAAGGATTGTGTAGCAAAAAAGACGGCTTATGCCGTCTTTTTAGTTTCCTGTGCGTTCTTCTAAAATCATATCCCTTATTGCAACAAGCCTATCACAAAGTGCGGTATAGCGTGTATGCTGTGCGTTATTGGTCACCATTCTTCTGACCTCCTCCGCCCTACCTACAATCACTACCATATCCCTCGCACGTGTTACAGCGGTATACAGAAGATTTCTGTACATCAGCATCGGCGCAAAGCTTGCTATCGGCAATATCACAACAGGAAATTCACTCCCCTGACTCTTATGTACCGTTACCGCATAGGCAAGCTCCAGTCTGTCAAGGTTGGTAAAGGGATACTCCACCTCTTTATCATCAAACATAATGGTCATAACCTTATCCTTTAGCGACATACTCTCGATAATACCCATATCGCCGTTAAAAATGCCTGTGCCAAGTTCACCGTTTTCACGTGTCCAGACTATATCATAGTCATTTTTAATCTGCATAACCTTATCACCGACACGAAATACTGTATTGCCGTAGCGGTACTCGGTTTTAAGCATATCAGGCGGGTTCATAGCATACTGCAGCTCGCGGTTAATCGCAATCGTACCCGCAGCGCCCTTTTTGGACGGGGATAAAACCTGTATTTTAGAAACTGCATCTATGCCGTAGCTTTTGGGCAAACGAATTTTATAAAGCTCGGTTACCGTCTGCGTTATTATGTCCGCCGACTGCCTTTTTAAGAAGAAAAAGTCTTTATCTTTACTGTCTAAAACAGGCATTACACTGCTATTTATCCGGTGTGCGTTCATAACAATTAAGCTCTCCTGTGCCTGACGGAAAATATGCTTTAGAGATATTGTTTTTACTGTGCCTGATGCTATGATATCCCTCAAAAAGTTCCCTGGTCCAACTGACGGAAGCTGGTCTGCATCACCGCAAAGTATCAGCTTTGCGCCCGGTTTTATCGCCT
>JAZRPK010000083.1:0-4750 GCA_045649145.1 Clostridia bacterium
AATATGCCAAAAGCACGGCCACAACGCCCTTTAGAACATCACCTAAAAGTGTTGCAATTGCCATCTTTTTGCCGTGGGTACGGAGCATATTGGTAGCGCCTGCATTACCCGAGCCCGAGCTTCTTATATCTGAGCCTGTAAGGCTTTTTGACAGGATAATGGACGTATTAACACTCCCTATAAGATATGCCGCTATTGCGATTGCTATACCGATAATGATAATCATAACATTTGTTCTCCTTATATTTTATTTGTCCTTATCGCTCTTTTCACGAAGGATAAATCTGATTGGTGTGCCCGCAAAGCCGAAGGCTTCACGGATACGGTTTTCTATATAACGAAGATATGAATAATGGAAAAGGTCAGTCGAGTTGCAAAACAGCACGAAGGTAGGCGGCTCTGCCGAAGCTTGTGTGCCGTAGTAGATTTTAAGCCTCTTGCCCTTGTCTGAGGGCGGCTGCTGACGTGCCATAGCATCATTTAAGATGTCGTTTAGCATTCCTGTCGAAATCCTGCGTTTATGCTGGATATTAGCCTCGTTTATCTCGTCAAAAAGCTTATCTATACGTTGACCTGTCTTTGCGGAAATGAACAGAATAGGAGCATACTGCATATACGCAAACCCCTCACGCACACGGTCGGTAAAGGCTTGCATTGTCTTGCTGTCCTTTTCGATGGTGTCCCATTTGTTTACGGCAATAACTGAGGCTTTGCCCTGCTCGTGTGCATAGCCTGCAATCTTGGTATCCTGTTCGGTTACGCCCTCCGCCGCATCGAGCATAATTACGCAGACGTCGCTGCGGTCAACTGCCGCTAAGGAACGCACTACGCTGTAACGCTCAACTACCTCGTCAATCTTGCCTCTTTTTCGCATACCTGCGGTGTCAATCAGAGTATATTTTATACCATCACGTTCATAGCTTGAGTCGATTGCGTCACGTGTTGTGCCCGCAATATTCGATACAATCACTCTGTTCTCGCCGAGTATATGGTTGATAAGACTTGACTTTCCTGCGTTAGGTCTGCCTATTACTGCAATCTTTATGGAATTATCCTCCTCGGAGGTGTCGCTGTCCTCGGGGAACTGCTCGCAAACTGCGTCTAAAAGGTCGCCTACGCCAAGTCCGTGTGTGGAGGAAATGGCAATCGGGTCACCTACGCCGAGGTTGTAAAACTCGTAAAATTCTGCAGGCGGCTCGCCGATGGTATCCGATTTGTTTACTGCAAGCACAATTTTTTTCTGAGCCTTCAGCATCATAGACGCAACGTCCATATCATTAGCCGTAACGCCGTCGTGCAGGTTGGTCATAAGAATTACAACATCTGCCATTTCTACTGCAAGCTCAGCCTGACGTCGCATCTGCGAGAGAATTTCGTCCTTGGAATGTGGCTCGATACCGCCTGTATCTATCAGGGTAAAATTCTTATCCAGCCAGGAAACATCGGCATAAACTCTGTCACGTGTTACGCCGGGGGTGTCCTCTACAATGCTTATTCTGCGTCCTGCAATCTTGTTAAAAAGTGTAGACTTGCCCACGTTTGGTCTGCCTACTATTGCAACTACCGGTTTCATATTTTATTCTCCTGTTTCTTAAAATTCAAGCTCTGCGTCTAATATTGCCTCTAAGAACATATATCCGTCATTGGGAACGGGTGTGATTTTGACATTAAGCGTCTTTGACAGGCTGTCTAACGTGATGTTGTCAAGGAAAATATCCTCTCCGTCACGGAGCATACTGTCGGGAATTAACAGCTCGTCAAAATCTTTAGCATCTTTAACTGTGTTCATAATATCACACGCACAGACTAAGCCTGCCACATTCACACCGCCGCCGAAAAATTCGTTCTTAACTGCGAAGACGGTAACCTTAACTCCGTCCGTTTTAGCCTCAACTCTGTTTGAAAGCTCCTTAATAAACGGTGCCGCCAGCTCGCCTGTTACAATAGCGATATTGCGGCTAAAATTTCGCTTTGGTATGCGCGTAATCGCATCGTCAAACTCCTCTTTCATTGATGCGATTAAGCCTACGCCGTTTTCTATCTGCGGAAACCCCTCGTATGAGTCGGCTGTCGGAACGCTAAGTCCTGCATTTAGGTAAAATTCATCTGCAAGATACACAAACCTTGTGCCGTGTTCCTTTAAGATGCGTCTTTGGTGCTCCTCCACCTGCTTGACAACTGCAAGTGAGCTTTCCTTATCAAACGGCTCAATTTTACATAGTCCCTCACGGTAGCGTGTAAGTCCGACGGGCACTACCGAAAGACTCGCTGTATATGGAAGAAGTGACGCCAAATCGTTTATTGTGCGGTCAAGCTCCGCTTTGTCATTAAAGCCGGGGCACAGCACAATCTGGCAATTCATATAAAGACCCGCCTCGGCAAATTTCTTCATTCTCTCAAACAAGTTGCCTGCAAAACGATTATTTAGCATTTTTTGTCTTAGCTCGGGGTTGGTGGTATGCACCGATATATTTATTGGCGACACCCTCATCCTGATAAGGCGGTCGATATCATCGTCCGACATATTGGTAAGTGTCACATAGTTCCCCTGCAAGAATGACAGCCGTGCATCATCGTCCTTGAAATATACCGTTTCTCGCATACCCTTTGGGAGCTGGTCGATAAAGCAGAAGATGCACTTGTTGCTACAGCTTTGAGCCTTGTCAATAAGTCCTTCACGAAATTCTATGCCCAAATCCTCATAGTCATTTTCAATAGTGATAATTTCGATGCTGCCGTCTTGCTTTTTAATCTCAAGCTCTACCTCATACTCGGCACAAAGATAGCGGTATTCGAGGATATCCTGCGGTTCTTCGCCGTTAATACTAAGGAGTATATCACCTGCCACAATGCCCGCCTCGCTTGCGGGTGAATCAGGCTCGACGTATGCAATTGTCCTGTCACTTTTGTGCATCGTAATCCTCCTTAGCATATTATTCCATAATATATTTTCTCATAAATCGGTGTAAATATCAAGTCATTTTCTGTAAAAAGTGAAATTTTGTTGACGGTGGCGGGGTTTTTGTGCTAACATTAAGAAAAAAACAAAGGACAGACATATGATGAAAAAAGAATTGAAATTTATAGCAGTTATTCTATCGCTTTTGCTCCTTTTTGCCTGTGGCGGTAATGATGCCGAGATACCAACCCCGAAAGAGCCTGTTACAACTAAAGTCAGCTTTGTAGGCTGCGGTGACAATATCATATACAAGGGAAATGTGATGGATGCCAAAGGTCTTAGCACCGATGGCGGCAGGGAATATAACTTCAAACCGATGTACGAAAATGTGGCAGAGAAAGTGGAAAATGCGGATATTTCCTTTATAAATCAGGAAACGCTGATGTGCGGCGAGGGCTATGATATTACTTTTTATCCCACCTTTAACAGTCCCCGTGATGTTGGTTATGACCTTTTGGAAGTTGGTTATGACGTTATCAATATAGCCAATAACCATATGCTCGACAAGGGCGGAGCAGGTCTTGGAAGAACAATTGAGTTCTGGAAGAGTATGGACTGCCTTATGATAGGCGGTTATGAGAATGAGCAGGACTATAATACGCTAAGAGCTGTTGAGAAGAATGGGATAGAAATAGCGTTTTTGTCCTATACATATGACACCAACGGATTTAGGGTATCGGCAGATAGTGAGATTAAAATTCCGTATATAAATGATGAGGATATCAAACGTCAGGCGGAGCTTGCCCGTCAAAGTGCGGACTTTGTTATTGTGTCGGTGCATTGGGGCGAGGAGGGTGCTATGACGCCCAACAGTGAACAAAAGCGTGTTGCACAGCTTATGGCGGATTCGGGCGTGGATGTTATTCTGGGACATCATCCGCACGTTATACAGCCTGTAGAGTGGCTCTATGGTGCAGGCGGGAACAAGACTTTATGCGTTTACTCGCTCGGTAATTTTGCCGCAGAGCAGGCATATGACTATAATATGGTCGGCGGTATGATTGAATTTGACATTGTTAAGACGGATGATGAAAAGCCGTATATTGAAAATGTGGTATTTAACCCGACCGTTTTCCATTTTAATTCCAATTTCAAGGGGAATAAGGTTTACTTTATAGAGGATTATACCCCCGAGCTTGCTGCAAAACACGGCGTGAGGGGATATTACAAAAATTCGTTATATTATGACAGACTCGTAAAATATGCAACGGATACAATATCGGCAGAGTTTTTGCCCGAGGATATGAGATGAGAAAAGGACTGAGTAAATGCTCAGTCCTTTGTTTTTTTGCACTAGTTTTGAATTGACTTGGGGGTTCTTAGGGGGACGAAAGTCCCCTTAAGCGGTTTTAGGGGTTTGGGGGAATCCGACCCCCAACAGTTTTGTGCTACTTTTGCTGCCAAAAGTAGCTACAGTGGTAAATATCAAAGGAAAGGAACAAAGCAGAAAAAAGTGTTGGTTCTGCTATATAAAAATAATTATTTACAAAGTCGTTTTCACTCACTTTAGCTTTGAAATTTATTTTCCCCTTTGCTCTTTACGTTCTTTTGCACGTGCAAAAGAACCAAAACCCGCCGGGGGATTCCGATTTCCCCCGGACCCCTTCAAACGGCCTCGCAGGGGCGCAGAACTTTACCGAGAGGTCTGGACGGGGAATGTGTAGTCTACTACAATTTTGCAAAATATATCAGAGTGTAAGTCAATGTAAACGAGCCACGCATATGCGTGGCTCGTTTGTTGTATATTATTTCATCAATTCAGCTAATCTCTTATTAACTTCCACGAGGAAC
>JAZRPK010000084.1:0-4321 GCA_045649145.1 Clostridia bacterium
TCACCCGATGATATTTCATCACCTCTTGGAGCGCCGATTTATTCACGTTCGGTTGACCTTATAGAAGATGCTACTAAGCAGTATGAGCGACTTTTGTGGGAATTTGAAAGCGGAGAACGAGCACTTTACGTCGATGAAACGGCGGTAAGACGAGGTGCAAGAGGCGAGGCGAATTTGCCGGATAAAAGACTCTACCGCCTGCTCTCTACCGGAAATGACGAGCTGTTTCAGGACTGGAGTCCGGACATTCGTGATGAGGCTATAATAAATGGCTTAGAGCGTATACTGCAGAGAATCGAATTCAACTGCGGCCTTGCGTACGGGACCTTATCAGACCCGCAGTCTGTGGAAAAAACAGCCGAGGAGATACGTGCCTCAAAACAGAGAAGCTATGCAACCGTTACCGAGATACAGACGGCGCTTAAGTCTGCACTTATCGGCTGGGCAATGGCGGCAGATGTGCTTTGTGATGTATACAACCTTTCGCCAAAGGGTGAGTATACTATTGATTTTGCTTTTGATGACAGCATTATTGCAGACAGACAAAAGGAATTTTCCGAGAGAATGGAGCTTTTGGCTGCGGGAGTAATTTCAACAGAAGAAATGCGAGAATGGTATTTAGGAGAAGGGGTGAGAGTTGATGAATGAAGAATTTTTGACTGGCTTAGGTCTGGAAAAGGACATAAGTGACAGGATACTTAAGGAGTATAACGATGAGAAGATTCAAACGGGTATTGCCAAAGCGTTTGAAAGTGCAGGCGTTGTTGATAATACTGCAGCAGATGCTATGCTTGAAAAGGATGGTCTGACACTTGAAAATCTTACCGAGAGGGTAGAAGCACTTAAGGATGCTCATCCTGCTTTGTTTAAGACCCAGACACCGAGGATAGTATCATCTGCGCAGCAGAACAAAACTATTGACCGCTTAGCCTTTGACAAGATGAGCTATCGTGAACGACTCGAGCTATTTAAGAAAAATCCCGACACGTATAAAAAGCTGGTGGAATAAATGATACGAATTTATGATTTTAATTATAATCTGCTTGCCGAAACCGAACGCGCATTCTCGAGTGAATGGGAGCTAAAATTTAACGGAATAGGTACATACGAGGGCAGCTTCTCGATAAACTCTGACTTTGCGAAGATTTTTGCCGAAAACAGATATCTTATACTGACAGAGGACGGCAGACAGGCTGTATGCGTGGGCAAGCTCATTTCTGACAAGCTTAATGTATACGGAAGAACAACCGAGTGGCTCTTGTCTAAAAGGGTTGTTCTTCCATTTAAGACAAGTGTTATATTTGGTGAGAGTTACACAGACCCCGAAACGATAATTCTTTATCTGCTTTCTAAGGCGTACAAAACGCCATACATAGTTGCAGAGGACGGCAGTGTTTCGACTAATATAAATACGGCTGCTGTCTGTGAGGATTTGATTATACCCGAGAAAATTGGGGTCCCATCGCTCGATAGACACTTCTGGCGAAACAATGCAAATCCTCTCTCGGACGTAATTAGCGACCTTTGCGAAATGATAGGTTGCGGATACTCACTAAAAGCGGATTTTGAGCAAAAATGCTGGCGTTTTGAGCTTGTATTCGGTAAGGAGAGGAGTCACCTGTTAGTGTCTAAAAGCCTTAAGAATGCTTATGATATGAGTCTTAGGGAAAGTCTTTTGGAAACCGCATCTGGAGGATATTTTGAACTGTACGATGCAGATAGTGAGCAAAAGCCGTACGGGTATATTGCACCTATCGAAACAGAGAATGGACTTTTATACTGGGACGCAGTTTTAAGCTCTGCATCGGGACTTTCCGAGGCGGAAAAGCTTCTTAAAAAGCGCTCGCTCGAGCTAAAGCTCAATTGTGAAATAATAGGTGCAAGCTACGGCATTGATTACGAGCTTGGCGATACCTTCAGGGTGCAGTTTGAAGCAGGTGCCTTTAGACATACTCTCAAAAGAAGAGTAACGGGCATAAGTATAATTAACTCCTCGGCAGGACGGAGTATAAAACCGACTCTGGAGGAAATTTAGAAATTTTATTTTGTCATTGTCCGCGGACAAGCTATAAAAGAAATTGCGGACAGAAAGGCTTGATTATATGGGTTACAAATGTAGCTTTTTGGATAATGAAACATATGGTGCAGAAGATGTTTCGAGAGCTTTCTCAAGACTGATGACCGCCGGCGTTCTGGCATACCCTGAAAGAGATACCGTACAGGATGCTCTTAATACTCTGACATCTGAGGTGACGACCTCGGGCGTCAGCGAATATGGCGGGCTTGAGGTTAGTCTTACAGATACAGGTGCAATAATAGGTGCTGGCTCGGCATTTTTTGAAAGCGGTGTTGCGATAGAGGTGGACAGCGAGGGGGTAGAGGTTAATTTTGAATTAGGAACGCCTGTTTACATAACCCTTGAATATCAGGAGGACTTTAACAGCGTTTTTATAAAAGCAACAGAGAAAGTGCCCGAGGGCGATGTTCTGGTTCTTGCATACATTGATGCGAATGGTAATGTCGACGACAGAAGAAGTTATGCTATGTCAAAAATAGCAATAAATACTGCTAATGTCTATCACAATTTTACTGTTAAACATAGTACGTGGACAGCATCTCTCGAGAACTTGAACCCCGGCAGTTACTCCTATTATACTATGCCGCATAATGGGTTTAGATATTTAGTTTTGGCAGGGTATGATTCTGCGCAGATTCGTTTTACACCGCTTGATAGTATGGTCGATTTATCGCTTGAGGGTAGACAGAAAATTCGTTTGGACAATTCTACGATAAATGCTGTGCTATACGTTGAAAAAACAGGAAATGTTCTTAAGCTGATATCCTACCGTACAAATAGCAGTTGGGAGCACAAGTTCAATCTTATGCTTGTGTAGAGGAGAGGAAAGACAGATATGAAAACAACATTATTGGCAATTGCAGGAACGGCAGGGGGGATTTTATCTTACCTTTTTGGCGGTTGGAGTGCGGCTATGACAACGCTGGCAATATGTATGGCGATAGATTATATTACAGGCTTTGCGGTGGCTGCTGTGTTTAAGAAATCGCCTAAATCGGCTACAGGTGCATTAGAGAGCAGAGCGGGGTTTAAGGGACTATTAAGAAAGGGTGCAATTCTTTTGGTGGTATTGATTGCACACAGGCTTGATTTGGCACTGAATACTACCTTTATCAAAGATGGTGTTATAACAGCGTACCTATTAAATGATACGGTATCAATCATTGAAAATGTTGGTCTGATGGGACTGCCAATGCCGAGTGTTCTTACAAAGGCGATTGATATGCTAAAGAGTGATGAAAATGAGTAGTGTGTGCAGAGATATAAGCGCATTGACACCAAATGCACAAATCGCCTGTAAAGCTTTCCTTGCAGAATGTGAGAAACAGGGATTAAAGGTGCGTATAACAGAAACTTATCGTTCTCAAGAGCGTCAGAATGAACTCTATGCCATAGGCAGAACAAAGCCGGGTAGTAAGGTTACTTGGACATTAAACAGCCGCCATACAAGCCGCAGGGCGTGGGATGTTTGCCAGAATATCAAAGGCAAGGAATACGATACATCTGAAGGCTTTTTTGATAAATGCGGTAAAGTGGCTAAAAAGCTTGGTATCACGTGGGGTGGCACGTGGAAAACGCCCGACAGACCTCACTTTGAGGTTTCTGCAAGCTGGACACTTCCGATAGGTTATGAAAGCGA
This sequence comes from Clostridia bacterium, assembly GCA_045649145.1. Taxonomy (GTDB): domain Bacteria; phylum Bacillota; class Clostridia; order UBA1381; family UBA1381; genus HGM11525. The sequence goes on from JAZRPK010000084.1 coordinate 3,717, forward strand.
GGACATTGATATGGAAGAATTAAATGCACTTAAAAAGCGTGTAGAGGAGCTTGAGAAGGCGAATGCAGTCTACAACTATATAGACGACAATATGCCGAAATGGATAAAAGAGATAACCGAATGGGCGCTCGAAAGAGGAATTATCAAGGGCACGGGCGAAGGTCTTGGTATGACAAGGACTAAGGCGGAAAATTTGGTTATGATAAGGAATGTATTGGAGAATAAGTAAATACGCAATAGCAGAGAGCAATATAATAAACTCTCTGCTATTTTTGTTTTGGAAAATGTTGGTGGAAAATTTGTGAATGTTTCTTGGAAATTTGTATTTATATAGAATAACGAGAGTATACAACAAATCCTCTCAAACAGGCTCCAATTGCCTGATGCGGTTTCTGAAGACACTCTCGTTAATTGGATTATATCACGAGGAGGGGCGACTGTCAACTAAGCTTAGACAATGCTTGATTGACAGATACAATCCTGCAGAGTATAATAGTATTACAGATGCAGGCGGTAATACGGCTGTGATAAGGAATCCGAAATTTGGAAACAAAACCGGATTTTTGAAAGGGGAAATACAAAATGAAGGTACAAACTCCGGACAA
>JAZRPK010000085.1:0-5913 GCA_045649145.1 Clostridia bacterium
TCTTGCAATAAATGTCTTTTTAACATCATCGTTCATAATGAGGTCTACATATCTTTGACGGTAGCGCAGGTCGGGGTCAACTAAGCCGTGGAACTTTTCCGGAAGCGGCAAAAGTGACTTTGAAAGCAAAGTGATGTTATCTACTCTTACCGAAATTTCGCCTGTCTGAGTGGTAAAAACCTCGCCCTCGGCACCGATAATATCACCTATATCAAGCTTTTTGAAGCGATTGTACTCGTCCTCGCCCAAGATATCCTTTTTAACAAAAAGCTGAATTTGTCCGTCAATATCTGCAACGTGGACAAATCCCACCTTACCCATACCACGCTTGGACATAATACGTCCTGCAACAGAAACCTTCTGTCCGTCAAGCGCGGAAATCTTTGCCTTTATAATCTCCACCTCGTCAGAGCCTCTTTTGGTAAGCTCTCTGTCCTCCTCGGTGTAATTGTCCTTAATCTCGGCAGAGGTGTGAGTTCTGTCATACTTGGTAATCTTAAACGGGTCAAGACCTGCCTCCTGCAATTCCGCAAGCTTGTCACGTCTTACCTGCAAAAGCTCAGATAGCTGTAATTCATTCTCCATTTGTGCCTTTTCCTTTCAAATTATTCTTTCTCATTGTTAATTATACAACAAAATTTCCTCTATTACAAGATTTAATCGAAAAAAATTGCCTTTTTTACGAACTCCTTTTTATTATCACACTCTTTTTATTAACAAATTACAAATTTGATTGATTTTTCCCCCGATTTGTTATAAAATAGAAATAAGTATGTTTAATAAAGGAGTGTATTAAATTGACCGACGGTCTTGTAACAATGATAGTAGACACCTTTTCGCGCAGTTTGCCGAAAGAGCTTATAGTATTTATAATCTCAATGATACCCATTCTTGAATTGAGAGGAAGTATTCTGGCGGCAGGATTTCTCAAAATGGAGTTTTTGTCCACATTTATAATAGCGGTAATCGGAAATATGCTGCCGATACCATTTATCCTAATGTTTATCGACAAAATCTTTGCGTGGCTTAAAAAAACACGTCTTAAAAACTTAGTGGAAAAGTTAGAGAACAAGGCAATGTCTAAATCGGACCAAATAACCAAATACGGAAGATGGGGACTACTGCTCTTTGTAGGAATACCCCTACCCGGCACAGGCGCATGGACAGGTGCTTTGATTGCGTCAATGCTCAGAATGAAAAAGCGTGAGTCGCTCCCGTTTATCTTCCTTGGTGTAATTTTAGCAGGACTTATAATGTCGCTTTTGGCATTTGGTATAATTAAGCAGGTGATATAATATGGCACTTTTCACAATATCCGACCTGCATCTCCCGCTTGGCGTTGATAAGCCGATGGACATATTCGGTGCAGCGTGGGCAAATTATGTCGAGCGTCTTAAAGAGAACTGGCTCTCGGTGGTCAAGCCCGAAGATACTGTCGTTTTGGGCGGCGACTTTTCGTGGGCAATGTACCTTGAGGAGTCGGTAAAGGACTTTGAATTTCTCAGCAGTCTGCCCGGCAAAAAAATTCTCTTAAAAGGCAATCACGATTACTGGTGGACAACAGCAAACAAGCTTAAGAATTTTGTTTTGGAAAACGGCTGGAATGACGTATTCTTTCTGCACAACAACTTTTTTGAGGCGGACGGCGTTACCATCTGCGGCTCACGTGGCTGGCTTGTTCCGCAAGGCACGCTCGGCGACGAGGACCAAAAGATATATGACCGTGAGCTTTTGCGTCTTGAGGCAAGCATACAAGCCGCCAAAAAAAGCGGTGCAGAAAACATCGCGGTATTTACCCACTATCCCCCTCTTTTGAAGGACTGGCGTGATAATCCGATGACGGCGCTTTTGGAAAGAGAAAATATAAAGCACTGTTACTATGGGCATCTGCATATGGCAGGTGCGAAAAACGCTTTCGAGGGCGAATGGCGTGGCACTAAGTACAAGCTTTGCGCCTGCGATTTCCTCGGATTTATGCCTTTAAGGGTGATTTGAGGCTGATTTTTTGGCAGAATTATATAAAAATATTATTATTTTGCAAAAAACGATTGAATTTTTTTCTATTTATGGTATAATTATTTGAATGTAAAATAGGGGTATAATATCAACCCCCGACAAAAACATTAGGAGGAAAAGCAAATGGCAGTAAAAACAGAGCAGGTAGAGAAGAACCTGGTCAAGGTAGTATTCGAGGTTTCCGCTGAGGATTTTGAGGCGGCAATTAAGAAGGTTTACGCAAAGAATGCGAAGAAATACAGCGTCCCCGGTTTCAGAAAGGGTAAGGTACCCCGCGCTGTAATCGAGAAGTATTACACAGAAGCAGTATTCTACGATGATGCTATCAATCTCGTACTCCCCGAGGCTTATGAGGCAGCAGTTAAAGAGGCTGATTTGGAGCCTGTTGCACGTCCCGAACTTGACGTAGACGAGATAGTTGCAGGCAAGCCTGTAGTATTTACAGCACTTGTTACCACTAAGCCGGATGTAACTCTGGGTGATTACAAAGGTATAAAAATTGAAAAAATTGAGCATAATGTAACAGATGAAGATGTAACAAAGGAGCTTGAGTCTGCAAGAGAAAGAAATGCAAGACTCGTTCCCGTTGAGGGCAGAGCTGCTGAAAACGGCGACATCGCTGTAATTGACTTTGAAGGCTTTACCGACGGCGTTGCATTTGACGGCGGCAAGGGTGAGGGTTATGACCTCGAGCTTGGCTCAGGTAGCTTTATCCCCGGCTTTGAGGAGCAGTTAGTAGGCAAGAACGCAGGCGACGATGTTGAGGTTAACGTAACATTCCCGACAGAGTATCACGCTGACAACTTAGCAGGCAAGGACGCAATGTTCAAGGTTAAAATCCACGAGCTTAAGAAAAAGGAACTCCCTGAGCTTGATGACGATTTCGCATCTGAGGTAAGCGAGTTCGAAACACTTGACGAGTACAAGAACAGCATCAAGGAGCGCCTCGAAAAAGATGCCGAGAACAAGACCAAGACAGAAACAGAAAACGCTGTTGTTGAGAAGGCTTGCGAAAATGCTGAGGTTGATATCCCCAAGGCTATGATTGAGGCTCAGATTGATAATATGGTTCAGGATTTTGCACAGAGATTGCAGTATCAGGGTATGAACCTCGAAATGTATATGCAGTATACAGGCTCAACTGCTGAGTCCTTCCGTGAGGGATTCAGAGAGCAGGCAGAAAAGCAGACCAAGACAATGCTCGTCTTAGAAGCAATCTGCAAGGCTGAAAACGTCGATGTAACAGACGAGGAAGTTAACGACAAGATTGCAGAGATGGCTAAGATGTACAATATGGAGCTTGACAAGCTTAACGAGCTTATCTCCGATGCCGAGAAGGAAAACATCGCAAGCGACATCAAGATGAACAAGACTGTTGACCTTCTTGTAAACAAGGCGAAGATTAAATAAGTAAGGGATTTTTAAGGGGAGCGTCTTCAAATTCGAATTGAAAGGGTTGAAAGTAAATGAGTTTAGTACCAATGGTAGTGGAACAGACAGGTAGAGGCGAACGTTCTTACGACATCTTTTCACGTCTTTTAGAGGACAGAATTGTGTTCCTCAGCGACGAGGTAAATGACGCAACCGCATCATTAGTTGTAGCACAGCTTTTATATCTTGAGGGACGTGACCCGGACAAGGATATTCAGCTTTACATCAACAGCCCCGGCGGCTCGATAACCGCAGGTATGGCTATTTATGATACGATGCAGTACATAAAGTGCGACGTATCTACAATCTGTGTAGGTATGGCGGCTTCTATGGGTGCATTTCTCTTAGCAGCAGGCGCAAAGGGCAAGAGATTTGCCCTGCCTAACAGCGAGATTATGATACATCAGCCGCTCGGCGGTATGCAGGGTCAGGCAACTGACATTCAAATTCACGCAGAGCGTATTATCAAAATGAAAAAGCATCTTAACGAAATTCTTGCCGAACGCAGCGGTCAGCCGTTAGAGCAGGTTATGGCTGACACAGAGCGCGACAACTTTATGAGCACAGACGAGGCAAGAGCTTACGGTCTTATCGACGAGGTAATTGTTCCGAGAGCGAAATAACAGATGCCGAAAGGATAGACAAATGGCAAAGAAGAATGATGAAAAAGAACGCTATTGCTCCTTTTGCGGCAAGTCGGAGCACGATGTCGAAAGACTCATAACCGGCTCGGGTGTTTATATCTGCAACAATTGTGTTACATTATGTAACCAAATTATGCAGGATGAATATATCTCCAACACCGATATGCCTGATTTGACCGATTTGCCAAAGCCCGCAGAAATCAAAGCGGTGCTCGACCAGTATGTAATCGGTCAGGAGGATGCAAAAAAGATACTTTCCGTTGCAGTTTATAACCACTATAAGCGCATCGAGCATCAAAACGCTGCTAATGACGTCGAACTGCAGAAAAGTAATATCCTGCTGGTAGGCCCTACCGGCTCGGGTAAGACCTTTTTAGTTCAGAACCTTGCAAGGATACTCAATGTCCCGTTCGCTATTGCAGACGCCACCTCTTTAACCGAGGCAGGCTACGTCGGCGAGGACGTGGAAAATATCCTCTTAAAGCTAATTCAGGCGGCGGACTACGACATAGAAGCGGCAGAGCGTGGTATAATCTACATCGACGAGATTGACAAGATAGCAAGAAAGTCGGAAAATGTATCCATTACCCGTGATGTCAGCGGCGAGGGTGTTCAGCAGACACTTCTTAAGGTTTTGGAGGGTACGGTTGCATCTGTTCCTCCCAACGGCGGCAGAAAGCATCCGCATCAGGACTTTATCCAGATTGATACAACCAATATTCTCTTCATATGCGGCGGTGCATTTGACGGATTGGAAAAGATAATAGGCGACCGTGTCGGCAAAAAGGCTTTGGGCTTTGGTGCAGAGGTGGAAAGCCGCAAGGACGCCAATATCTCCGAGCTTTTGAGACAGCTTATTCCGCAGGATTTGCTTAAATTCGGACTTATACCCGAGTTTATAGGCAGACTTCCTGTTGTTGCTAAGCTTGACCAGCTTGACAAGGCGGCGCTTGTCGATATACTGACCAAGCCTAAGAATGCGCTAATTAAGCAGTACAAGGTCCTGATGAACTTTGACGATGTGGAGCTTATAGTAGAGGACGATGCACTCGACGCTATTGCTGAGCTAGCGCAAAAGCGTAATACTGGCGCACGTGGTCTTCGGTCGATTATCGAGGAGGCAACTACCGACGTTATGTTTACAGTGCCGTCGGACAAGTCTGTTAAAAAGTGCATAATCACACGTGACTGCATCGAAAACAACACAGCACCTACACTTATCCGTGAGGAAAGCGAAGACAGCAAATACGCATAATTTTAAGGGAGTGTTGTTTACACTCCCTTTTATGAATTATAAGTTGTTGTTTATAATACTTAAACGTAGTTTTAGAAAATTATTTTTATATTGCAGAAAGAACACCTTTTCTGCTTTGTAGCTTTATCTTGATATTTACCACTGTAGCTACTTTTGGCAGCAAAAGTAGCACAAAACTGTTGGGGGTCGGATTCCCCCAAACCCCTAAACCGCTTAGGGGGACTCTCGTCCCCCGTAAGAACCCCCTGCGTTAAAGTGAAATTTAATGTATATAATTTACTTTTGCTTATACCAAGTTGGATAGTAACCAATTATGTGTATAGCTGATGTTCGCCATTGTCGTCCTACGAGGCCGTTTGAAGGGGTCGGGGGGAAATCGGAATCCCCCGGTGGGTTTTGGTTCTTTTGCACGCGCAAAAGCACGTAAAAGAGCAAAAATAAGATTAAATTTTAACATTAAAGTTAATGGTAACTCTATAAATATTTATCAATAAATACAAAAGTATTATAAACAACAATTTATAATTCATAAAAGGGAGTGTAAACAACACTCCCTTAAAATTATGC
>JAZRPK010000086.1:0-46230 GCA_045649145.1 Clostridia bacterium
TATAATGTCGGTGCGGCAATTTCGCTTGTAATGATGATTTTGGTGCTTATATCACTCGCAATTATGAACAAATTTGCCGATAAAGAGGGAGGCGACGAAAATTGAAGACGGTTTCTAAAATATACGTCGCACTCGTATTTACCATTCTTTATATTCCGATACTCGTGCTGATGCTGTTTTCCTTTAACAGCACGGCAAATACAGGCGATTTGACAGGGTTGTCATTTTATTGGTATAAGGAGCTTTTTAACAGTCCCGAAACCTTTAATGCGCTTAAAAACACTCTCGTGCTGGCAATCAGTGCATCTGCGATATCAACTGTTATCGGCACAGCTGCTGCTGTCGGCATAACCAAGTTTAAGAGCAAAATAGCAAAAAGTGCTATGCTTTCGGTTACCAATGTGCCGATGATGAACCCTGATATTGTAACAGGAATTTCTATGATGCTTTTGTTTGTGTTTATAGGAACAGCAATAGGCAGCGAAGATAAGCTCGGATTTGGTACGCTTTTGATTGCACACGTTACATTTTGTCTGCCGTATGTGATTTTGTCAGTAAGACCAAAAATACTGCAGATGAATAAGGCATTGCCTGAGGCGGCTATGGACCTTGGCTGTACACCGCTTATGTCCTTCTTTAAGGTAGAGCTTCCCAATATTATGTCGGGCGTTGTGTCGGGCTTTATCCTCGCATTCACGCTGTCACTTGACGATTTTGTGATAAGCTATTTTACTACCGGTAACGATTTTCAGACCTTGCCGCTGTTGATATATTCAATGACCAAAAAAGAGGTTAAGCCTGATATTTATGCCTTGTCGACGCTTATGATTTTGTCAGTTACAATACTGATGGTGCTGTCGAATATATCGTCTAAGGAAAAAACGGCAGGCGGAAAGGCGGCGTTAAAATGAGAAAACTGATTTTGGCGGCTGCAATGCTACTTTTGCTTTGCGGCTGTGATGGCGGCAGCGAGAGACTTACGCTTAACGTATATAATTGGGGCGAATATATCTCCGACGGCTCGGAGGGCAGCCTTAACGTAAATGAGGAGTTCGAAAAATACTGCCTTGATGAGCTTGGCAAGGAGGTTAAGGTAAACTATACCACTTACGCAAGCAACGAGGATATGTACAACAAAATTAAAAGCGGCTCGGCATCATATGACGTGATAATACCGTCCGATTATATGATTGAGAAAATGATAGCCGAGGATATGCTCCAAAAGCTTGATTTTTCCAATATCCCCAACTACGAGTATGTAAACGAGGATTACAGGGATTTGTTCTTTGACCCTTATAACGAGTATTCTGTGCCTTACACATACGGAATGGTGGGAATTATATATAACGAAAATATGATAGATGCTGAGGATACGGGCAGTTGGGACTTGCTGTGGATGGAAAAATATAAGGGACAGATTTTGCAGTTTAATAACCCACGAGATGCGTTTGGAACAGCTATTTATTCAGCAGGCGGTGATGTAAATACCACCGATACGGCTGTTTGGGAAACCGCTTGCGAAAAGCTTAAGGTGCAAAAGCCGCTTGTTCAAAGCTATGTAATGGACGAAATTTTTAACAAAATGAAAAATGGCTCAGCCGCAGCTGCGCCCTATTACGCTGGCGATTACCTTACTATGCACGACAGCAACGAGAGCTTAAGGTTCTATTATCCTAAAGAGGGCACAAATGTATTTGTCGATTCGATGTGTGTGCCTGCTTGTGCGAGAAATAAAGAGCTTGCCGAAATTTATATAAACTTTATGCTTTCTGACGAGATTGCAATAGCAAATGCGGAATATATTGCATATTCCTCTCCGCTTGATAATGTAAGGGAAAATGAGGATTATATTGCTGATATGCTCGATTGGAACGAGGAGGCAATGGATATTCTCTATCCCGAAAATCTGGATATTAAAACCACATTTTATGAAAATCTTGACACCGATACGCTGATGCTGCAAAACAGTCTTTGGGAAACATTAAAAATTGAAAATTCGGTAGAGCCGTGGGTGTATATTACAAGCTCGGGTATAATTTTGCTGCTGGCGGCGATAATGCTTTATAACTACATTATCAAAAAAATACGTGACAATTACTGATAAAAAGAGCAAGAGAATAGTTCTCTTGCTCTTTGGTTATTTGATGTATTTCATAAATAATTGCCTGATAAAAATATATTTTTTCAAATACTTGAAATATTATGGAAAGTGTGTTATAATACTACATTATATCAAGAAACAGGAGGCGATAAGATGACAGCCGAACGTACAAAGAAGAAAAAGCAGCTGACATATAAGGGAAAACCAATATACAGACAGGGAAACCGCATCTATTACGGAAATCTTGAGGACGATTTGATTTTGGTTATAGATATTGTTGAAACGAAAAAGATTTTCGGCAGGGAGATTACCAAAAAGGTAGTGTTCGAGGTACAGGACAATACAGGCGAGCTTGGCAAGGGCGCAACCTTCAGAAAGGGCGAGCGTGACAACCTCTACAAAGCCTTTGATATGGGCAGCTGGTGGCTGCAGGACGCATTGGATATGCAGAAAAAAATGGAACAATAACTAAAATACACGGTTTTCGCCGTGTATTTTTTTGCAATTTTTTAATATAATTTTTTTCTCGCTAATGGGAAATATAAAACCGAATGCTTTTTCAAAAAATCAGCAGAAAGGAACTGATTTTATACTATGAAAATTTCGGTAAAAAAGAGTACACCCTTAAGTGGCGAGATAACGGCAGGAGGCTCAAAAAATGCGGCATTGCCGATAATGGCGGCAACAATATTATGTGGGGATAAATGTGAGCTTTACGATGTACCCGAGTTGGCGGATACGATAAATATGAAAAATCTGATGTGCGAGCTTGGTTGCAGGATAAAGGATAACAAATTTGATTCGTCGGGCATTTACAGCACAAGTGCACCTTACGAGGGAGTAAAGAAGCTTAGAGGCTCGTTTTTGCTTGCAGCACCGTTGTTAGTACGGCTCGGGAGAGCGCAAATCCCTCTGCCCGGCGGCTGTCCTATTGGCACAAGACCTATAGATTTACATCTTAAAGGCTTTCGTGCACTTGGGGCGGAGGTGGACACCTATCACGGCGTTATTGACCTTAAATGCAAGAGGCTCAGGGGCGGGAGAATTTATCTTGATTTCCCGAGCGTCGGTGCTACGGAAAATCTTATTATGGCGGCAGTTATGGCAGAGGGCGAAACCTTAATCGAAAATGCTGCGGCAGAGCCTGAGGTTGCAGACCTTTGCGATTTTCTTAAAAAACAGGGTGCTCGTATATCAGGTGCAGGAGGTAATACTATAAGGATTGATGGCGTAAACAGTCTTTCAGGCACTAAGCATAAAATAATCCCCGACAGAATAGAGGCGGGAACATATCTTGCGGCTTACGCAATAACTCATGGCAAGGGCAGGGTTAAGAATGTCCGCAGTGAGCATCAGAAACCGCTTTTGGCAAAGCTTGCCGAAATGGGAGTAATAATTAAGGAGGAGGGGGAGGACTTTTTGGTAGATGCAAGCGGAGCTATTAACTCTGCAAGTATTAAAACTCTGCCTTATCCGGGTTTTCCTACCGATATGCAGGCGCAGTTTACATCGCTTTTATCGGTGTCGAGCGGAACGGGAATGGTGGTGGAAACGGTGTTCGAGAACAGATTTTTGCATATAGGCGAGCTTTTAAGAATGGGCGCAGACATAAGAACAGACGGAAGAACGTCTGTAGTCGAGGGTGTTACACGCCTTACAGGCGCAAAGGTCGAAGCGCATGATTTAAGAGGTGGTGCGGCGCTTGCACTTGCCGGACTTGTAGCCGACGGTGAAACAGAAATTTCGGGTGCGGAGCATATATCCCGAGGCTACGAAAATTTCTGCAATAAGCTTAAAAATGCAGGTGCAAATATTTCTATGGTGGATGATTGATTTTCCGTTGCAAAATTATAAAAGAGTGGTATAATAGAAATATATGATAGAAAGGAGCAACGACCGATGCTTTTCGAACTTATAACGGGCGGTGCAGGCTCGGGCAAAAGTGCCTGCATTGAGGATAAAATAGAAGAATGTCTTAAGCTGGGCAAAAGAGCTGTAGTTATTGTGCCCGAGCGTTTTTCGCATATAGAAGAACGCACGCTTTGCGCGCGCTTTGGTGGACTGGGACTTAACTTGGTTGAAGTTACTACCTTTTCTAAGCTTTCAAGGCGACTCGCTCCTAATGCCGAATATCTGCGCCCGTCAGGCCGTGAGATGCTGGTACTAAAAGCGGCTAAGGAAAATGCTTTAGCAGGCGACGGAGTGTTTGAGGGCGCTTACGAAAGGGGCGGATTTGTCGAGCAGCTGTCCGATACAATCGGAGAGCTTAAAAGAAACCTTATAACACCCGAAATGCTGATGTCATATGAAGGAAAAGGCCTTTTAGGAAGAAAAATGACGGCACTTGCCGCCATTTACCAAAGCTATAACAGGGCGTTTGAAAACGGTCTTCGTGACCCTGACGAAAATATGGCAGCGCTTGCCGAGCTTATCGAAGAAGAGGGCGGCTTTTCCGATGCACGTATATTTATAGACGGCTTTTCCGATTTTATTCCGTCGCACTACAGAGTGATAGAGGCTTTAATAAAAAAAGCAGACAGCGTTTTGGTTGCTCTTACCATAAATGATGCGGGACTAAGAGACCCCGAAGGTATATTTGCGCCTGTTGCGGTGTCAATCGGTCAGCTTATGTCGATTGCCGATAGCTGTGGTGCTACAGTTAAACAGAGCCATCTTTCCGGTGAATACGGATATATCAAATCGGGCGATATCCGTGCCTTTCTTACTGATTATGACCAGTACACCTCGGGAGGTAATCATCCAAGGTGCGAGAATATAAAGCTTGATATTTGTCAAAACCGCAGAGATGAGATAGAGCGTGTTGCGGGCAGAATTATGTACGAGGTAAGGGAGAAAGGTCTCAGATTCAGGGATATAGGTGTTATTGTCGGTAATGCCGACGCTTATTCTCATATCATAGATGCGGTCTTTTCCGAGTACGAAATTCCCTACTTTGCCGATAACAAGATGTCAGCCTCCGAGCACGCTGTCATAAGAATGGTTCTTTGTATATTCAAGATAATTACAGAAAACTGGAGTTATCAATCGGTGTTTGAGTATCTTCGTTCGGGCTTTTTGTACCAAAAAACAGATGATGGTGTAGTAGCAATTGACCAGAGAAAGATTGACCGCCTTGAAATTTATTGTAAATCGAGAGGAATAAGGGGTAAAAACGTATGGTTATCTGAACAGGACTGGAAAAATACCAAAAAAGGTATATTTGATGAGGTAACCGACCAAAGAAAAAATACTGAGGATATTTCTGAGCTTGATGCACTTAGGCGTACGCTGATGAAACCGTTTGCCGACCTTATGGAAAAAATACGCGGAAGAAGAAAGGTTAAGGAATTTGCGACGGCACTCTTTGAGTTCTTAGAGGATATCTGCCTTTATGAAGGACTTCTTAAGGAACAGCAAAGATTTGAAGAAAAAAATATGCTCGATGACGCAGCCAGAATTGGTGAGGTGTGGGATACTATCCTTGAAACGCTTGACCAGTGTGTGATTACAAGCGGCGACGAGTATATGAGCCGTGAAGATTTTTACCGCTTGCTTGAGTCGGGCTTTTCCAAATGCTCGATAGATACAGTACCGCCCTCAATAGACAGTGTTGCTGTCGGCCGTGCGGATATGAGCCGTCCTGTAAGGGTAGAGGCTCTGTTTGTCGTTGGCGCAATCCGTGGCGAGATGCCGTTAGAACAGACAGACGGCGGTATAATAACAGAGTCGGACAGAGTTATGCTTTTATCGGGCGGCTATGATATTCTAAAAGACAATAAGACCAAGGCGAGAATAGCAGAGTTTAATCTTTTCTCGTCACTGACCGCCGCTTGTGAGAGGATTTATATAAGCTATCCTGAGATGAATGACGAGGGGTCAAAAGCCACTCCGTGTGCACTTGTCGGCGAGCTTGAAAGATATTTTGGTGATATAGATACCTCCTATTCCAAGCAAACGGAATGGGAAAATATATTAGCATCGGGCAGAAATACATATCACAAGCTGATATCACGTGTGAGCAGGGATATATCGGACGAAGAACGTGATTTCTGGGACGGAATCTGGGAATATGCGTCTTCGGAGGACAAGCAAGTGGAGCAAAGCTTTAATGAAACAGCACCCGATGATGCGGATTTTTCGATATTTGAAGAGCTTTCTGACACACGAGAGGATATACTGTCTTGCATTTCGGGCTACAAGTCGGCAAAAACGCATATTAAGCCGTCTACTGCAGCAAAGCTTTATCAGAAAAGACCCTTTAGCATAACAGCTTTGCAAAAATTCAACGAATGTCCATTCTCGTATTTTGCGAAATACGGCTTAAATCTCGGGGAGGAAAGTGAATATAAGGTAAAAAGCAGCGACATAGGTAAAATGGTGCATTGGGCGGTATGTGAATACTGCCGCAAGGTGCAGGAAAATGCCCAAACCCCCGAGGAAAAGAGAGAATGCTGGGAAAAGCTTGACGAAAAGAAATCGAAGGAAATCATATCAGCACTTGTTGAGAACATAGCACGGGTTTCGCTGGAGTCAAATCCTGACTTTTGCGAAGAACGCCTTGAGCTGATGTGTAAAAAGGCGGGCAACACCATTACCCGCTCGGCTAAAATAATAAGAGACAGTCTTATTGCGGGTGGATTTACTGCTCTGGAATTTGAAAAACCATTCCGATTTACCCTCGAGAGAAATGGAGAAACGGTGGATATTGAGGGAGTAATCGACAGAATGGATACAGCCGATGATGAGAGCGGTAAGCTTTTAAGAATTATAGACTACAAAACCGGCGCACAAAAGTTTTCGGTTGCAGGTATATGCAACAAAACCGACCTCCAGCTTATTATCTACGCACTTGCGGCACAGGATATGTTTAAGGACGAAAATGCGCGTGTTTCTGCGGTTATGTACGATAAAGTCCGTGATGAGCTTGCAAAAACGATAGTTGACGCACCTGTGGCTGTTTCGTCTGCACCGCTTGACGGAATTATTATAAGCGACGGCGAAAATGCGACGGCTGAAGAGCTCGCCCTGCACGACAGAGCGCTTCTCGATGATTCGGCGAAATCGGATTTTCTTCCGCTGCAGACCAAAAAAGCGGGAGGACTTAAGAAGAACAGTACGGTTATATCACGTGAGAAGTTTAATATGCTGACAAGATATGTTACCAAAACTGCCGTTGAAACGAAAAACGAGGTGCAAAACGGAAATATCGCAGCGTATCCGTCAGGGGATGACGAGTACTCTCCATGTTCGTGGTGCGAGTATTCGGCAATCTGTCTGCACAATAAAGATAAGGACGGAACAAGACCGAAGCTTACAGCGAGCGTGAAAGCGTGGGAAAAAATCGAGATGGAGGATACAAATGAGTGATGTAATATGGACAGCTGAGCAGGAATCTGCCATTGAAGCAAGAGATGCAAAAGTCCTTGTTAATGCGGCGGCAGGCTCGGGCAAAACGGCTGTCTTGACCTCAAGAATTATAAAAAGACTAATCCCCGATAACGGCGAAGAACCTGTCCGTGCAGACAGGCTTCTTGTCGTGACCTTTACCCGTGCGGCAGCGGCTGAAATGCGAGAGAGAATTGAACGTGGTCTAAAGGACGAGCTTATAAAAGCAGCTGAGAGCGGAGATATGAAAAAGAGGCGCTTTGTATCAAATCAGGTAAAGCATCTTGCGGCGGCTAAAATCAGCACTATTGACTCATTTTGTCAGTCGGTGGTAAAGGAATATTTCCATATACTTGGCGTGAGTCCCAGCTTTCAAATAGTGCAGAAGACAGAAGAAAAGCTGATGCGCCAAGACGTGTTTGACAAGCTTAGCGAACGTCTTTACAAAGAAAAGGACAGCTCGTTTATGCTGCTTGTAAGTAAATGTGCCCGAAGCGGCAGAGAGGATACGGTCCGTAATTTGGTTGAAAGACTGTATGATTTTACGGCTAATTTGCCATATCCTGAGGAGTTTATAGAAAATTCGGCAAATGAATATTTGTGTGAAAACGGTTTTGAGAACACCGCCTGGGCAAGAAAGCATGAGGAGAAGATAACCGAAAGATTTAAGCTGTTTACAGAAGTATACTCCGGATGGTTTATTCCTGATGAGGAGGAGAAGGGCGAGAAGTCTGCTGTAAAAATCCTGACCGAAGAACTGTCACAGCTTAATTCAATTGCCAGCATGCCTTTCTTGGAAAAGCTTACTGCTATGCGTAATTTTGGTAAGGAAAAGCTTGACTTAGACAACCAAAGCATAAAGAGTACGAGAGATGACATAATCGCAATAATAAATAGTATGGCAGATGATTTGGGTGCCGATATATCAAAGCTCGAAGAAACGCTTAAGAAAATATTTTATCCGCAGGCACGTGCTCTTGCAGATGTTACGCTTAAATTCCTTAGCGAAATGACAGAGGCAAAGAAGAAAAATTCCGTATTGAGCTTTTCTGATATAGAGCGGATGACCTATCGCCTTTTGGCAGAAAATGACGGTGTAAGAGAGGAGATAAAGCGTCGGTATGACGAAATACTCATAGACGAGTATCAGGATACCAACGCACTTCAGGACGGCATATTTGAGATGATTACCGATGGTAAAAATCTCTTTATGGTGGGAGATATGAAGCAGAGCATATACCGTTTTCGTGGCTCTGAGCCGCTTGTTTTCAGGAATAAGTCGGACAGGTACAAGAACAGGAAAAATTCCAAAGAGCGTAAAATATCCCTTACAAAGAATTTTAGAAGCCGCAACGAAGTGTTAAGGTCGGTAAATGACCTGTTTGAGCAATGTATGAGCCGTGTTGTCGGCGAGCTTGAGTATGATAAAAAACAAAGGCTCAATCTCGGTAATGACGGGTATACAAAGACGGGTGACGACTACAAATCGGAATTTGTGCTTTTAGCCAGAGATACCTCGGGGGAGAATGTACCCCAAAGGGCAGAGCTTGAGGCAGAATATATAGCAAAGCGTATTGTTGAAATGAAGAAAAACAACTTCAAAATACGTGATAAAATCAAGGTGGAAGAGGACGGGGTTACAAAAACAGTTGACGGCGTAAGAACTATAAAAAATTCCGATATACTGATACTGATGTCATCGCATAAAACAGACGGCAGAATATTTAGTGATGTGCTTTCTCGCTACGGAATTGACTGCTATGTAGAGCATGAGGGTTATTTTACACGCCCTGAGATTAAGCTGATGATGGCACTTTTAAGTGCTGTGGAAAATCCTCAACGGGACATTCCTCTTGTTGCGGTTATGCGTTCGGTTGTCGGCGGATTTACCGATGACGAGATAGCACTTATCAGGGCACACGAGCCGAAAAAGAGCTTTTTTGATGCACTTTGCTCGGTTTATTCCAAGTACCTGACATTAAAGTCTAAGGGCAACGTTGATGCAGGTGGCGAGATATTTGGCGAGAAGGTGGCAGGCTTTGTTGAAAGACTAAATCTGTGGCGTGATAAATCAAGGTATATGAGCGCTGAGCGTATGGTAAATATGCTCTATCGTGAAACAGGCATATACTCCTTCTTTGGTGCGACAGACGGCGGCGAGGCAACTGCCAATCTGCGACTTTTCTTTGACCGTGCAAGGCAGTACGAGAAAGCGGGCTACAGGGGTCTTTTTGCATTCCTTCGTCATATGCAAAAGCTTCAAGAGGGCGACGAGGATTTAGAGGGTGCAGGGTATCTGTCGGGCGGTGATTTTGTAAGAATAATGACCATACATAAGAGCAAGGGCCTTGAAGTGCCTGTTGTATTTCTGGCAGGTGCGGGTAAAAAGTTTAACCGCAAAGACGCACAAGGAAGCCTTGTTATGCACAGCAGGCTCGGATTTTCGATGGATTATACCGACTATAACGAAAATGTGAGTATAGTTTCACCTGTAAACGATATGTTTGCACGGACGATTAAGGACGAGCTTTTATCCGAGGAAATGAGAAAGCTTTATGTGGCACTTACAAGAGCAAAGGAGAAAGTAATAGTAACCTCCTGTATCGCAAATGATGCAAAAACAAGGGAGAAGCTCGAAAACTGGCAGACAATCGGAAGTGTGGGTATGAGAAACGAAGCCTCGGGTGCTACGACATTCACCGATTGGCTGGCACCTGTATCGATGAATTCTAAAAACTGGAAGTTTGAATTTGTTGAGTCATTGGAATGTGCAAAAAAAGAACCTTTGGATAAAGAGATTACCACAACTAAAGAGGAATTACCCGATAAGGAAAAGGCAATTTCAATCCTTACCTACAAATATCCGTATGCGTCTGTTGGCTTAAAGTCAAAGGCTGCAGTTTCCGACTTTAAGGGGACAGGAAAAAGCGTTATGAGCGAAAAGCCGAAATTCCTGTCCAAAAAGAAAGCCGGCGGTGCGGAGTTTGGAACTGCTGTTCATAAGATTATGGAAACACTGCCACGGGAAAGAGGTACGGACAAGCAGTTTATCGAGCGGCATATAGAAGCACTCGTTGAGGCAGGACACATTAGCGAGGAGCTTTTAAGGACTCTTAATGCTGAAAAGATAATGAAATTCTACACCACAGACCTTGGTAAGCGTTTTGTTGAGTCTAAGTCGGTACATTCGGAGAGTGAGTTTGAAATCGGAGTAGATGCTAAAAGGCTTACGGGCAACAGCTCGCAAAAAGGCGAACAGATACTTTTGCAGGGTGTAATCGACTGCTGGTTTGAAGAGGATGACGGGATTGTTCTTATCGATTACAAAACGGACAGAGTACAGCATATAGACGAAATTCACGAAAAATATGATATTCAGCTGGAGCTATATGCCGAGGCGTTGGAAAAAATAACTAAAAAAACAGTGAAAGAGAAATTTATATATTTATTTTCTCTTGATTGTGTGGTACAATGTTAACAGAAGAATGAAAGGTATTTGATATTATGTGGCTTAGTAATAGCTGGGAGGATTACAGACTTATCGACTCGGGCGGCGGCGAAAAGCTGGAATATTGGGGAAACGTGCTTTTAAGGCGTCCCGACCCGCAGGCTATATGGAGTGAAAAGGATGCTACTCCTCTCTGGAATAAGGCTGACGCAGTCTATCACCGCAGCAAAAGCGGCGGCGGCAGCTGGGAAATAAAAAACAAAAATATGCTAGAGAGATGGCAGATTAGATATAAAGACCTTGTGTTTAATATAAAGCCGATGGGCTTTAAGCATACAGGTCTGTTTCCCGAGCAGGCGGTTAACTGGGACTGGTTTTCTGACCTGATAAAAAAGGCAAACCGCCCTATAAGAGTGCTTAATCTCTTTGCCTATACGGGCGGTGCTACAGTGGCGGCTCTTAATGCTGGTGCGGAGGTTGTGCACGTTGATGCGTCAAAGGGAATGGTAAGCTGGGCAAAGGAGAATGTAATCTCGTCAGGCTTGGGTGATAAGAGCGTCAGATATATAGTTGACGATGTCAAAAAGTTTGTAGCACGTGAAATAAGGCGCGAGAGAGAATATGACGCCGTTATTATGGACCCGCCGTCTTATGGAAGAGGTCCGTCGGGCGAGCTTTGGAAGATAGAAGACGAGCTTTATCCGCTCATTTCCGATTGTGTAAAGCTTTTGTCGAAAAAGCCGCTATTTTTCCTCATTAACGCTTATACCACAGGCTTGTCTGCAACTATTATCAAAAACTCGCTTGAGCTTGCACTTGTTACAAGACGTGGCGGGTTTGTTGAAGCAGACGAGATAGGTCTTCCTATGGAGAATAAGAATTCTATGGTATTGCCGTGCGGAATATCGTGCAGATGGGAATGCGGCGAGAGATAATATTTGAAAGGGAAATGTGATATGAAACAGTCTACCATAAGAAGGGTGTACTATACGTCTGTTGTCGTAGCGCTCGTTGCAATACTGGCAAGTGCCGTTATAATTAACAGAACACTTGTAAACACACCCAAATTTAACATAGAGCAGATTTCGCCTGAAGCAGGTGAACCCGTCAGCGCATATATGGCATATGCAAAAGATGACGGAAACATTGTGGTCGGAATTGCAGAAGAGGGCGATGAGGCTGTTGGTGCAATAATTGATTTTGTTCGCAATATTCCCCTCGGCGAGCCTCTTGAAGATGATGAGGAACAGACACGTGTGGCAGATGCGTGGGTGGTTCTTTATGATGATCACAACCGTATTGCCAGCCGTGTGAACTTTTATGACGGCGGCAATCTGATGTGGTATGACGGTCAGAGATATCAATGCTCAAGTGAGCTTATTAAGCAGCTTATAGCATACTGCGACGAAAACGCTGACGAGCAGCAGGAGGACAATGCCCCTGCTTTAGAGGAAACCGAACAGGCAGCTTTGGAGGAAGAAAATGATTGAAACTAAAAACCTCTACTGTGCCTATGGCGATGAAGAGAAGCACTTTGTTATAGAGAACTTAAACCTCAAAATCAAGCGTGGCAGCTTTACTGCAGTTTTAGGCCATAATGGCTCGGGCAAGTCAACGCTTGCCAAGCATTTTAATGCAATACTTTTGCCTGAAAGCGGTAAGGTTTATGTAGACAAAATGGACACTGCCGACGAGGAAATGATTTATAAAATCCGTTCTCTGGCGGGAATGGTCTTTCAAAATCCCGACAACCAGATGGTTGCTGCAATGGTGGAGGACGAGGTAGCTTTTGCTCCCGAAAATATGGGCGTAGAGCCTTCGGAAATACGAAAGAGAGTAGACGAGTGTCTTAAAATTGTTAATATGACAGACTTTGCCACATCTGCACCGTCAAGACTCTCAGGTGGGCAAAAGCAGAGGATTGCCATAGCGGCGGTGCTTGCGATGGAGCCCGAGTGTATTATATTAGACGAGCCGACAGCGATGCTCGATCCGATGGGCAGAAAAGAGGTTATCAAAACCATCAAAATGCTTAATAAAACCAAAGGTATGACGGTGGTGCTGATAACGCACTATATGGACGAGGCAGCCGAAGCGGACAGGGTTATAGTTCTCGATAAAGGTAAGGTTGTTATGGACGATTGTCCCAAAAAAGTCTTTTCCAGAGTTAGCGAGGTAAAAGAAACAGGACTGGATGTTCCGCAGGTTACCGAGCTTGTTCACGCACTTCGTTTACAGGGGGTAGACCTTCCGGACGACATAATAACGGTAGAGGAATGTGCTCGTGAGATGCTTAAAATTCTTGGTAAATGAGAGCGTCTGCAGTGAGAGGAATCAGGTACGATGATTAGTGTAAAGAACTTAAATTATATATATCAGCCCGGTATGCCGTTTGAGGAGCAGGCGCTGTTTGATATAAGCTTCGAAATACCCGACGGCGATTTTGCCGCAATAATCGGACATACCGGCTCGGGCAAGTCGACGCTTATTCAGCATCTTAACGGACTTGTAAAACCTACATCGGGCAGTATTGTCATAAACGGTACAGACATTCTTTCAAAGGACGCAAATCTTAAAAAGGTGAGAGCGGAAGTCGGTCTTGTTTTCCAATACCCCGAATATCAGCTTTTTGAAGAAACTGTATATGATGACATTGCGTTCGGACCGAAAAATATGGGACTTTCCGATAGCGAGGTAAAGGAAAGGGTATATGAGGCGATAAAGCTTGTAGGCATTTCGGCGGACTTGCTCACAAAATCGCCCTTTGAGCTTTCGGGCGGGCAGAAAAGACGTGTTGCGATTGCAGGTGTACTTTCTATGCGACCGAAGGTGCTTATCCTTGACGAGCCGACAGCGGGGTTAGACCCTCACGGCCGTGACGAGATACTCGGTCAGCTTATTAAGATGCACGAAAAACGTGGCGATATGACGGTTATCTTTGTGTCGCACAGTATGGAGGATGTGGCAAAGCTTGCTAAGCATATTATAGTTCTTGACCACGGCAGAGTTGTAATGGATGGCGAGGTGTCGGAAATTTTCGCAAGAAGCGAAGAACTCTCGAAAATCGGACTCGATGTACCAGAGATAACACGTCTTACGCAGGAGCTTATCAGCCGGGGTGTAGATATAAGACCGGATATATATACGGTTGATTTTGCAAAAAAGATTTATTTTGAACTCTTTTCCAAACGGGAGGAAGACGAATGCTGAAGGATATAACCATAGGGCAGTATGTTGCAGGTGACAGCCCTATACACAAGATGGATGCAAGAGTCAAGATAATAGCGGCACTGCTGTTTGTTGTGCTGCTGTTTGTGATACGCGGCATTTTTGAATATGCGGTAGTGACGCTCTTTCTTGCTTTGGCGATTAAATTATCTAAAGTACCTCTTAAATTTATCCTAAGAGGACTAAAACCGATGCTCTTTATCCTTGTATTTACCATGCTGATAAACGTCTTGGTGACGCAGGGTGAGCCGATATTTTCGCTTGATTTGAAGATTTTTACTCTGCGTGTTACTTACGAGGGAGTCAGAACGGGAATTTATATGCTCTTAAGGCTTGTATACCTTATAATCGGCACATCGGTGTTGACGCTGACAACGTCACCGCTGATGCTGACAGACGGTATAGAAAAGCTCTTAAAGCCGCTTGAAATAATAAAAGTCCCCGCTCACGAGATAGCGATGATGATGACTATAGCAATTAGGTTTGTCCCGACAATTGCCGAAGAAACGGATAAGATAATGAAAGCACAGACCGCAAGAGGTGCAGACTTTGAAAGCGGAAGTCTTATAAGGCGTGCGAAGGCTATGATACCCCTTTTGGTGCCGCTCTTTGTAAGTAGCTTTCGCCGTGCTGATGAGCTTGCCGTTGCGATGGACGCAAGATGCTACCACGGCGGTGCAAACCGTACTCGCATGAAGGTGATGCGTGTGGGAAGATATGACGCTTATGCTGGTGTGATTTTCTTGCTCCTGCTGGCTGTTTTAATTGTCTTAAGGATTGCATTTAACTGATATTTGTGTTATAATTAAGCTATGAGAAATATTAAACTTATTATTCAATATGACGGCAGCCGGTATCACGGCTGGCAGCGACAGCCCAATGCCGCCACAATACAAGAAACGATGGAAAATGCGATAGGCAGCGTAACCGGAGAGGAGATTTTGCTCTACGGCTGCGGCAGGACGGATGCCGGCGTTCACGCAAAGGGCTATGTCTGCAATTTCTTTACCCAATCGAGATTTGACGCATCACGTTTCAAGTATGCAATCAATTCAAGACTGCCCGATGATATTGTGTGCATCTCCTCCGAGGAGGCGGCAGACGATTTCGATTCTAGGTGGTCGTCTTCCAAAACATATACATATCTTATTTACAATTCTGAGCTTCCTGACGTTTTTTTGAATAAACGTGCGTGGCATTACAGCCATCCGCTTGATATTACTGCTATGAAAAAAGCGGCAGAGAGCTTTTTGGGCGAGCATGATTTTATCGGCTTTGCCGCAAGCGGATTTACGGTTAAGACTACCATCAGAACAATCTATTCTCTTGATGTCACAAGGGAGGGGGATATAATCCGCATAGATGTTACGGGCAACGGTTTTTTGTACAATATGGTAAGAATAATAGCAGGGACACTTGTTTTTTGCGGCGCAGGCAAAATCAACTGGCGTGATATGAGCGATATAATTGCCTCGTGTGACAGAAAACGCGCGGGTATAACAGCGCCTGCAGACGGACTCTATCTGTCCGAGGTGTTCTATTGATAAGCTTAGAAAGGATAAATAATAATGAAAAAGAAGGGTGGAGTCGGCAGAATAATCGCAACAGTCGTATTGCTTTTAGCAGTGTGCGTGTTTGCGGTTTTTGCCTCAGGTATCAGAATAGGCTTTATCGAGAACTATACCTATAACTTCAAAATGAATATACTTGCACTCACAAGGCATTTCAATATCGAACTCTCAGAGCCGGTACTTGAGTTTTTGCAGGATTTGCCTGAGCCAGAGCCTGCTCCCGTGGAAACGGACGAGCCGGAAACGGAACCGGTAGAGAGCGAGATTGAAACGGTTGAGGATATTCCCGATGTTGAATTCGAGGACCTTGCACCTGAGGAAAGCGATGCAAAAAGTACACCTGTTGCGCTTGAGAGTGCATCAACCTATAAGTATGCCGATTACAGAGATTATATATTGTGTGTAAATGAAACATCGGTAATTGCCTTTAACAAAAGCGGCAAAACACTTTGGGCGGTTGGAATACATATGTCCGAGCCTATCTTAAGTGTCAGCGGTAATTATTATATGATTGCAGAGCGTGGCGGCAGAAAGATTGCCCTCTTTGACGGCAAAAAGCAGCTATTTCAGACGGAGGCTGACGGAGATATCAAAACAGCCAAGCTTTCCGAAAATGGCGATATAGTTGTGGTGTCGGATAAGGAATATTATAAAGGCGCAGTTATAGTAATAAACAAAAAGGGCGACAAGGTATTTAGCTGGAACTCGGGTACCGACAGCATTACAGATGCTGATATAGCGGCAGGGTCAAGACGTATTGCTGTATCACTCCTTAATACCGAGTCGGGTGCAAATTCGAGAGTTGAGATACTTAATATTGCAACAGGCAAGGTGGAGGCAAATACGGCCTTTGAAGGTTCGGTTGTGTATGATGTTAACTTCCTTGGCGAAGTGGTAAATGTATTTGCAGATGATAAGGTTTCGGGAATGTCGCAAAAGGGTAAAATTTTGTGGGAGTCATTGTACACAGAACGTGATTTGCTGCACTATCGTGCGGAGGATTCGGGATATAAACTGCTTCTTGTGGATAATAACAACTCGGCAGAGCTTGAGGTTTTGACAGGAAGAGGTAAGCAAAAGTCTATAATAACAGCAGAAAAAATTCCCGACTGTATGGATATCAGGTCAGGGCGTATAGCATATAATTCCGGCCGTGATTTAATCCTTTCGGGGCTTTCGGGTAAGCATAAAAAGACTCATACCTGCCCGAGAGAGATAAGGGATATTTATATTATGGACAATGACCATATTATGGTGGTTTACAGCTCGGGTCTTGACTTTATTGATTTTTAACGAAAGGGATAACGGCAGTAATTATGAACTATATATTTGACCTTGTTCTTATCGGTATAATAACTGCATCTGTACTTGTTGCAAGGCGCAGAGGTTTCTTAAAATCCTCGTACACAGTTTTGTCTTTGATAATTTCTGCGGTGCTGATTGTAACATTGCAGCAACCGTTTACCGACTATCTGACATCATCTGCACTCGGACAGACCGTTCGTGAAAAGGTAGAGCTTCAGGTGCTGGGTACGGCAGAGGACGAAATGCCTCAAATCAGCGGCGAGGAGGACGAAGAAACTGCCGTCAAGGTAGGAGAGATGATGGGACTGCCCACATTTTTGATGGACTTCTTAGACGAAAAGCTTGAAAAGCAGGCACAGGCAGTCGAAACAATGAAAAATGACGCATTGACAGTTTTGACCGATACGGTAACCGAGGTAATCTTAAAAATTGCATCAATAATACTGCTCTTTTTAGCAGTACGATTAGGAGTATTTCTCCTTTTAAGACTTTTGGATATAATCTTCAAGCTTCCGTTACTAAGTGGCGTTAATTCGTTTATGGGAATGATTGTCGGCGCGCTTAACGGACTTTTGATTGTATACATACTTTGTGCGATTTTAACACTTCTTGCACCCACAGAGAGCCTTTCGGTGATAGGCGATGTGGTTGATAAAACGCTCATTGTTAAATATTTTTATGACAACAATCTCTTAATTGAGTTGTTCATTTAAGAAAGGACTGATTTTAGATGTATTCTGATATTGTAAAAAAGGGAGTGGAGAAATCTCCGCACCGTTCACTTTTTAAGGCGTCGGGCTATACAGACGAGGAGCTTTCAAGACCGCTAATTGGTGTTGTAAGTGCGAAAAATGAGGTAATCCCCGGACACGTACATCTTGACAAGATAGCCGAGGCTGTTAAGGCGGGAATACGCATCGCAGGTGGTACACCTGTTGAATTTCCTGCAATCGGCGTGTGCGACGGTATAGCGATGGGACATATCGGAATGAAATATTCACTGGCAAGCCGTGAGCTTATTGCCGATTCTGTTGAGGCGATGACTATTGCACATGGCTTTGATGCGCTTGTACTTATCCCTAACTGTGACAAGATTGTGCCCGCTATGCTTATGGCTGCAGCACGTCTTAATAAGCCTGCAATTGTAGTCAGCGGCGGACCGATGTTATCTATAAACTATAAGGGCAAATACCGTGACCTTAACACCACCTTTGAGGCAATAGGCGCATTTAAGGCTGGCAGAATTGATATGGCAGAGGTTGATGCACTTGAAAATTCCGCTTGTCCTACCTGCGGCAGCTGCTCGGGTATGTTTACAGCAAACTCGATGAACTGTCTTTCGGAGGTGCTCGGTATGGCACTTCCCGGCAACGGCACAATCCCTGCTGTTTATTCGGAGAGAATACGTCTTGCAAAAGAAACAGGTATGAAGATAATGGAGCTTCTTAAAAATGATATAAAGCCACGTGATATTATGACTGCTGATGCATTTTATAATGCGCTGAGAGTTGATATGGCACTCGGCTGCTCGACCAATTCAATGCTCCATCTGCCTGCTATAGCAGCTGAGGCGAAGGTTGATGTTAATCTCGATATGGCAAACGAAATCAGTGCCGAAACACCTAATCTGTGCCATCTTGCACCTGCAGGTGAGCATCATATTCAGGACCTTTATGCAGCAGGCGGCGTAATGGCTGTTATGAATGAGCTGTCGAAAAAGAACCTAATCAAGACAAACCTCCTAACCGTCACAGGAAAGACAGTAGCCGAAAATATCAGCGGCAAAGAAGTGCAGGATTATTCGGTTATAAGACCGCTTGATGACCCGTACTCAAAAACGGGAGGCATTGCTGTGCTTAAGGGAACAATGGGCGACCTTGGTGTTGTAAAACGCAGTGCGGTTGCTAAGGAGATGCTTCAGCACAAGGGCCCTGCTAAGGTGTTTGACAGCGAAGACGAGGCTATTGAGGCTATCTATGGCGGCAAGATTGTCAAGGGCGATGTTGTGGTAATCAGATACGAAGGCCCCAAGGGTGGTCCTGGTATGCGTGAGATGCTTTCTCCCACCTCTGCAATTTGCGGTATGGGACTGGATAAAGACGTTGCACTCATCACCGACGGACGTTTTTCGGGTGCAACACGTGGTGCTGCTATCGGTCACGTATGCCCCGAGGCTGTTGACGGCGGCCCGATTGCATTCGTTAAAGACGGCGATATGATTGAGATTGATATTGAAAACTGTGTTCTTAACCTTTTAGTTTCCGACGAAGAGCTTGCAAAACGACGTGAGGGCTGGACACCTAATGAGCCTAAGATAAAGACAGGCTACTTAAACCGTTACAGAAAGCTCGTTTCTTCTGCAAAATACGGTGCTGTAATGAGCGATAATTAAGGCTATGAACAGAAGAACGGATATAATGCCATGGGCAGATGCCCAAAGACTCACAGATGAACAAAAAGCATATCAGGAAGAGCTTTGTAAAAAACACGGATGGGTAATTGGCGAGGATTGCTTTATATCCGAGCAGGCGGATATTTATGATACGACTATCCGTATGGGCAATGGTACTGTCATATGCGCGTGTGCGTTAATAAAGGACGCAAATGTTGATATGGGTTATAATTGCTCGGTAAATGCATATGCATATTTTCAGGGCAAAATCAAGATGGGCAATGATGTGCGAATTGCACCGTGGGTTAGCATAATTGCGGATAATCATTGCCATGACAGAGTTGATATCCCCATTGTAAAGCAGGGTTGTTATCAAAAAGGTATCACTATCGGCGATGATGTCTGGATTGGTGCACATGCCATAATAGTTGATGGCGTAAATATTGGCAGTCACAGTATAATTGCGGCAGGCAGTGTTGTCACCAAGGATGTTGGCGATTATGTCATAGTAGGCGGTAATCCTGCAAAAGTAATTAAGAACAGGTTAGATGCCAACAAGGATAAATAACCTGTATTTGATATTGTCAGAAGGGAGAACTAATATAATTACTATACGGGAATTATATTATATGTGTGTATGGAGGAGCTAATTGTCCTTGAGAGAAAAACCAAGGAGGAGCTTAAACAAATAGCGCAGGGTCTCGGAATAGAAAAGCTTTCAACACTTAAAAAGAGCGAGATTGCCCGACAGATTATTGAAAAGCGTGCAGAGCTTTCAACGGTTGAAACCACACAAAAGAAACCTAAAGAAAAACAGCGACCGGCTGACGTTGTTGAGGTATGCGGAGTACTTGATGTAATGGCTGACGGGTTTGGTTTTCTGCGTTTTGAAAACTTAAGACCTAGCGAAAATGATGTCTACGTTTCACCTACACAGATTAAAAGATTTGGCTTAAAAACAGGCGACGAGATTACAGGCGACAGCCGTCCGAGTCAGGACGAGGATAAATATTCGCCGCTTTTGTATGTCAAAAAGATAAATGGCGACCCTTTGGAAGTGGCATTAAAGCGTAAAAACTTCGAAAAGCTTGTGCCTATTTATCCTAAGGAGAGGCTTGTTCTTGAAAATGCAAAAACCGACAGCATCACATCAAGAGTTATTGACCTTTTCTCGCCTATCGGCAAAGGCCAAAGAGGAATGATTGTAGCACCGCCAAAGGCTGGAAAAACTACAATCATAAAGAATATTGCACAGTCAATTTCGGAAAATTATCCTGATGTAAAGCTTATAGTTCTTTTAATAGATGAGCGTCCCGAAGAGGTTACCGATATTAAGCGCTCAATTAACGGTGAGGTTATATATTCAACCTTTGACCAGACACCCGAAAATCATACCAAGGTTGCGGAGATGGTTTTAGAACGTGCTATGAGATTGGTCGAACAGAAGAAGGATGTTGTAGTTCTTTTAGACTCGATAACACGTCTTGCAAGGGCGTATAATCTGACCGTCACACCGACAGGAAGGACGCTCTCGGGCGGACTTGACCCCGATGCGCTTATAAAACCAAAAAAATTCTTTGGTGCAGCACGCAATATCGAGGAGGGCGGAAGTCTTACCATACTTGCTACCGCATTAGTTGAAACGGGCAGCAGAATGGACGATGTGATATTTGAAGAATTTAAGGGCACGGGAAATATGGAGCTTAAGCTTGACAGAAGTCTGCAGGAACGAAGAATTTTCCCTGCTATAGATATCTCAAAATCGGGCACAAGACGTGAAGAGGAGCTGCTTGGTGAGCGTGAATGTGAAACAGCGTGGCTCATTCGCCGTGATATCGGCAGACAAAATATCGCCGACGCAGTTGAGGGTGTATTAAAACAGCTTAGAAGAACAGATAATAATGATGATTTTTGTGAAAAGGTAACGAAGAATAACCGACCGATAAGATAGGAGGGATAAAGGTGGAGGAAGCAAAATGTGTTCACTGCCTTTATAATACGGCAATTGTTGACAGACTTAAAAATGAATTGCCTGAGGATGAGGTAGTAGGCGAGCTTTCCGATGTGTTCAAGGTATTTGGCGATTCTACGAGAATACGTATTTTATGGACACTCTTTGATGCGGAAATCTGTGTTTACGATATTGCTGCAAAGCTTGGTATGACACAGTCTGCAATAAGCCATCAGCTGCGTGTACTCAAGCAGGCACGCCTTGTTAAAGCACGCAGAGACGGGAAAAACACCTTCTATTCGCTTGATGATGAGCACGTCAAGCGTATAATCGAACAGGTTATGATTCATATAAGCGAATGATATTTTAGACTGCGGTATATATCGCAGTCTTTTTTTGTTTACTTTTATACACATTTGTGGTAAAATAAGTAAAAGAAAGGTGGAGCTTAAATGAGAAAAGCAGGAATACTTTTGCATATTTCCTCGCTGCCGTCCCCTTACGGAATAGGTACACTTGGCAGTGAGGCTTATAAATTCGTTGATTTTCTAAAGAACGCCGGTCAGACCTATTGGCAGGTTTTGCCCGTTTGTCCGACAAGCTACGGCGACTCGCCCTATCAGAGCAATTCTGCATTTGCGGGCAATCCCTACTTTATTGACCTTGATATGCTTTGCGAGGAAGGACTTATCAAAAAGAGCGATATAGATAACTATTTTTTTGGTGACAATCCGCTTAGCATTGACTATAAGCGTTTGTTCGATAACCGTTATCCCTTGCTTAGAAAGGCATTTGCAGGATTTGAAAAGAATGATGAATACTATCGCTTTGAGGAGGAAAACAGCTTCTGGCTGGAGGATTATGCACTCTTTATGGCAGTTAAAGAGCATCATCATTTCCGCTGCTGGCTCTATTGGGACGAGGATATTCGTGTTTGCACTCCCGATGCCGAGGCACATTACAGGGAAATGCACGAGAGAAATATTGATTTTTATAAATTTATACAGTTTCAGTTTTATAAACAGTGGTCAAAGCTTAAAAACTACGCAAACAGTAACGGAATACAGATAATAGGTGATATGCCGATTTATGTTGCACTTGATTCGGCAGAGGTATGGCGCACGCCCGAGCTTTTTGAGCTTGACGAAAATATGCTTCCAAAACGTGTGGCAGGCTGCCCGCCTGATGCCTTTTCCGATAAAGGACAGCTTTGGGGGAATCCTCTCTATAATTGGGATTTGATGGAAAAGCAGGGCTATGACTGGTGGATAAAGAGAATAAAGGTCAGCTTTAAGCTCTATGACAGGGTGAGAATTGACCATTTTAGAGGATTTGAAGGATATTACACAATACCCTACGGCAGAGAAGACGCAGTTGTGGGCGAATGGGTAAAGGGCCCGGGAATGAAGCTATTTAATGCGATAAAAATTTCTTTGGGCGATGTAGACATAATTGCAGAGGATTTAGGGTATTTAACCGAGGATGTTCATAAGCTGTTAAAGGACAGCGGTTATCCTGGTATGAGAGTTTTGCAGTTTGCATTTAATCCGTATGAAGATAATATTTACCTTCCGCATAACCTGACACAAAATTGTGTTGCATATACAGGTACTCACGATAATGATACATTCACAGGCTGGTACAGCGGAACAAAGGGTGCTGAACGTGAGTTTGTAAACGGATATCTTGGTGTAAAAAGAAAAACCGAGGCAGCGTATGCTGCTATAAGATGCCTGATGTCAAGCTCGGCAGACACTGTGATAATACCTCTTCAGGACTACCTCAAAAAAGGCAGCGAGGCACGTATGAATACGCCGTCAACTGTAGGAGGAAACTGGCTCTGGCGTCTTGATAAGGACGATATTACAGATGCTTTGGCGGAAAAAATCTATAATATAACAAAAGTATTTAGACGTATTTAGGAAATAAATAGAAGAATATACTTGAAATAAGAACAGATTTGTTATATAATTGTAAGAAATAAGGGATAATAATTTTGAATGTATAGTAAAATATAATCCTGAAAGGACTGATGTAAATGGCGATTATATTCAATAATGACCTCGGTGAGATTACAATTAGTCAAAGTGCAATTGCAAAGCTGGCAGGAGCTGTGGCAACCAACTGCTACGGCGTTGTCGGTATGGCATCAAGAAATAAAAAGGATGGATTGGTAAGCCTTTTGAATGTTGATAATATCACCAAGGGCGTAAAGATTGACTCTGATGAAGAGGGCATATCTGTCGATCTTCATATCATAGTTGAGTACGGAGTCAATATAAACGCAATCTGCGACAGTATTATTCATAACGTAAGCTACCGTATCGAAAAAGCAATCGGTACACCTGTTAAAAAGGTAACAGTACAGGTTGAGTCGGTAAGAGTCGGACAGTAAGGTAAAGAAAGGATTTGTAGTAATGATTGACGGATCAATACTTGCAGCCGGCTTTATCTCCGGCGCAAATATGTTATATAATAAACGACATGAGGTAGACGCTCTTAACGTTTTTCCGGTGCCCGACGGCGACACGGGAACAAATATGTCTATGACAGCAAATGCTCTTGCAAAGGCTTTAGGCGAGGTTAAAAGCGACTCTGTCAGCAAAATTTGCGATACTATGTCATACGCAACCTTAAGAGGTGCGCGCGGTAACTCGGGTGTAATACTTTCGCAGTATTTCCGCGGTATGGCAAAATATATGAAGGGCAAGAACACCTGCTCGGTACAGGAATTTGCAGAAAGCTTAAAGAGCGGCTCGGACGCTGCTTATGCTGCTGTTATGAATCCGACCGAGGGTACAATACTTACCGTAGGTAAGGCTGCAGCTACTGCAGCAGTATTTGCCGCAAAAGAGGGTGCAGACCTTAAAACTACTGTAGAGGCTGCTCTTTTAGAAGCAGAGAAAACCTTGGCAAAAACTCCCGATATGCTCCCTGCATTAAAGAGTGCAGGCGTTGTTGACGCAGGCGGAAAGGGTTGGGTTTATATCTTGACAGGTCTTCTTTCGGCGATTGAGGGAAATCCTGTAGTAAGCGAGGGTGGAGCAAACGAGGTTAAAAGTGAATCCAAGGCTCAGGCGGCATTTGACGGCGAAAATATCAAATTTGCATACTGCACCGAGTTTATTATCGAAAAGAGCAAGCCTGATGTAAATGTACTCTCCTTCCGTCAAAGCATAGAAGATAAAGGCGATTCGATGCTCGTAATTGATGATGACGAAATTGTTAAGGTTCATATCCATACCAATAACCCCGGTTATGTTTTAGAGCGTGCGGTAAAGCTCGGCTCGCTCATTAACATTAAAATAGATAATATGCGTTATCAGCATCAAAATCTGATCGAAACAGAGGACAACACACCTAAGGTTGCTGCTGAAAAGAAAAAGTACGGCTTTGTTGCGGTCTGTGCGGGAGAAGGTCTTGAAAAGCTTTTGAAGGATTTGGGCGTCGATGTTGTAATCAAGGGCGGACAGACTATGAACCCCAGCACTGAGGATATCTTAAAGGCGGCAAACTCTGTTAATGCTGAAACGGTGTTCATATTCCCGAACAACAAGAATATCATTATGGCGGCAACTCAGGCTGCGGGAATATGTGAAAATACAGCGGTTGTTATACCCAGTAAAAGTGTGCCTGCGTGCGTTGCGGCTATGCTTAAGTTTAACAGTGAACGTACTGCAGACGAAAATGATAAGGCTATGCAGAGTGCGCTTGATCAAATAAAAACAGCACAGGTAACCTATGCTGTTCGAGATACGGTCGCTGACGGCAAGGATATTCACGAGGGCGATATAATCGGCGTAGGAAAAGGCGGTATTGAGGCGGTCGGTGACGATGCGGGAGCGGTTGTATGTGATGTAATCGAAAACCTCTATGACGATGACGAGGACGAATTTATCACAATATACTACGGCGAGGATACCGACGAGGATGAAGCAGAGGCGCTTGCCGAAAGCTTAGAGGAGAAATACCCCGATGCAGAGGTAACACTCCGTTACGGCGGACAGCCGATTTATTATTACATCATATCTGTTGAGTAAAAAGGTGGCGGAGCAGGAATAACTGCTTCGCTACTGTTATAATACGAGGAGGGGAATATGGCAAAGCTTACCGAAATAAAAGGCATTGGCGAAAAAAGAGCCGCATTATTTGCAAAAATCGGTGTAACTGACACCGAGGAGCTTTTGCGCTATTTTCCCCGTGGCTATGAAGACAGAACAAAGATTGTACCTCTTGGCGAAGCGCCGTTGGGCGAAAACGTGTGTATACGTGCAAGAGCTTTTTCTGCTGTCAAGGAAACACGCATCAGAAAGAATATGACCATATACTCAATGATAATCAACGATGACAGCGATGCTATGAGCGTGATATGGTATAATAACAGATTTGTAAAGGGTGCTTTTCGCGAGGGAGAGGAATACATATTCTACGGCAAAATTGTATTAAACAGAGGAAAACGTGAAATTGTAAACCCGATTTATGAAACTGCCGATAAGCAAAAATTTACGGGCAGAATTGTTCCCGTATACCCGCTTTGCGAGGGTCTTACACAGGCTGCGGTGCGGTCTGCGGTGGAGAATAGCATATCAGAAATAGGACGGGTGACGGAGTATTTACCTGCAAATATCCGTTCGAAATATAACCTTTGTGAGCTTAATTTTGCCCTTTCCAACATTCATTTTCCCGAAAACGCCGAAAGCTACGAGATAGCAAGACGCAGATTTGTCTTTGAGGAGCTCTTTACCTTAAGGCTCGCCCTTATGCTAAAAAGGGGCAAAAATCAGGTGAGAGAAAGAACGCCTTATGCAAACTGCGATTACGGCGAGTTTGTAAAGAGTCTGCCCTTTAAGCTGACAGGTGCACAGGAAAGGGTTATTTCTGAGATTGCAGGGGATATGTCGTCAGGTACAGCGATGAGCAGGCTGGTGCAGGGCGATGTCGGCTCGGGTAAGACAGCAGTTGCCGCTGCTGCGATATATTTGACCGTAAAAAACGGCTATCAGGCAGCAATGATGGCTCCGACTGAAATTCTTGCAAGACAGCATTTTGAAAGCCTTTCCCAGATGTTTGACAAGTTCGGGATAAAGGTTGTTCTTTTAACATCCTCTTCAAAGGGTAAAAAGGCGGTGCTTGAACAGATAGAAAGCGGCGAAGCTGACGTTATAATCGGAACTCACGCAGTTTTGCAGAAGAATGTAACCTTTAAGAACCTTGCCCTTGCGGTAACCGACGAACAGCACAGATTTGGTGTTGAACAAAGGGGTATACTTATTGAAAAAGGTGAAAACGTAAATGTTCTGGTTATGACGGCGACACCAATTCCCAGAACATTAGCACTGATTTTGTACGGGGACCTTAATATCTCAGCACTCGACGAGCTGCCACCGGGCAGAAAACCGGTTAAGACGTATGCTGTGGGCGAAAATATGCGAGAGAGGATATACGCCTTTTTAGAGAAGAATGTAAAGGATGGTATGCAGGCGTATGTTGTATGTCCTTTGGTCGCCGAAACGGAAAAATCAGACCTCGAAAATGCAGAAAATCTGTGTAAAAAATTAAGTAAAACATATCCCGATTTCAAAATCGGTCTTGTACACGGCAGAATGAAGGCTGCGGAAAAAAA
The DNA here is from genome assembly GCA_045649145.1 of Clostridia bacterium. Classification (GTDB taxonomy): domain Bacteria; phylum Bacillota; class Clostridia; order UBA1381; family UBA1381; genus HGM11525. The sequence goes on from JAZRPK010000086.1 coordinate 27,005, forward strand.
TGAGGTTATGACAGAATTTGTGTCGGGTAATATAAATATTTTAGTGTCAACAACTGTAATTGAGGTTGGCGTGAATGTACCTAACAGCAACATTATGATTATCGAAAATGCAGAGAGGTTCGGACTTTCGCAGTTGCATCAGCTTAGGGGTAGAGTAGGCAGAGGGCGTGAGCAGGCGCATTGTATTATGGTTGCTCACGGCAAAAACGATGTAACAAAAATGCGTATGAAAACTATGTGCGAGTCGAATGACGGATTCTATATTGCTGAGCAGGATTTGAAGCTTCGTGGTCCGGGCGATTTTTTCGGAACAAGACAGCATGGGCTTCCTGAGCTTAAGATAGCAAATCTCTTCGAAGATAACGATATACTCGTTATGGCGCAAAATGCGGCAGAAGAGCTTTTAAGAGAGGACTCTAAGCTTGAAAAGAACGAAAATACGCTCCTTAAGTCCCGTGCGCTTAATATAATAGCTCAAAACTCTGTAATGAATTAACAATAAAAAGTGAAAAAGCTGCAATTAAAAACAATAAAATGTAAAAAAGTTAAAAAATTTTTTGAAAAAGGTTGACCTTTTTGCATTTATATTATACAATATAAGAAGTAGCTTGGGAGTGTGGGTAATGAGAATTATTTCAGGCAACCGCCGTGGGCATAAGCTTGTCGGTTTTGAGGGGGACAGGATACGTCCTACTACCGACAGGGTTAAGGAATCGGTGTTTAATTTAATACAGGGGTATATTGCGGACAGTAAGGTTTTGGACTTGTTCGCAGGCAGCGGTGCGCTCGGCTTTGAAGCAATGAGCCGAGGTGCTCTTGGAGTAGTTTTTGTTGATGCTGATAAGGCATCTGTTGAGGTTGTTAAAAAGAATGCAGCGTCGCTTAATTTCGGCGACGGTGTCAGAATTCTTAATATGACTTATCAGGATTACTTTCGTACCTCTCGTGAGAGCTTTGATATAATTTTTCTAGACCCTCCTTACAACAAGGGTTTTATCGAGCCTGTGCTCGCGGACATTGTTGAAAATGACCGGCTCGAAAGTGGCGGTATTATCGTTTTGGAAAGCGATGATACGGATATGCACTGCGAGTTTGACGGTCTTTCCGTATTAAAGCAAAAGAAATACGGAAGAAGCTATATTACTGTTTACCAAAGAGGGTGAAGCACGTTGAGAATTGCAGTTTATCCGGGCAGCTTTGACCCGATAACAAACGGACATCTTGACATCATAAAACGTGCAGCCAAGGTTTATGACAAGGTTGTAGTAGGTGTGCTTGATAACATAAACAAAAAGCCGCTTTTTACAATCGACGAGCGTAGACAGATGATAGACAGAGTAATATCAGATATTGACAATGTTGAGTGTGATGTTTTTTCCGGGCTTTTGGTTGATTTTCTCAAGAAAAAAAATGCAACTGTAATCATCAAGGGTTTAAGAACTGTAGCCGATTTTGAATACGAGTTCCAGATGGCACTCTTGAACAAGGCGCTTAATCCCGAGTTTGAAACCATGTTTATGATGACCAATTCGGGTTATTCATACATAAGCTCAAGTATGGTTAAAGAGGTTGCAAAGTATAACGGCTCTCTTGAGGGACTTGTTCCGGAGATAATTATTCCGGACATAAGAAAAAAGTATATTTAAGTGATAGGAGTATGGGGTTATGGAAATCTTGGAAATTATTGATTTGATGGAAGAAAGCATTGAAAAGTCACCGGTTGTTCCTTTGAGCGGAAAAATTTTGGTAGACAAGGAGGATCTTCTTGACTATATTCAGGAAATGCGCCTTGTATTCCCTGAGGAGCTTAAAGAGGCAAAGTGGGTTAAGGAAGAAAGACAGAGAATTCTCTCTGAGGCTGAAACCCGTGCGCAGACAATGGTTAAGAATGCTGAGGACAAGGTTCGTCAGATGATTGACGAAAACGAGGTTACAAGACAGGCTGTTGAACAGGCTAACCAGCTTGTAAACGATGCTCAGACCAGATCAATGGAAATCAAAATAGACTGCGACCAGTACGCTGACGATGTTTTGGGCGATGTTGAAAAGCGTTTGGATATGCTGCTTAAAAAGGTTCACGACGACCGTGTATACTTTAACAGCAAACAGTAATAATAATTAGTAAATAAAGGCTGTACCATAAATGCTTTTTTGCAAGTGAATAGGGTATAGCCTTGTTTTTTTGTTAAATGTCAGATAAAAAAGGGAGTTTCAACTATGATTACGACAGGAATGAAAGGTAGCTTTGAGGTTATTGCAGACGATGCCAAAACGGCGAAGACGATGAAAAGCGGCTCGCTGGAGGTCTTTGCGACACCTGCATTGGTTGCTGCACTTGAGGCGGCGGCTGTTGCTGCTGTTGAAAAGGAGCTGGACGACGGTTATACAACAGTCGGCTGCAGCATTTCAATAACACATACTGCACCCAGTATAGTCGGTTCAAAGATTATTGCAACGGCTACGGTTAAAGAGATTATCGACCGAAGAATTGTATTTAACGTAACGGCATCAGATGAAAACGGTATAATCGGCGAGGGCGAGCATATCAGGGCTGTTGTAAATAAGGCGAAATTTATGTCAAAAGCTATTATAAGGAGTGAGAGCGATGTTAAGTGATATCGAAATTGCACAGGGCGCAAAAATGCTTCCGATTAAAGAGGTTGCCCAGGGACTCGGAATAGCCGAGGAGGAAATTGAGCAATACGGCAGATTTAAGGCTAAGATGTCAGAAAGCGTATTACAGCGTTCTGAAAAGATGCCTGACGGAAAGCTGATATTGGTTACCGCCATAAACCCAACACCTGCGGGCGAGGGTAAAACCACTACTACCGTCGGACTTGGCGACGCTTTCAGAAGAATAGGTAAGAAATGCGTCCTTGCACTCAGAGAGCCGTCTTTGGGCCCTGTAATGGGTGTAAAGGGCGGCGCAGCAGGCGGCGGCTATGCACAGGTTGTACCGATGGGGGATATCAATCTTCACTTTACTGGTGATATGCACGCAATAACAGCCGCAAACAACCTGCTTTCTGCAATGATAGATAACCATATCCATCAGGGCAATCAATTAAATATTGACGTTGCCAACATCGTTTGGAAAAGAGTTCTTGATATGAACGACAGAGCTCTTAGAGAAACTGTAGTAGCACTTGGCGGCAAGATAAACGGCAAACCCCGTGAGGAAGGCTTTATGATTACGGTTGCCTCGGAGATTATGGCAATTTTGTGCCTTGCTGACGGACTTGAGGACCTTAAAGAGAGACTCGGTAATATTATAATCGGCTATAATTTGGACGGTGAGCCTGTCTTTGCAAAGGACCTTAATGCCCAGGGTGCAATGTGCGCACTTTTGAAGGACGCAATAAAGCCTAATCTTGTTCAGACTCTTGAAAATACTCCCTGCTTTATCCACGGCGGACCGTTTGCCAATATTGCACACGGCTGTAACAGTATTACTGCAACTCGCCTTGCTATGAAGCTTGCAGATTACGCAGTTACAGAGGCAGGCTTTGGTGCGGATTTGGGTGCAGAGAAGTTTTTGGACATTAAGTGCAGATTTGCCAATCTTAAGCCTGATGCGATTGTTATTGTCGCAACAGTTCGTGCGCTTAAATATAACGGCGGTGTTGCAAAAGCTGAGCTTAAGGCGGAGAATGTTTCGGCGGTTGAAAAGGGTGTAGTAAACTTAAAAAAGCATATCGAGAATATGCAAAGCTACGGCGTGCCTGTAATTGTTGCCTTAAACCGCTTTGATACCGATACCGATGCCGAGCTTGACGCTGTAAGAAAGGCTTGTGCAGAATACGGCGTTGAGGTATCACTCTCCGAGGTGTTCGCAAAGGGCGGCGAGGGCGGAATTGACCTTGCCGAGAAGCTTATTAAAATGATTGATGAGCAAAAGTCGGACTTTAAGGTTCTTTATGACGAAAACCTGCCTGTTAAGGACAAGATTGAAAAGATAGTAAAGAACATCTACGGCGGCTCAGGAGTTATATATACCAAAAAAGCGGAAAAGGAGATTGCGGCTTTAGAGAAATTCGGACTTGATAAAAAGCCCGTATGTATTGCAAAAACGCAGTATTCACTCTCCGATGACCCGACAATGTTAGGACGTCCTGAGGGCTTTGATATTACCGTATCAAAGGTGAGAGTATCAAATGGTGCAGGCTTTGTGGTAGTTGAAACGGGCGATATAATGGTTATGCCCGGACTCCCGAAAGCTCCTGCTGCAGAGAAAATAGACATAGACAAAAACGGTAAGATTACGGGGTTATTCTAATGCTGTATAAATCAAACAGTCCCAGGGAAACAGAGCAGCTTGCGGCAAAGCTTGCGGAAAAGCTAAAAAAAGGCGATGTTGTATGCCTTAACGGCGAGCTTGGCGTGGGCAAAACTGCATTTACTAAGGGGCTTTGCTCTGCTCTTGGTGTAACAGAACACGTAACGAGTCCTACATACACTATTATAAACCGCTATGATGCACCTGTAAGCGTATTTCACATTGATGCGTACAGGATAGAAGACAGCGGTGAAATGTACGAAATCGGCTTTGAGGATTGCCTCACAGACGGTATCTGCATTATAGAATGGTCGGTTATGATAGAGGATTTATTGCCCCGAAACCGTATTGAGATAGAGATAAGACGTAATATAAACATTCACGAGGACTATCGTGAAATCGAGATAAAGGAGCAGGAGTAATAATGCGTATTCTTGCAGTTGATACATCCTCTCAAGTAGCAACGGCGGCTGTTGTCGACGGCGAAAAGCTTGTATGCGAGGAGATACTTAATAATAAACTGACACATTCCCAGACGATTATGCCTATGATACAGTCGGTGCTTAATAAAAGCGAGCTTTTGGTATCGGATATTGACCTTTTTGCCGCTGTAACCGGACCTGGCTCATTTACGGGACTAAGAATAGGTGTTTCGGCAGTAAAGGCACTCTCTCACGCGGCAAATAAGCCTTGCGCGGCAGTTTCGACTCTTGAGGCAATGGCGTATAATATACCATTTACCGACAAGCTCATCTGTCCCATAATGGACGCCAGACGAGGCGAGGTATATAATGCAGTATACCGCTTTAATGACGGTATGATTGAGGAAATACGCCCTCCCAGAGCACTAACCATAGAGGAGTGCTGTGATGATATCAGGTCACTGGGTGTAAAAACAATTTTCCTTGGCGACGGCTTGCCTGTTTTCAGAGAAAGAATAAAAGAAATGCTTGGCGAAATGGCACTTTTTGCACCCGCAAATCTCAATGCACAGATGGCAGCGTCTGCGGCTGTCGCTGCAAAGGGTAAGGAATTTATAGAATACAGCAAGCTTGCACCTGTGTACTTAAGGAAATCGCAGGCGGAGCGTGAAAGAGAAGCGAAAGGGGAAGAATAATGATAGCAATTGGCAGTGACCACGGCGGTTTTGAGCTTAAAAACCATATTATAAAATATCTTAAAGAGCAGGGAACAGAGCTATTCGACTTCGGTACATATTCCGAGGACAGCTGTGATTATCCTGATATAGCAGAAAAGGTAGCAAAGGCTGTTGCAAACGGCGAATATGAAAAAGGCATATTAATCTGCGGAACAGGTATAGGAATATCCATTGCGGCGAATAAGGTAGACGGTATACGTGCTGCACTTTGCGGTGATGTCTATTCTGCAAAAATGACAAGAAAGCATAATGATGCAAATATCCTTTGCCTTGGCGGCAGAGTTACAGGCAGAGAGCTTGCATTTATGATTTGCGACACATTCCTCAGCGAAGAATTTGAGGGTGGCAGACACCAAAACAGAATTGAGAAAATTCACGCATTGGAGAAATAAAGAAAAAGGACATTGAACCGTTAGGCTCAATGTCCTTTAATTATTATCTGTATTTGTCCCACGGGTCGGGAGTACGTGGCGGGTTTGACGACGGACGTCTGGTGCGTGTTGCAGTTGACGATGAGGTCGGCCTGCGGCTACCGTACTGACCTGAGCTGCTTCTGCTGCTGTAGGTTGAGCCGCTTCTACCGTTGTAGGTGGAACGGCGTGCTGTGGTTCGTGTGCGTGATTGCGTAGAATATGCAGAGGATGTACGCTGTGCGGGTCTTTGGGACTTCATTCTCTTGCGGCGGATTTTTCTTCGCTTATTGCGGTTTATTGCATTCATAAGAAGAAATGCAACAATCAGTATGAGCGGAACAAGTACAAACGGGCTTAACAGCACTTTGCCTACTCCGTGCAGGAAGTGCAGGAGATGGTCACGTTTAACTTCATTTGACGCCAAAAGGTCAACCTGAATAGCGTTCGTGGAAAGTCCACTTGCTCCTTCGTATGTATATGTAGCAGTACCGAGATTTACACCCTTTTCAATAGGTGCGCTTATATCCTCGGCAAGCTTGATTTCCGTTTTGATGCGTTCTTCCGAATAATCCTTAGGAAGTAGCATAACTACGTCCTTTGACGGCGAGAGTGCAACTCTCGTGCTGTCCTTTGCCTCATATACCTTGGAATCGGAAACGATATCAGATGTTGTTGCTATCGTTACGCTTTTATAATTTTCAAATACATACTCAAACATTGCCTTTGAATCCACAAAGGAGTATGCGTTTTCTTTTTGGTCGGGATTTTCACAGCCCAAAACTATCGAAAGAAGTGATACGCCGCTCTTTTCAGCAGTTGAAACAAGACAACTTCCTGCCTCGTCTGTTGAACCTGTTTTAACACCTGTTGCATACGGGTAGTAGTGGAAGGTGTTACGATATCTGCTGATAAGGTGGTTGGTGGACGAAAGCATACGCTCGTCGCTAATGTTAGTAGCGGGTAATTTAGTGGTTTTAATTTTAACCAGCTCGCAGAATTTTGCGTTTTTAAGTGCCTCACGTGTTACTATTAAAATATCGGCAGCAGTTGTATAATGGTTCTCGTCATGGAACCCGTGAGGATTTGCAAAATGTGTACCCGTCATTCCAAGCTCGGCTGCACGCTCGTTCATCAAAGCGACAAAGCTTTGAATGTCACCTGATATGTACTCTGCAATCACGTTTGCGGCATCATTTGCCGAGCTGACCAAAAGTGCTGTCAGCAGGTTTTCCAACGACATCTGCTCGCCTTTTTTAAGGTCAATCTTTGAATGTAAATATGTAATATCGGCAAGTGCGGTATCGGAAACTGTGACAATGTCGGAAAGATTGCCCTTTTCCAAAGCAAGCATTGCCGTCATAATCTTAGTGATGGAAGCGGGGAAATTGCGCTCGCTTGCGTTATTTTCGTAAATCACCCTGCCGCCCTTCAAATCATAAAGAATGGCTGCCTTTGCGCGTGGCTCGGGGAAAACGGCACTTTCGGCAGTTTCCTCTATTACCTCGCCTGAGGGTGCAGGTGTCGCGGTTGGAGTCGGCTCTGCTCCTGCAGGGAATGAGAGACACAGCAATATAACCAACACAGTCAGTATAGCTGTAATTCGGCTTCTGTTCATATGTAATTTCGCTGCCTTTCCGTCTGCATAAAAAGCAGACAATTTTTATCTATATATAAATTATAGCCGAAAAAAACCTATTTTGCAACAAATAACGCAATATTTTTTACAAAAAACTATGGAAAAATATTACCGCAGATGATATAATATAAAATAAGTATTTTGTGCGTTGAAAAAGGAGCGTAACATAGATGAAAATATTGGTTGTAGATGATGAAAAACTACTTGTAAAGGGTATTAAGTATAATCTTGAGCAGGAGGGTTATCAGGTGGTAACCGCATTTGACGGCGAGGAGGCGGTGCGTCTGGCACACGATGAGAGCATAGACCTTATTTTGCTCGATTTGATGCTGCCGAAGATGGACGGACTTACCGTCTGCCGTACTGTGAGAGCCTTTTCTGATGTACCTATTATTATGCTTACTGCAAAGAGTGAGGATATTGATAAGATTTTAGGGCTTGAATACGGTGCAGATGACTATATAACCAAGCCGTTTAATATCCGTGAGGTGACATCACGTATTAAAGCGATTTTAAGACGAGTAAATCCTAAGCCGAAAGAGAATGACAACGTTATGGTTTCGGGCGATATCGAGCTTGACTACAACTTCAGACGTGTTACTATAAAGGGCAAGGTAATCGAGCTTACCGGAAAAGAATTTGACCTTTTAGAGCTTTTCTTAAAGCATCCGGGCAAGGTATACACAAGGGAGAATTTACTTGATATTGCATGGGGGTTTGACTATCCCGGTGACGTCAGAACGGTTGACGTGCATATCAGAAGGCTAAGAGAAAAGGTGGAGGGAAACCCCGCAGAGCCTGAATATATAAGAACCAAATGGGGTGTTGGATATTATTATAAGCAAGATTAAAAAACGGTTTACGTCAATGCGATGGATTATGATGCTTACATACTTTGTAGCAATTTTAATAACATTGTCATTGATGAGTATATACATTTTAGGTGTCCTTGGCGAGAGTTTGCATTCTAATGAATCGGTACTGCTTTTTGCAAAGGCAAATATCATTGCCGATACCGTTTCGGGTGCACCTGATAATATCAAGGACGGGGCGGACAAGCAGATAGAGCAGATTATATCCGGAACTGTAATTCGTGCGTTGGCGGTAAACCCTTCGTGCACTGTTTTATACGACAGTAATAAAGAAGCGTCACTCGAGGGCAAGGTGTTGATGCGTGATATAATAAACACCGCTATGGAGGGTGAGCAAGCTCAAACCTTGAGCGAGTCTGACGACGGCAACACAATTATGTCGGTTGCTGTACCGGTTACAAAGGACGGAAAGATAATAGGAGTCGTATACCTTGTAGAAACGATTGATGATATAGATAAGACCATTTCGTACGTTAAGATGAATATGATAATCTTCTCGGTGCTGATTAGTATTCTGGTGGGAATGCTGAGTCTGGGAATGAGCTTTATCGTAACATCAAGACTTGACGAGTTTGTCAAGGCGGCAAAAGAAATATCCAACGGCAACTATAAAACACGTCTTAATGTCAGCGGTGATAGTGAGCTTGTCGAGCTTTCGGAGGCAATGAACTCGATGTGTCAGGCACTTGAAAATATCGACGAAACGCATAAAAAGTTTATATCAGACGTATCGCACGAGCTTAAGACTCCACTTGCGACAATTAAACTTATCTGCGACAGTATTGTTGATACAACCGAGCCTGATATAGATATGATACGAGAGTTTTTGCAAGACCTTTCAAATGAGGTGGACAGACTCACCAGAATAGTTGAAAGACTTTTGACTCTTACCAAAATCGGTAACGAGGAGGAGCAGACTACCTTTACGCCTGTTGACTTCAGCGTAATGCTTAATGCCATAATGAACAGACTAAAGCCGAATGCAGAGGCTAAGCATATTCTTTTGTGCGGAGATTTTGATTCAGCCGATATTGCTCCCGTGCTGATAGACTACGACAGGATTTGGGAGGCGGTTTATAATATAACCGACAATGCTATCAAATATACTCCCGAGAACGGAACAGTAAAGATGGAGCTTACCACACAAGCAGGAGAGCTTGCGGTAAGCATTTCGGACAGCGGGGAGGGCATACCCGAAGAAGAGCGGGAGAAGGTGTTTGAACGCTTCTACCGCCTTGACGATTCACGTACACGTGAGACGGGCGGAACAGGCTTGGGACTTGCTATTGCGAAAGAGGCAGTCCTCTTGCACGGCGGAAGAATAGAGATAGATAAATCTGAACTGGGCGGCAGTAAATTTGTCATATATCTTCCACTAAGAAGAGCAGAGGCATAATCGGTTATTTAGCCGAGCCGGAAAGGAAAAAAGTATATGAGAACAGGACAAAAAATAATCGGTACGCTTTTGGTGCTGGCAGTATTATTGTCTGTAACTGTTACAATTATAAATGTGGGAAATGATGATGAGGTGTTTTCTGCCAACTTGTATTTTATTAACGAAAACTCCACGTCAATTTCCGTTGAAGCAAGAGATATCAAATTTGATGAGGAATCGGAGCTTCCCGACCGTGTGCTGGATGCTCTTCGCCGAGGTCCTGCCGTGAGCGGGAGTTTGCCCATTATGTCCAAGAACACCGAATGGACTATCTCAAGGGAGTCAACACGTCTGACTGTTGATTTTACTCAGGATTTTTTGACCACCGATAACACAAAAAATCTGCTCGCAACCTATGCGGTGGTGAAATCACTTTGCAGTGTAGACAATGTAACATCGGTTAAGGTAACGGTAGCAGGCGGAGAACTGGTTGCACCGGATAACAGCCGTATAGACTATCTTGCCGACCGGGATATTAACCTCGAAACTGACACCAACACGAGCGACAACAGAAATATCAAGCTGTATTTTGTGGCAGAGGATGGACAGCTTGATGCACAGTGGCGCAATGTAAAAATAACCGATACTGTACCGATTGAGCAGTATGTGGTGACAGAGCTGATAAAGGGTACTCAAAAGGAAGGGCTAAGTGCAACCCTTTCACCTGATACAAAGCTGATTTCTGTGGAGGTAACCGACGGTACAGCGTATATAAATATGACAGGCGGATTTATCGATAAGCATAAGGGCACACCTGAAAAGGAGCAGATTGCAGTTTATTCGATAGTAAACTCGGTTACAGAAATTGAGGGGATAAATAACGTACAGTTCCTGATAGACGGAAAAAAGGCAGTCGGTTTTGAAACGATTGATTTGACGACACCGGTTGAAAGAAATGAATTGATTATAAAACAGTAAGTGTCCTATTTTTAGCCTTACTTGATACGAGACTATAAGGGATGACGAAAAAAGTTGAGAACAAAAAATGCCTCACTTGCCTAAAGGGAGGCGAACTACCGAAGATGGTGGAAGGATGAAATGGGTGATTGTATGCCAGTGAAAATAGTCATGGGAGAAGAAAAGCTTGTTTTTTCTCCTCCTATCAATGAAGAAACAAAAAAATGGGGAGTATATGCTATTCCAAGAATGTGGCGCAATATTGACGGCAGGCTTATTATCAGATTTAATGGTGAAATTGATTGCGGTGACACTGATAATATGCAGGTGGTGCCGAATTTGTATTACGCATCTGATGACAATGGTGACACATGGTACTTTGTTGAAGACGGTGAAAGTGAATTTGATATAGGAATTTTAAACGGAATTGATAATCCTTACATAGAGACTGAAGAATCAATTATTGCTTTTCGTGAAAAGAAAAATTTAAATGCTATAGAAGGCGTTAAGGCGCAAAAAGAATTCTTATACCCCACAAAAGAAGCGATAATGAAAAGTTACAGATATGGAGACATTCCGGATACATCCAAAGGATTTGAAATACTCGAATATGCAAACAAAGACAGCGAACCAAAGATTTATCCCGTGAAAATAGATTTTCCTGAGAGAGAAATTCTGGTTAACACGAAAGGTAATACGGGAGAGAGCTTTGTTGATGTTGAAGAAAGAATGAAACAATGTATTTTTAAAAATCCGTATTTTGGCCCTGTGATTAAACTTGCCGACGGTTCTTTAGGTGCTTATGCATACGGCCAGCATCCGGATGTTTCCGACCATTATTGCGGAGTTGCATATTTGCTCGCTTCGGAAGATGGCGGACACACATGGAAAAAGAGAGGTACCATAGCGGAAAGTGTTGACTTACCTTATGGATATACAGGCGACGGTCAGGAAGCCTCGATAAATATGACGCCTGATGGAATAATTATATGTGCAATGCGAATGGATTTGTGTACTGATGTTGAGCCTTTTGGTACCGCTGTCTGCATCTCGGAAGATAATGGATATACATGGTCGAAACCTGAAATTATTTCAGATGAAAGCGTAACGCCACATGTGGTTGCGCTTGATAACGGAGTTGCTGTTGTTGTATATGGCAGACCTGGTGTTCACTTCAAGATTTCAGAGGATAACGGAAAAACATGGAGTGGGTCTTACAGCATTATAGGGAAAACTTTGAAAGAATGCAGGGCAGAAGGTCTTGAAGATTTTAGTGCCAAATTCGGTGCTTCAATAAGTTATAGCAATACTTTTGTAGATAAACTAAGTGAAGATACATTTATAGTTCTTTATAATAATCTGAGATATGTTGGCGACGATGGTTTGTGTCATAAAGCAGCCTTTGTAAGAAAAATTAAAATTGAAAAAACAATTTAGCCATTGAGCCAAGTGAAACAATTCGGCTTTTCAATATAGGGCAAAAATCAGCTAATATTATTCGCTTTTTAACCTTGTATCCGTTAATTAAAAGCATCAAGTGAAAAAATATTTGGTCTTAGCTTATCACGAACTATCGCAGACAAGCTTTGCATCTAAACCGTCTGTCCCGCATATAAAGAATGTCAAAAAAGTCGAAATCAAAAACCTTCCCATTGAGAGGGAAGTGGGTTGCGAAAAATGATAATTTTGGAGGTTGAAATGAAATATTCACAACAGTTTAAAGAAAAAAAAGAAATAGTGCAGTCTAAATTTGTAAGTGCAGGGTTTGACGGCTTTGTTGATTATGTGGTAAAACCCGTTAAAACGCGTGCGGATGAAAGTAATTGTACATATTTTTCAACTATTGATAAATTTGGTGAAAAGATTACAAGTCTTGCAGGAAGAAGCGGAAATGTAGAACTTGTTTTTGAAAAAACAGATTTTGGTGGATGCGGACCGCATTTCATTAACGGCCTTGCAAATATGGGTGTAAACTGTACTTGCGTTGGCGCTCTCGGATACCCGGAAGTTAATCCTGTATTTGATTTGCATAAAAACTGCAAAACAATAACAGTAAGTGAACCCGGATATTCATATCTTTTTGAGTTTGAAGACGGAAAGATTATTATGAGTAATATTAAAGAAATCAGCCAGCTTACATGGAAGGATTTAATTGAACGTGTGAGCATTGAAGAACTTGTTAAATATTTTGAGGATGCAGATATTATCACCCTTGTAAACTGGAGTTATCTTGTGCATTTCCATGAGATATATGAAAAATTCCTTGAAATCGTAATGCCTAAACTTAAAAAAAAGGATAGAAAGATTTATATAGATATTGCAGATTGTGCAAAACGCAGTCCCGAAGAGATAAAGGCGGCTCTTAAAATGTTTGGCCGTTATAGTCAATATGCCCCCACATATCTCGGACTTAATAAAAGTGAGGCAATGGTAATGCACTCAGTTTTGTGCGACGGTGAATACGAAGGCTCATTGCCTATAGCAAGAGCAATCAAGGAATTTTCAGGTATTGGCACGGTTATAATTCACCCCGTTGATAGTTCTGCTGCAGTATTTGACGGCGGTGAGGTAGAAGTTCAGGGGGTTTTGTGCGAAAAACCGAAGAAAACTACCGGCGGAGGAGATAACTTTAACTCTGGTTTTTGTGCAGGACTTTTGGCAGGTCTTGACGTAAAGAGTTGCCTTGTAAGTGGTATGACAACATCATATCTTTATGTTAAAAATGGAAAATGCAATTGCTTTGACGACATTTGCAAGGCAATGGAAATGTACGACGACAGAGTATGATGTACATTGGCATCTAGATTATACAGTCTTTATAGTATGGATGTCGAAAAAAGTCGAAATCAAAAAAGCCTCCCCTTGAGGGGAAGGTGGGTTGCGAAGCAACTCGGATGAGGTCGAAAAACAACGATTGCTTTCGCAATCTACACCTCACCACCGCCTGTGGTGGAGCCTCTCCTCGAGGAGAAGCCTTTGAAAAGTTGCATCTAAACCGTCTGCACCGCCTACGGTTGGAACTATAGAATTTTGATGAAATAAAAAAGAGAAAAGGTGATAATTGGTGGAATATATATTTTTGTGTTTGGCAGCTGCGGGAGTAACTTTTGCAAACTTTATGTCAAAACAATTTAATACAAAAGCAAGAGTGATAAATCCATATTTTTACTCCGCAACGTTTGCTTTTTTTGCTATGATATTTTTTGTGATTTCAGCAGGCGGTAAGCTATATTTTACACACCAAATTTTACCATATTCGATTATTTTTGGGGTTATATATGGAATTACATCTTTTTCTACGGTTAAAGCTATGAAATATGGACCGATATCGCTTACAGCACTTGTAATTTCGATTTCATTGGTAATTCCTACTTTATTCGGAATGATTGTATTAAATGATCCAATCGGAATTTCAAAATATATTGGAATAGTGTTAATTATTTTTGAACTTATATTAATAAATGTTAAAAAAAATAATGACATGAAATTTTCGTTCAAATGGTTAATATTTGCGATTTTGTGTTTTTTAGGTAATGGATTCCTTACGATAACACAAAAAATTCAACAGATGACATTTGATGGTAGATATAAGAGTGAATTTATGATAATAGCCCTTGCTATAGTTTTTGTATTATTTTTTATTTTGGGGCTGGGAGTGCAAGGAGATAAAAAGAAAATGTTGGGTGAATGCGTTAAATATGCGGCACCTGCAGGGCTTGTAAATGGTATGGTGAATTTTCTTGTAATGGTACTTACGGCGATGTTGCCTACTGCGATTTTGTTTCCGTCAATATCGGCGATTGATATGTCGTTGACATTTATTCTTGCTCTTGTTGTGTTCAAGGAAAAGATGTCAAAGACTCAAACAATCGGATATATTTCGGGGATAATATCAGTTGTTTTACTTAATATGTAGGTGCCAAGCCTAATGCTATAATGACGATTCTTTTGTTATAACGGTAAATTTTTGTCCCAATTTGATACGAGATATTAACCAACTCAAAAACCCACTTCGTATGAAGTGGGTTTTCCTTATAAATCAAACATTGTAATCTGGTCGGTTTCAGGAAGGTCAATATACCCTTCCTGCGAGAGCATATCAATATTCGTTTTGGTAAGACCTGTCCTCTGCCTTAAATCCTCAAGGGTGCGGAATTCGCCGTCAGCTCTTGCCTCGACAATGCTTCTTGCTGCATTTTCCGCCATACCCGGCAATGCCGAAAGCGGCGGTCTGATGCCGTCTTCTGTGGGTAGGAAGTTAACAGCGTCCGACTTATAAATATCAATCGGAGCAAAGTTTATACCGCGTGAGTACATCTCGATACAGATTTCAAGAATAGGCAGCAGGTTATCGTCCTTGGGTGCAGCCGTTCCGTTTTTCTTGTTTTCGTAAATCTGTGCCATAGCAGTACGTGCAACATCAGGTCCTTTCGCCATAATAGTTGCATCAAAATCGTCTGCACGTACCGAGTAATACGCAATATAAAATGCCGTGGGGAAATGCACCTTGTAATATGCTATACGAAACGCCATCGTTACATATGCAACTGCGTGCGCTTTCGGGAACATATACTTAATCTTTTTACAAGACTCGATGTACCACTCATCAACCTTTGCCTCACGCATGGCAGCTTCGTCATCGGGAGTAAGTCCCTTGCCCTTTCTGACAGATTCCATTATCTTAAATGCGTGGCCTGCCTCGACACCCTTAAATATAAGGTAGAGCATAATATCATCACGGGTACAGATTGCTTCTTTTAGCGTTGTGTAGCCCTCTTTGATGTAGTATTGTGCGTTATTAAGCCACACATCAGTACCGTGCGAAAGTCCAGAAATTCTAACCAACTCGGCAAAGGTGGTAGGCTTTGTGTCCACAAGCATCTGACGCACAAACTTTGTACCAAACTCGGGAACGCCGTATGTTCCGACTGTTGAGCCAATATCATCGGTCACCTTAAGAGCGTCTAAGGATGTAAATAGACTCATCGTTTCAGCATCGTCTAAGGGTATTGACTGCGGGTCAAGACCTGTTAAATCATAAAGCATCTTAATAACCGTCGGGTCATCGTGCCCAAGCTCGTCCAATTTCAAGAGATTTTGGTCGATAGAATGGTAGTCAAAATGAGTGGTTATAATCTCTGAATTGGGGTCATCGGCAGGGTGCTGTACAGGACAGAATTCGTGTATATCGTTCTTAAACGGAACAACAATAATTCCGCCAGGGTGCTGTCCTGTCGTTCTTTTAACACCAACACAGCCTGCGGCAAGACGCTTCATTTCGGCATTTCTTATCGTTATATCGTGCTCCTCGGCATACTTTTTAACGTAGCCAAACGCAGTCTTTTCGGCGACAGTGCCGATTGTGCCTGCTCTAAAGACATACCCCTCACCAAAATAGGTTTCGGTATACTTGTGTATAGTCGGCTGATAGTCGCCCGAGAAGTTAAGGTCAATATCAGGCTCTTTGTCGCCCTTAAAGCCGAGGAAGGTTTCAAACGGGATATCGTGGCCGTCTTTTTTATATTTTGTTCCGCATACGGGACAGTCCTTGTCGGGAAGGTCACAGCCGTGAAGTCCCGTTCCGACAGGCATAAACTCGGCATTTTTGCAGTTGGGACATACATAATGCGGGGGTAGTGAATTAACCTCGGTTATATCGGACAAAAACGCTACAAAGGACGAGCCGACCGAGCCTCTCGAGCCGACTAAGTAGCCGTCACTCAATGACTTTCGCACAAGCTCCTGTGCGATTTTATACATAACCGAAAAGCCGTAGGTTGTAATGGAGTAAAGCTCCTTGTCAAGACGCTCCTTTACAACATCAGGGAGCGGGTCGCCGTAGATTGCTTTAGCCTTATTAAACGAGTCGTTTACTATATCTTCTTCGGCGCCGTCAATTTCGGGCGGACATTTCGTAGTGGGAATAGGACGTACAGGCTCTATCATATCTGCAATAAGATTGGTGTTTTTAACAACAACCTCATATGCCTTTTCTTCTCCGAGGTATTGGAATTCCTGGAGCATTTCCTCTGTGGTACGAAAATACAGCGGTGCCTGAAAATCTGCATCGGAAAAGCCCTTGTAGTGCATTAAAATTTTCCGAAACTCTGCACCCTCAGAGTCAATAAAATGCACATCACAGGTAGCACAGACAGGCTTTCCTGTCCTTTCGCCAAGCTCGACTATCTTGCGGTTAAACTCTTGTAAATCTTCGTCTGTATTAACATGGGGGTGGTCCTCTGAGCGTATCATATACTCGTTGTTGCCGATTGGCTGAATTTCCAGATAGTCGTAAAAATCTGCAATTTTGGAAAGTTTTTCGTCACTTGCACCGTCAACTACGGCACTAAAGAGCTCTCCTGCCTCGCACGCCGAGCCGATGATAAGCCCCTCACGCTTTTCCTCGATAAGACTGCGTGGGATACGGGGCTGTCGGTAGAAATACTTAAGCTGTGATGCGGATACTATCTCGTAGAGATTTCGTATACCTGTAAGGTTTTTTGCAAGCAGAATTATGTGATATTGCTTTGTACGCATTGCTGCTTTTCGCATATCAAAGTGGGTGTTAAGGTCATTTATGTTATAAATACCCCGACCTTTTAATTCCTCCAGCATCTTAATAAACGCATCGGCAGTTGCCTTTGCGTCATTTACTGCTCTGTGGTGGTTTTCGAGTATAACCTTAAGATGCTTGGTAAGGTTATCCAGTCTGTGATTTTTAAGCTCGGGATAAAGACAGCGTGCAAGTACAAGCGTATCTATAGTTGTGTAGTCGTACTCGTATCCGTACTTTTTTGCGTCGGCTTTGATAAAGCTTGTGTCGAATGCGGCATTGTGAGCAATAAGTACAGCACCCTCGCAGAATTTCAGGAACTCGCCTATTACCTTGTCTATGGTAGGTGCATCGGCGACCATTTCGTCTGTAATGCCTGTAAGCCTTACTATATTTTCAGGTATTGGGATTTCGGGGTTAACGAAGGTTGACCAACGCTCTGTCACCTCACCACCGGAAATCTTAACTGCACCTATTTCTGTAATTTTATCCTTGCCACAGGTAAGCCCTGTGGTTTCTATATCAAATACAACAAAATCGGAAGATAGCGTTTGGTCTTTGGCGTTTTCGGTTATACCCTTGCTGTCATCGACAAGATAACCCTCCATACCATAGATAATTTTTATCTTTTCGTTGTTTGATGATGCCTTTAATGCGTCGGGGAAGGACTGTACAACACCGTGGTCGGTGATGGCTATTGCTTTGTGCCCCCAGCTTGCAGCACGGTTAATAAGCTCCTTGGCAGAGCTGACGCCGTCCATTGCCGACATTTGTGTATGCAAATGAAGCTCAACTCTCTTTTCCTCGGCATTATCCGATTCTTTCGGCATGGAATAAGGGATAATGTCCCTTGCCATAATTGTAAGCTCGTGGGAAAAGCTATCCATTTCCGCTTTTCCGCGGACTGCAACTGTACCTGTTTTTTTAAGCGCACCCTTGACCTCGTCTGTTGCAGCAATGGGTACAAAACACTTGCAGGTAAGGGAGCCCGTGTAGTCTGTTATGTAAAAGGAAACAATAGTTTTTTTGATTTTGGGGATTTCCTTGCAGTCAATGCCGAAAATATCCCCATAGACCATACATTGTCCCGTGTAGTTATCAATTTCCTTAATTTCTGTAAAGTCGTTCGGAGTAAAGGGTTTGCCTATAAGGGCACCCTCCGTTGCAAAGGAAACAATTTTCTTGGGTGCTGAATCCGTTTTCGGTGCTGAAATAGGTGCAAGTGTGGTTTCTACTTCCATTTCATTGACATCAAAAACTATTTTTCTTTTCATATTGAACCTGTTTTCCAAAAGAGAAGAAATAGTTTTATCAACCGCTTCATTCTCCATTAATTCACGGTTTCCGTGCCTCAGGCTTATTTTGATTACGTCATCATCGACTTCGATAATACAACTATCCAGAACGGCTCTCCACAGAGGGTTTTTCTCCCCTATTACATCAACGCAATAATTTACACACTCAATTTCACGGGAAGAATCTATGCGGAAAGTTATATTCAGTTCAAACTGAGTCAAGCCGTAATTTTTTTCCACTTCTTTTATAAAATTTTCCACATCAGAATAATCTGCAATATCATTAAATATGACATCTGCAGATATACTGCGTTTTTTTACATCGGCTTTAATATTCAGAACTTCTGCATTTGCCAAAACGTCCGGACAAGGAGCATTTGGAAAAGCCGTTCTCAAAGTATAATTTTCCATTATAATTCCTCTATTTCTTTCATCAGTTCATCTGCCGCAATTTCAATGGGAACTTTCCTTAAAGTTTCTCCGTGCTTAAACATCAGCGCTTCACCTTTTCCGCAGGCTATACCGATGTCCGCTTCCCTTGCTTCCCCAGGGCCGTTAACTGCACAACCCATAACCGCAACGGTAATATTCTTCTTTACTGTTGCAATTCTTCTGTTCACTTCCTCGGCAACGGGAATCATATTCACCTGACAACGGCCGCAGGTAGGACAACTTACAAGACGTGCTCCG